>DBAX01000109.1 GCA_002291895.1 Cyanobacteria bacterium UBA999
CCCCGACCACCACCAGATCGTAGATGGGAGCTGGTGTGGGATTGTGCCAATCCACCGGGGCCACCTGCGATCGCAGCCGCGCATCATCGCGATCCTCCGCCAAGAGGGCCACACCCCCCACAAACTGCCGTTGCTGACTCACTGGGTTTCCTCCTGTAGTGCCCGCCGCGCTAGCCAAGTTACGTAAACCGTTACTGCCAGCGTTGCGCCAAAGCCCAAAATCTTGACCGCCCCGTCTATCCAGCCGTTCCCTTCGGGTAAAGACACCGATCCCAGCCGTGCCACATCGCCAACGAGGGAGCCCAAGTAAACATAGAGTATCGTTCCCGGCACCATCCCCAGGGAACCTAGGAGGTAATCCCGCAGGGTCACCTCCGTCAGTCCAAAGGCGTAATTCAGCACATTGAAGGGAAACACGGGCGATAGGCGGCTGAGGAACACAATCTTTAGCCCCTCCTGTGCCACCGCCCGACTGATGCGCCCAAAATTTTCATTGTTGGCTAGCCGTGCCTGCACCCAATCCCGCGACAGATAGCGCCCTATGAGAAATGCCCAGGTTGCCCCCAGGGTTGCTGCCCCAAAGACGATCGCACTGCCTGCCACCACGCCGTAGATTAGCCCTCCCCCCAAGGTTAGGAGCGACCCCGGAATCAACAGTACCGTAGCGACGTTATAGACCAGCACGTAGAGGGCGATACCCCCCCAACCCGCCCCCTGAATCAGCTTCAGTGTCTGGCGCAGGAAGGACTGGAGCGTTGGCCCCCAAAGCCAGAGGACGACGCCCAGAACCAGCACCGCAATGGCCAAGGCCAGGAGTTTTTTCATGCTACGGTGGAAAAAAATTGGGTTGCTGCTATGGTACGCCTGTTTGCGTTATCTTTACTGCTGGGGATGTTTTGGCTCGGTGCCATGGTGGGGTTAGCCCCCGGAGCGATCGCCGCTCCCTATCGCCCCATCGCCCCTGCCGACGGCACGGAAATTCTCAAGGGCAACCAACGGGGGGATGTCTGGGTCAAGGCCTCCGCTGCCGCCCAGTTTGCCTACTGTCAGGATGCCTTCGCCGCCTTTCGCGCCTCTCCGGCCCAGAGCTACATCATCAGCCATAACGTGCAAAGTCTTACCTCCGCCGGACTGTGCGAACGCATTAACCAGTTCTACGCCGTTGAAGACAACCGCGAAACCCGCATTGGTGCCGCAGCGGCGATCGCCCCCCTTCTCTTTGCCGACACGCCCCTCGACGCCCCCAAAGGCTTAAGTGGATCTTGATTCACCTGACCCCGCGCCGACGCCTTGATAATTGGACACATATCGCAACAATATATGGGTTACAATGCCAAGGAACCAATGGTGTGACTGAGTATAGAAACCTATGGCCATGAGTAACCACCTCGAAATGGACCTTACAAAAGTTCAAGCCCAAATTAAAAAACTTTTTTCCGCCGAAGCCCAAGCTGAATTCGTCGAACTGATGACCGAAACCGAGCGCCTCATCTGGCAACTGCAGCAACTGAGCCGGCAGCCCCTGGGGCAAAATTCCGAAGCCGAGGCTTTGCAATAATTTTTTTGGCATTGTTTCGATTCTCCATTTAGTTACAGGCATTTAGCGTGATTTCTACCGATACTCCCCAGCCCTCTCCCTCGGTTCTAACCGCCGACACCACCCTCCGCGACATCATCAAGACCCTTCCGGCGGACTGCTTTGAAAAAAATATGACCCGCGCTTGGCTCGGCGTTGCCAGTAGCCTTACTGCTGCAGTCGTGGGCTATTGCCTCCTGACCGTTCTTCCCTGGTATCTGTTGCCCCTAGGTTGGATCTTTACTGGGACGGCCCTGACTGGTTTTTTTGTGCTTGGGCACGACTGCGGACACCGCTCCTTTGCCAAAAAGCTCTGGGTTAACGATCTCGTGGGGCATCTCTGTTTTCTACCCCTGCTCTATCCCTTCCACGGCTGGCGCTTTAAGCACGACCACCACCACGTGCACACCAACAAGATGGGAGAAGACAATGCCTGGTACCCCTTCACCGATGAAATCTTTGCGGCAGTCTCTCCCCTAGAGCGCGTTTTTTATCGTGCCATTCGTACCCGCTTCTGGTGGTTTGGTTCGGTGATCCACTGGGCGCTACTGCACTTCAATCCCAAGTTGTATCCTGAGCGGCAACGTTCCCAAGTGGCTTTGTCGGCAACAGTGGTCGTGATTTTTGCGGCGATCGCCTTTCCGGTGCTGATTTGGTTCACGGGGGTTGGCGGCTGGGTCAACTATTTCCTGATGCCTTGGCTGGTCTACCATTTTTGGATGAGCACCTTTACCATCGTGCACCACACCATGCCAGAGATTGCCTTTCATTTTCCGGAGCAATGGCAAGCCGCTGCTGACCAGCTGACCGGAACGGTGCACTGCGATTACCCTGCTTGGGTAGAGTTTCTTTGCCATGACATCAATGTGCACATTCCCCACCACATCTCTACGGGCATTCCCTTCTACAACCTGCGCCGTGCCCATGCTTCCCTGAAACAGCATTGGCAGCCCTACCTCTACGAAACTGCCTTTTCTTGGTCGCTGATGAAAACCATTGGTGATCGCTGCCACCTCTACGATGCCGAGCACAATTACAAGGTATTTTCCTAGGTGTTTCTATGCCAACTGCCAAGGAACGGATCCTGCAACGTCAAGCCGATGCCCTTATCCAAAATGCTCCGGACGATGGCGTAACTCCCGGAGCAGTGCAGTTGGTTGCCGGAGTATTGGGGGTGATCGCCCAACGCCTTACCCATACCCAGTACTTCTTACTACAAAACCGGGAAACCCAGTGGCTTACCTACACCCTTGGCAACCGAGAGCATCCGGAAATTGAAAAGGTGGTTATCTACGCCTACAGCGGTGGCACCGCGGCTAACCTAGAACGGCTTAAACTCGGTGCCAAGGAACTAGTGGTTGTGGAATATCCCGTCCTTGAAATTTTGTTTCGGCTGCTATCCCTGCAGGAAGTGGACGCTGTGATATTTTTCGAGCGTGCCACCGAGACCCAATCCGGCATCGAAATTGCGCGCACCGATCTCGAGCAGCTTTGTGCCCACCAAGTGCAGCGGGCCAAGGCGATCCACCGCTCTTCCATCGCCTAGGGACAGGCAAAAAAAGACCCCGCCAACGAATAGTGTCAGCGGGGTTTTACGGTACTGATAGCAAGATGGATAGCCTAGGAATTCTATTAGCTGCCCATCTGACGGCGCAGAGCCTCTAGTTCGCTGTCGAGGGCCTGTCCTGGGGTAGCGGCCGGTCGGCTGTCGGCAGGCTGAAGCGCTGGCTGGTTCGGGGCGGAGCCGGACATCATTTTGGCCTTTAGGGCCATCAACTCGTCATCAACGCCGCTGCTGGCTTCAAGTTGGGCGAATTGCCCTTCGAGATTGTCCATGCCCAATTCGGAACTGGCACTGGCCTTAGCCTCTGCCATCAAGACCCGCTCTTCCATCCGCTCAAAGGTGGCTGACGCAGAATTAGTATTGATTTTGCCCAACATGTTGTTGAGATTTTCCTGGGCCTTGGCCGACTGCAACCGGGCCTTGAGCATATCCTTTTTGGTCTTCGCTTCGGAAATCTTGCCTTCTAGGGCAATCAGGTTGCGCTTCAGGAGATCCACTTGGGCGCTTTGCTGATCCAAGCTGCCCTTGAGGGAGGCGGCACTGTCAGCGTGGGATTTTTTGCGGGTCAGCGCTTCCCGGGCGAGGTTTTCGTCACCCTTTTGAATTGCCAGCATCGCCCGCCGCTCCCACTCTTGGGCCTGGTTGTTGGCTAGGGCATACTGCTGTTCTTGACGCTTGAGAGCGGCCATGGATTGGGCTACCGCTTGGCGCAATTGCACCAGATCCTCTTGCATATCAATGATTGACTGCTCCAGGATTTTTTCTGGATCTTCAGCAGCAGTCACCATGGCGTTGACGTTGGAACGGACAACCATGCCAATCCGATCAAGTAATCCCATAAAATTTACCTGTGTTTCTAGCTGAGGTTACCTTAAGGCTAACACTAAAAGCGGGTCTCTGCCCATCTTTGTCTCACTGCGGCGATCGCGCTTTTTCGGTATGCTGCTTTATCGGTATAATTTTAAGGCTTCAGTTTTAAAAAAAGCAGAGACTGTTGTTTGTTTATTTTTTGGCTTAAGGATCGCAATTCATGGCAGTAAAAATTCAATTGGCGCGGGGTACGGACGAGCAGGTGGACGACGTGCGCGTAACCCGCAACAAGGATGGCAGCATTAGTGTGGCAACTTTTTCGTTTTTTGAACCCAACTGCATGGTGCAGGGGGAAGCCCAGGGATTCCAGGAGATTACGGGGCTGTTTTTGATTGATGACGAAGGGGAAATCACCTGCCGCAATGTGAGCGCTAAGTATGCCAACGGCAGTTTGGTACGGGTAGAAGCTGTGCACAAGATGGAGGGGGCTGCCGAATGGGAGCGGTTCCTGCGCTTTATGGAGCGCTATGCCGAGTCCAACGGTATGGATTTCAACAGGGCATAGATGCAGCAACCCTGTCCCGATCCCCCATCCTACAGCGTGGCGTTTGCGGTGCTCACGGCGAGCGATACCCGCACGGAGGACACCGATACCAGTGGGCAATTCATTCGCCAGTCGCTGCTCAATGCGGGGCATCGGCTGTGGGATTACAGCATTTTGCCGGACGATCCGGTTTTGATTCGCGACCGGGTTTTAGCTTGGGTTGCGGATCCTGAATTGGAGGTGCTTGTCATCAATGGCGGCACCGGCATTGCGCCTAGGGATACCACCTGCGATGCGATCGCCACGCTGCTGGAAAAGACCTTACCCGGTTTTGGGGAGATGTTTCGCTACCTCAGTTGGCAGGAAGTGGGTTCCCGGGCCATTGCCTCCCGGGCGATCGCCGGTCTGGTAGGCCATACCCTCCTGTTTTCGCTACCAGGATCGCGCAATGCGGTGCGACTGGCGGTGGAGCAATTGATTTTGCCCGAAATGATCCATTTGGTGCGGCAGATGAAGGGACTGCATTGAAAGGACTGCACCCAAGGGACTGTACTTAAGGTCTGACCTGACGGCCCGACTTGGGCGAGGATGGTAGAGTAGCCAAAGTTTTCGCGGCTTCCATCATGGGCAATCTTGGAACGTGGTTTTTGAAGTTGGTGCAGAGCCTGCTACTCCTGGGGCAGGTGGTGACCCATATGGTGCTTTACCGTCGCCTCCACTGGCGCAACGTCAAGGAGCAAATGGCAATTGTCGGTACGGAGTCCCTCCTGATCACTTTGGTTACGGCCAGTTTTGTGGGCGGGGTGTTTACGATCCAGGTGGCTAAGGAATTTATTAATTTTGGGGCCCAGCAGGCGATCGGCGGGGTGCTGGCGATCGCCCTGAGTCGGGAGCTATCGCCGGTGCTGACGGGGGTGATCATTGCTGGGAGGGTTGGCTCGGCCTTTGCTGCCGAAATTGGCACCATGCGCGTTACGGAGCAGATCGACGCGCTTTACGTGCTGAGAACCGATCCGGTGGATTACTTGGCAACGCCCCGCCTGCTGGCCTGCGTGCTGATGATGCCGGTGCTGACGGTGCTGTCCCTGATTACGGGTATGTTTGGCGGCATGCTGATTTCCCAAAATCTCTACGGCATTCCCCAGGGAATGTTTCTCGATTCGGTGCGCACTTTTTTGCAGCCCTGGGATTTGGTATCGGCTCTATTCAAATCTAGTATTTTTGGTGGACTGATTGCTGTGATTGGCACTAACTGGGGTTTGACTACTACGGGCGGGGCCAAGGGAGTGGGTGAATCGACCACCACGGCGGTGGTTACCTGTTTGCTGGCCATTTTTGTCAGCAATTTTGTGCTGTCCTGGGTATTTTTTACGGCGATCGACACCAGCACTGCCAATCGTCTCTTTTAGAAGCGCCAGACCGTTCTAGGCATCGGTAAAGGTGTCATCCTCCCAACCGCAGATACGGCAGCGCCACTGCAAGGGTGGCAGCTTAAAGCGGGAGAAGGGCGTGTGACACTCGGGACAGCAGCCCGTAAATAGGGGGTGCCAGAACCAATCCGCAAGAACGTCGAAATCGTTGGGGCTCTCCGGTTGCCATAGTTCAGCGGACTCAAATTCAGGGCAGGGCAAAACTTCGGGCCCGTGGGGGTGCACGGCACACACCAAGTAGGGGGAATGGGCATAGAAGCCGCAGTGGGCGCAGGGCTGATAGCTAGGCATGGGATAGAACCGCGCCGCGGATCAGTGTGCCTACGGTATCGATTTCCGTTGGGGTGGTGTAGCGACCGATACCAAATCGAAAGGCGGCGATCGCCCGTTCGGCAGGAACACCTAGGGCCCGCAGCACGTGGGAAGGTTGGGGATTGCCGCTACTACAGGCAGAGGCGTGGGAGTAGGCTACGCGCCCGCGCAGTTGGGACTGTACAGAGACGGCGATCGCCGGGGGAAAGCTGACGTTGAGCGTATGGGGTAAAACCTGCACGGGGTCGCCGTGGCGCTCAATGCCTGGCATGGAAGCCAAATGCTGCCAAAGGTGATCCCGCAAAGTAGCGATGCGCCCTAACTCCGCTTGCCGCTCGGCTAGGGCAAGGGCGATCGCCGTTCCAAAGCCGACAATCAGGGGTGTGGCTAGGGTTCCGGGACGCAGGCCGCGCTCTTGGCCACCGCCGTGAAGTTGGGGCACTAGGATCACCCGGGGCGAGCGGCGGCGCACGTAGAGGGCACCGATACCCTTGGGGCCGTAGACCTTATGGGCGGTTAGGGACATCAGGTCAACCTGCATGGCGTCCACATCGAGGGGAATTTTGCCAAGGGCTTGGGCCGCATCGGTGTGGAATAAAATGCCGTGGTGGTGGGCGATCGCCCCAATTTCGGCTAGGGGTTGCAGCACTCCAATCTCGTTATTGGCCGCCATGACCGAAATCAACAGGGTATCGGCACGGATTGCCGCCCGCAGCACGTTGAGATCCAGCAGGCCGTTTTCCCGAACGGGCATGTAGGTAACTGCCCAACCCAAGGATTCTAGGTAGCGGCAGGGCCCCAGCACTGCGCTGTGCTCTGTTTGCACCGCGATCAGGTGGCGGCGATGGGGATAGGATTCTGCCACTCCCTTGATCGCTAAGTTGTTGGCTTCGGTTGCCCCACTAGTGAAAATCAGCTCCTCCGGGGTGGCGTTGATAGCCGCTGCTAGCTGCTCTCGAGCCTGGTTTACCGCCGCTGCTGCCTCCCAGCCAAAACCATGGCCCTGACTGGCCGGATTGCCGTAGGACTCCCCAAAGTAGGGCAGCATTGCCGCTAGCACCCTGGGATCGGTCGCGGTGGTGGCATGGAGGTCGAGGTAAATGGGGCGATGCATAGGCCGCGCTAGGGAACGAGGGATAGCAGCCGGTCGAATTCTTGCCGTGTGGCGTTGTAGGTTTCCTCGGTGGCTGGGCGATTTTGGTCCCGGGCCGCAAAATCTAGCTTCACGAGATCGGCAAACAGGCGATCGGCGATTTCCTTGGCTTGCTTGCGTTGCTTGGCATCAAGGCTACGGGTAATGTAGGCCACGTCCCGGCGCACTTCACCGAGGGGGCCATGGATATAAGTGCGAATGGTAGTCCAATTTTCGGCATTGACGTAGGTTTGCAGCGTTTCCAGGCGATCGCGCAGTACTTGTACCCGTTGGCGATACACATCGGTATAGTCCTCAGCCGCCTGCACCGGGGCCGCCAGCCCCCAGAGCACCGCCAGAAGCACCAACGCCCCCAACAGCATTCTGGCTCCCCAAACCCGCCGTTCCACCAAGCTCAGTTCCATAACCTTTGTTTCGAAACACATGCTTTTAATCCTAGCCCAAGGGGGGGAATTGGATGACGCTTAGTTAGGAGCAGCCCGTGGGCGCAATTATCATAGATTTTATTGAATTTAAAACATAAATAGCATAGACTTGATGCAATCGTGTTTTCCTTGCCATCCAAAGTTCACCACTCAGACTATTTTTATTAGACATAGAAATTCATGACAACCGTAGGCAAGTTCTATCCGTTTAATCTCTTGCACCTCCGCAATCTCCGGGGGGACGTTTTTGGTGGCGTTACCACAGCCATTGTTTCCCTCCCCCTGGCCCTCGCCTTTGGTGTGGCCTCGGGAGTTCCCAACGGGCCCGTTGTGGGACTGTATGGTGCGATTTGCGTTGGTTTTTTCGCCGCGCTGCTGGGAGGAACGCCTACACTCATTTCTGAGCCGACGGGGCCGATGACGGTGGTCTTTACGGCGATCGTGGCTTCGTTGACCGCGGCTGACCCGGAAAATGGTCTGGCCATGGCTTTTACCACGGTGATGTTGGCGGGAGTCGTGCAAGTCCTCGGTGGCATGTTCAAACTGGGTAAATACATTACCCTAATGCCCTACAGCGTCATCTCCGGGTTCATGTCGGGCATTGGCGTCATTCTGATTTTGTTGCAAATTGCGCCCCTCCTAGGACAGTCAAGCCCCAAGGGGGGAGTTTTAGGAACCTTGGGTGCTTTGCCCAATTTGGTGCAGAGCCTGGATCCGGTGGAATTGGGTCTGGGGGTTTTGTCTATTGCTTCGATCTTCGCGGTGCCTTCGCGACTGAAGCGCTTTTTGCCCCCTCAGTTGCTGGCATTGGTGGTGGGCACCGTGGTTTCGCTGCTGCTATTTCCCGACGCAGACATTTGGCGCATTGGCGAGATTCCCATGGGGCTCCCCACGTTGCGTCTGCCGGTGTTTACGCCGGTGCAATTTGCCACGGTGGTGCTCGATGGCTTGGTGTTGGGGTTGTTGGGCTGTATCGACACGCTGCTGACGGCTGTAATTGCCGATAGCTTGACCCGAACGGAGCACAACTCCGATCAGGAATTGATCGGTCAGGGCATTGCCAACCTCGTCTCCGGGCTGTGCGGTGGACTACCTGGGGCAGGGGCCACCATGGGCACGGTGGTGAATATCCAAACTGGGGCCAAAACGGCGGTTTCGGGCTTGGTGCGGGCTTTGGTTTTGCTGATGGTGGTGTTGTTTGCCGCCCCCCTGGCTAAGAGTATTCCCATGGCAGTCCTGGCGGGTATTGCCCTCAAGGTGGGGATCGATATTTTGGATTGGAGTTTTCTCAAACGGGCCCATGTGGTTTCCCGCAAGGGGGCATTCATCATGTACGGCGTTATGGGATTGACGGTATTCCTGGATTTGATTGTGGCAGTGGGTGTGGGCGTTTTTGTCTCGAACATCCTGACCATCGAGACGCTCTCGCAACTGCAATCTGAAAATGTGCGGGCCATCGGAGATGCGGACGATAGCATCCCGACTACCGCTGCCGAGCGCGAACTCCTAGACCGGGGCAATGGCAGTGTGCTGTTGTTTTACCTCAGCGGCCCGATGATTTTTGGGGTAGCCAAGGCGATCGCCCGGGAGCATGCGGCTGTGGTCAATGCCCAACGGCAGGCCCAGGTGGTGATTTTTGACCTCCATGACGTGCCTAAGCTCGGCGTGACCGCCTCCCTAGCCATTGAAAATGCCATTTGCGATACCCGCGATCGCGGCTTGGAGGTTCTGATTGCCGGAGCCAATGGAAGGGTGCGCGAGCGTCTCGAAAAGTTGGGACTTGACCGAATTTTGCCCTCCGAATCCTGGCTTGATAGCCGCCAACAAGCCCTAGAAATTGCCCTAGCAAAAGTTTCTGCACCATCCGAACCTTTTGTCAGCGCCTAGGTGGTGATCGCCTCTCTTATCGTTCTTTCTATTCCCATTCCCTATCTCAACTATGGAACAGCAATCGCAAAACATCGCTTGGCACGCCCTAGAACTTGAGGACTTTTTGCAGATGCAACGGGTTTCCCTGGAGAAGGGTTTGCCCCCCCTTGAGGTGGAGGAACGTCGCCGCCGCTTCGGCACCAATACCCTCCCGGAGAAGCAGGAAAAACCAACTTTTTTGAAGTTTTTAGAGCAATTTAACCAACCCCTGCTCTACATCCTCATTGCCGCCGGGGCAATCAAGGCTTTTCTTGGCGAATTCATCAATGCCGGGGTCATCTGGGGCGTAACTACCACCAACGCCATCATTGGCTATCTCCAGGAGTCGCGGGCCGAAAGTGCGATCGCCGCCCTGGCCCAAAGCGTCACCACCGAGGCCAACGTAATCCGCGATGGCGTAAGGCAGCGCATCTCTTCGACGGAATTAGTGCCCGGAGATGTCGTAATCTTGGTTTCTGGAGATAAGGTGCCGGCTGACATGCGGCTCTGCCAGATTCGCGAGCTGCAAATTAACGAATCCGCCCTTACGGGGGAGTCGGTAGCCGTCGAGAAGCACCTCGCACCCATGGAAGTGGAAGCCCCCCTCGCCGAGCGGGAAAACATGGCCTACGCTGGTGGGTTTGTCACCTTCGGGCAAGGAACCGGCGTGGTGGTGGCCACGGGCACAGCTACGGAAACGGGCAAAATTTCCCAGTTGATGAACCGGCACCTTGACCTCATAACCCCCCTCACGCGCAAGTTCAATCAATTTAGCCAAAACTGGCTGTTGTTTGTGCTCTTTGCCGCTACGATGACCTTTGCCATTGGTCTGGGGCAACGCAACTTTAAGAATGCCCTGGAAGCAGCGGTCGCTTTAACTGTTGGTGCCATTCCTGAGGGGCTGCCGGCGGTGATCACTGTGACTCTGGCGATCGGCGTACGGCGGATGGCCAACCGCAATGCCATTATCCGCAAACTGCCGGCCGTCGAGACCCTGGGCAGTGCGACTGTGGTGTGTTCCGATAAAACGGGCACCCTCACCCAAAATGAAATGACCGTGCAGGAGATTTGGGACGGCACCCACCACTACGAGATCACGGGCGGCGGCTACGAAACCGAGGGCGAAATTCTCCTCGGAGGCACAGCCATTGGGGCAGAATCGTACCCAACCCTTAAAAGCTGTCTGATAGCGGGCTTGCTCTGCAACGACACCCAGCTCGAACCCCAGGGGAATGGCAAGGTGAAGGTGCTTGGCGATCCCACCGAAGCGGCCCTTTTGGTTTCCGCTCACAAGGGCGGGGCGGCGGTTATGGCTGAGGCGGCACAGCAAGAACGGCTAGATAGTATTCCCTTTGAGTCGGAGTTTCAGTACATGGCGACCCTGCACCGTACTGCGACCGGCAGCATTGTTGCCTACCTCAAGGGTTCCGCCGAGGCGATTCTGGCCCGCTGTTCTGCTCCACAGGATCGCGAAGCGGTACTCGAGCACGTCGATGCCATGGCTAAAAAGGGGTTGCGAGTTTTGGCCTTTGGCTACAAGGAATTTGCGGCGACCCAAACCACCCTCGATCGCGATGATGTGCAGGATGGGGTGGTCTTTCTCGGGTTGCAGGGTTCGATCGATCCGCCCCGTCCGGAGGCGATCGCCGCGGTCTATGCCTGTCAGCAGGCCGGTGTGAAGGTAAAGATGATCACTGGCGATCATATTGTTACGGCCAAGGCGATCGCCAAACGCATGGGCATCCGCAAGAGTCGCCAAACCGCCGCCTACACCGGTGCCGAACTGGCCAAAATGACCCCCGAGCAGCTCCAGGAAGCCGCCGTGCAAGGCTCGGTCTTTGCCCGCGTGGCCCCGGAGCAAAAGCTACGCATCGTTGAAGCCCTCCAGAAGCAGGGGGAGATCGTGGCCATGACTGGGGACGGCGTCAATGATGCCCCAGCCCTCAAGCAGTCCGACATTGGTATTGCCATGGGCAGCGGGACGGAGGTGTCCAAGGAAGCGGCGGATGCCATCCTTACGGACGATAACTTTGCCTCCATTGCAGCGGCGATCGAAGAGGGGCGCTCCGTCTACAAGAACCTGGTCAAGGCCATTTCCTTCATCCTGCCTGTCAATGGCGGGGAATCCATGACCATTTTGATCAGTACCCTCCTAGGACGCGAGTTGCCCATTCTGTCCCTCCAAATTCTCTGGCTGAACATGCTGAACTCCATCGCCATGACCGTGCCCCTTTCCCTGGAGCCCAGCTCCCCCGATGTGATGAAGCAGCCTCCACGCCCCGCCGATGAGCCCTTTTTGACCGTCAACCGCCTCAAGCGCATCCTAGCGGTGTCCCTCTATAACTGGACGTTGATCTTTGGCATGTTTGAATGGGTGCGGCAGACCACCTGGGGCAGCCCAGAACTGGCGCGGACAATGGCCATTCAGGCGTTGGTTTTTGGGCGCATCTTCTACCTCCTTAGCATCAGTCAACTTTTGCCTTCGCTGATGTCTCGGTTTGGCAGTGGCGAAAATCAGAAGCTGGCCGACGCCCCCGCAGTGCTGGGGGGAATTATCCTGGCGATCGTGTTCCAGATTGTGTTTAGCAATTCCAGCTTCATCAATCAGATCTTTGAAACTGCGCCGATGAACCTCGATCAGTGGCTGATCTGTCTGCTGGTGAGCCTACCGATGATCGGGGTCGCCGCCTACGTCAACCGATTCGATCCTCCAGGTCGCTCGGCCTAAAACTTTTGCGCTATGGTGGGTAGCGTCACGAGGTTCTATTAATGCCAGCCGCTACCCGTCGTCGCATTTTCTTTGTCCTGCTTCTGGTGATTGTGCTCGCTGGAGCTAATCTAGGGCTGCGCGCTATGGGGCAATCCCCTGCGCCTGCCGGCGAACCATGGGTAATCAGCAAAGTCATCAACGGCGCGACCCTATCCGGAGCCCCGGCCAGCAACCTGCTCCAGCCGGAAAAGCGCCTCATTCTCGAAGGGGTGCGGGCACCCTGGCGCGATCAACGCCCCTGGGGAGAAGCTGCCGCCCGTCGCTTGGAGGAACTCGTAGCCCCAAGGGAACGCAAAATTGTCACCCTTGAGGCGGGTGCTGACCGAGACGATCGCGATCGCCTCTTAGTCTATCTGTGGGATGGCAACCAACTGATCAACGAAATTCTGTTGCGCGAAGGATTGGTAGCCGCCGACAATACTCCCGCCAATGGCAAATACCAGGAGCGCTTTCGCCGCGCCCAAGCCGAGGCCCGCATCCTCGAACGCGGCATCTGGAATCCCCGCGAGCCGATGCGCGAATTTAGCCGTCGCCGCAGTTCGTAAGCACCATAGATGGAATAATGCCGCCGCAGTACCGCCCAGCACCGAGCAGGTGATTGTTTTCGTCAAAAACCAGGTAAAGATCGTTTCTGGGTTTGCCGCAGGGAGAGGGCACATCTACAAATTCATCCGTAGCCAGAGCTTGTCCTTGGAGCCATTTTTTTGCACCCGCGGCAGATACTCGCACGGCCGGATAGCAGTTTCCCGCCACTAAAAGGGGAACGTGGAGGGGCAGCAACTCTGTGTCTTTGGTGACGTGATCGAGGAGTACGGCATCCTTGACGTAAAAACCGCTGTTCATTGTCCGGCGCAGCGCCGCAAGGGTGCCGCCGCAGCCGAGCTTTGCCCCCCAATCCCTAGCAATAGACCGAATGTAGGTGCCCCCGGCACAGTGGATTTCCACATCGAGTTCCCAGTGGGGTTCGGTGCGCCAGCCCAGCACTTCAAGACGATCTACCAAAACTTCTCGTTCTGGCACCTCCACCGTTTCGCCTTCCCGAGCCAGCTCATAGAGCCGTTTTCCACCCTGTCGCAGGGCACTTACCATCGGGGGACGCTGAAGAATAGCGCCAACAAAATGGGATTGCCATGGCAAAACCTGCTCAGGAACAAGATCACTCACCGGTACTTGGCGCACAATCTGACCGGTAACGTCGTCCGTGTCGGTAGTAATCCCAAAGCGGATGGTGCCTTGGTAAATTTTTTTATTTTGCAGACATCCTAAAAGGCGCGTGGCCTTACCCACAGCCACCACCAAAACGCCCGTAGCCATGGGGTCGAGGGTGCCGCTGTGCCCGACTTTAATCCCCTTACCGCCAAGCTGCTTTCGTATGCGGGCTACGCAATCGTGGGAGGTAATACCGGCAGGTTTGTCGATCGCAATGAAGCCACTTCTCATTTCCGCCGTATACTTAGCTTATCGAGCAAACAATGACGCAAATTATAGAGTACGGCTTGAACTTTCCCCCCACAAATCCAGTCACTAGGCCGGGATTAGTTTGTTGCCCAGCACTCGAAAAACATTTCGCCTTGAGTTAATGGGGGAAGATACGGTGAATCGGTTTGCAATTGGCGATGTCCATGGTCACTACGATGCGTTGATGCAGTTGGTGCAGCTCATGGGGTTGTCGTCGGGCGATCGCCTTTACTTTCTGGGTGACTTGATTGACCGTGGACCCCAAAGTGCGGCGGTTGTGGATTGGGTCATGGCGCAGGGACACACCTGCTTGCGGGGCAACCACGAAGAAATGTGCCTTTTGGCCCACAGCCGGCAGATTGATTCAAGTGCCTGGCACACATGGCTGGTGAACGGCGGCACCAACACCCTGGAAAGCTATGGCCCCGGCGGCATGCCCGCTGCCCACTTGGATTGGTTGCGGCAACTTCCCCTTTACCTTGACCTTGGGGATGTGTTTCTTGTCCATGCCGGGGTGCACCCCGATCTTGAGTTGCAGGATCAAACGGCGGCCCATTTTTGCTGGATTCGCGAAGAGTTCCATGCCAGCGATCGCCCATTTTTTGCCAACAAAATCATCATCACCGGACACACCGTCACCTTTGCCTTTCCCCAGGTGCATCCCGGACAGATTGCCGTGGGTACGGGTTGGATTGGTATTGAGACGGGGGCCTACCATCCCCGCAGTGGTTGGCTGACGGCCCTCAATCTCGATTCGGCGATCGTCTACCAAGTCAACGGGCTGACGGGAATTGAGCGCAAGATTCACCTATCAGAACTAGCGGCTCCGGTGCAGCCTCTGCCACGGCGCGGTCAACGGGGAGTAAAACGCGGGCGACAGGCCTTTGCGTAGGGCGTCCCATTCGCTAAGATGCTCCCAAACCTGACTGAGAAATTGGTTCCATGGCTCTATTTCAGCGTGATCGCTCCAAACGTATCTTTTCCTGCACATCTTTGCTGGCCCTTTCGGGAGCTACGGCTATGGGTTTTATGTTCCGCGGTCTGCCTTTTTGGGGCTGGGGTTTGCCCCAGCGGGAAGCCATTTTGGTCTTAGGTGGAGCGCCGGGACGGGAGCGCTTTGCCGCCGAGTTTGCCCGCCAGCATCCCCATCTACCGGTCATTGTGTCCTCGGGGAGCCCACGGGACTATACCCTGTCGGTGTTTGCCGAGGCTGGGGTAGCGCGCGATCGCCTGATCCTCGACTACCGCGCCACCGATACGGTCACCAATTTCACCACCGCCCTCGAAACCCTAGAGAAATTCCAAGCAACATCGGTGTATGTGATTACGGATGAATTTCACATGCCCCGGGCGCGTACCATTGGCAGCATTGTGTTGGGGAGCCGGGGGATTCGGATGGAACCCCTTACCGTACCCTCACCCATAAGGCGGGAAGAGCCCATCAAAACCCTGCGGGATGGCGTGCGATCGGTAGTCTGGTTGGTGACCGGGTCAGCTTGGGGGCGTTAAAGTAGCCAGCCTGAGGAATCGGGACACTACATTACAGTCACCAGTGTTGAGTCTCAAGGCTTGAAGATTTCCACCCAGTCACGCATTGCAGTGCTGCAAAATAAGCCGTTATTGGTATCATTCTCAAAATAATCGATTACGACCTAAGGAATAATGTCGATATGCATATCTTTTTTAATTCGAAAACACTTGCATGAATAGGAAATGCTTTTTCATTGGTTATTTTCCTCAAAGTTTTCCTGCCATGCTTTCATAAATTCTCTCAGCTGCCCTGCCATATCAGATTCAGTACCCAAATAAGTGATACCCATCACTCACCGCAGGTCGGATGTGTAGGATAACGGTTGAACTCACCCGCCGTAATTAACTTTGGGTAATGAAGATAATTTAGCATACGGTCGGGTGCAGTGATTTGTTATCTCTACTGTTTTTTAGACAGCAATCAATTTCTCGCGGCTGATATTTTGCAAAATACTGATTTGCCCGATTCGTTGAAACTCTTTACTACTTCTGTCCGCAAGATGTAAAACCCAAGGCAATCGACAAGACCGAAACCCACTAGCAGGGTGCAACTGAGATAGATGATAAGTTTGCAGAGCTAGCATCTCCAGAGATGTGTCGCCGTATTCATGAACTACCCGAAGAGGTCTTACACTGCCAACAGTCTGGTTAATTGGCTGACTTGTCACCAAAGTAAATGACTTCTCTTTTGGAGTGAAAACAACAGTACCTATTTTCGCATCACGGTAAGCTGTTCCGCCGCTTTCTTGGGTAATCTGTCTTCCCATTCTTCCAGCTCCACTTTTGCGTACTCCAACAACATCAACAGCTATATTTTTCTTTGCAAGCTCTTCTATCGTTTGTTGAAATTCTCCTTCCTGAACTAATCCATCTCTCATCAAAAGTAGTCTTCTGGGGTAACGCTTGCAACTGTGATGAAATTTAAGAACCAGCTTGGATACCGTTTGCCAAATCGCTTTCCCAGAAAAGCTTTCTCCTCTTTGCACATCTGGCAACTCCCAACCTAGGCTTTGTCCATCGGCAAGGACTGCAAATGCAGAAGTACCATAGTAAAGCTCTCGATTGGTTCCTGTATCAAAACCAATAATTAGATCAGCACACTCAGGGTGATCCAAAGGTTCTAGGCGTATGGGTTGCCAACCAGCTTTACACAAGAGTCCCAAAACAACATTTAAGGCTTTATACTGATCGGCTTTTGGCTTAGGCACAATAAACTGAGTGGCTATTCCCGCTTGAAGAGCTTGAACTCGAATTTTCTGTTTGCATTCGTTGGGCGACCAATCCATGACTACTAAAATTGTTTTGATACCTTGATCAGACCAGTTTTGCCAAAACATTTGTTGGTCTAGTTCACTCTCAGGTAAATCCTGATGTGTTTGATATGAATCTATTTCTATCTCTGTACTCGTATTCTTAGCTATTTCTAGCAAGCATTTACGCACTTCTTCGGGATATTGGTGCTTTTCATTGTAAAGATTGAGACAGCCAAACTTTGTTTCACCTACTCTGGCACATCCCTTGTATCGGACTTTAGCAACCTTATCTACTGCCTGATCTTTAAATGCCAGTAATTTGGCTGGTGGTAAAATATATCCATCTACCCTTAAGGATTCAGCTTCGCTGGAAATTCCATAAAGTTTCTTTAGAATTATCTGCGCTGTACTTTTAGATTCTTTTAGACGAACATCTAAACTTTTTCTGATAAACCCAAAAACTTCTTTGATTTTTTCATTTTCTTCTCCGTTTTCAGCAATGCTTGCCAGCATTTCCATTGTTAAGCTTGGTGATAGCCTCTGAGATAGATGTGCTACAGGCTTTGCTTTCCAGTCATTTGCTCTTTTAACAAGCACCACACGAGAATTATTTATTTCTGCGTCAGTAGCTCCATTTTTACGGTGGCAATCCGCAAGGCTGACATCCAATCCTTCTAATATGACTTGTTGTGGTAATTGATCAGAAACTTCTTCGTACTGCCAGTTGATGTAATTATTGTTTTTATCTTTATATGTGTTCCTTACATAACTGATAGGTATATCAGGATACTCTTCTAGCCATTGATGCAGTGTCCAAGGCGTATAAAAGCGATGATGTATATCGATTTCTAGGTGAAGGTTGCCATCTGAATTGATAACGACATCTATTCTTCTCCCTCTGTGGACTTCCCAACCATCTCCCCACTGCTCTGCACCCTGATGACCTGTAATCCACCAAATCAGTCCACCTTCCGAGGCTCTTTCAATCTCAGTTTTATTAAATGACTTTTTTAATCCTTGCTCTAATGCTTTACGTTCAAAGGTTTCTAGAGCTTTTCTTTCATATGTATTGCCACAATCTAACTTTCTAGTGGCTATCTTAAATAACTCCCAATCATCACTCCTCATTTTTGAAGGACTAACATCTACTCTAGTGATGATTCGACTGCCCAATCTAGCCGCGGGGACTCCTAGTTTGTAACAAATGCTGGAAATTGTTCTTTGTTCATCACCTTGTTGTGGGGTTTGAGTAAAACGGCATTGATACTCATGAATTGTGAGATCTCTTTCCTCTAGGTGTCTTACTAGGTAGCGATTAAGTACCACCGAAGTTTGCTCAAAGTTTTTCAAGGGGTTCATGGGAAGATACAGACTTTTTAACAACTATAGCAGTGATGTATACTGTCGCCTATTCTTGTAGAGATAACTAGGTATTAATCTGCAAATTGCTGAATAATATTCTTCATGATATGATTATCTTATAACTTGAAGGAGAACGCAACGTTTTGAATAATATCTTGCAAAAAGCTAGATATTACCCGTTGACAGCATTTTACTATTCATGGTGCAAGATAACATCCCAAAGTCAATGGTCATAAACGGTTGCGCCGAGCACACTGGGTTGGGATGGGTTTTTAGGTCTTGTTCAGGACAGACACTTCCTGAGATGATGCGGCGCTCTGAAAAAAGTCGCGGTTGAGATTTCAAACCTCACAGTTGGGGTTCTAAAGGCGAAAGCCAAACCTCAAAACCTCGTTGATGCCCTAAAAAACGCCACGATTATGGCTGCAAGCGTGATCGCAGCCTCACGCCCAAGCAAATTCGTTTCATCGAAATGATTGTGGAGCAACTCACCGCACGCAGCATCATGGAACCCTCCGCCCTCTACGAGCCACCCTTCCTCCTCCTGAATGACGGTGGGCCGGACGAGTTCTTCGCTGGCAAAGAAACCACGATGGGCGCCCTGTTCCAAACCTTGGCATCGCTGGAGCCCCAAATCGACGTAGTGGACTGACCAACTGCTGGATGGAGCATCGGGATAGGACAATGGGGTTAGTATAATCGGTTATACGCTCCATTAGTCCCATTAGTATGGAGAAATTACTTCCATCAACCATTGATGCTATGGGTCGCAGGGACGAAAACGGAAATAGGGGTTTTAAGGGCAACAAATCATCGCTGCCGAGCAAAATTTGTGTGGTGTGCGGTCGCCCGTTCACTTGGCGTAAAAAGTGGGAGCGCTGCTGGGAGGAAGTCAAATATTGCAGCGAACGCTGTCGGCGGCAAGCCTAGCTGTGGGCACGGCAGTTTCCATAGAAGTTTGCACCCAGAAGCCATGGGGCGATCGCTGGCTGCACCACTACATAGGGCACAGACCGGGATTTGCCTGCATTCTGGGGTTTACGGAAACAGCTTTGGTGCCGGGGATATCGGCCGCCGGGCAAACCGCAGCGGATCGCCTGAGAACTGCGATCGCCGATGGGGAGGTTTTAACCTATGGCTACGCTCCCTTTACACCCCTACCTACCTTGGCGGCGGGTATTTCACCAGCGGTGCTTACCCACGGTCTCATAACCCCCTTGGGCATTACCCCAGTGCTCTTGAATAGCGGGCTACCCCTGATGCCTAGGGTGTCTACGGTGCCTTTGGGGGATACTCCGGCCCGATGTGTTTCTACGGGGCAGGCCTTGGCCGCTCGGGTGGTGCGATCGCTGTGGCAGCAGGGTTGGCGCTGGGGCGAGACCTTAGCCCGCGGGCGAAATTATCTCATTCTCGGCGAGTGTGTTGTAGGCGGCACCACCACCGCCCAAGCTGTGTTGACCGGGCTGGGCTACCACGTTGATGGCATGATCGGCAGTTCCCATTGCCACGGCCCTGTGAACCTAAAAACGGCCCTAGTGCGCCGGGGTCTGGAGCATCTGTCGCCAGAAGCCCTGCCCTGGGAAGTTGTGGCTGCCGTGGGAGATCCGATGCAGGTGGTCGCTGCGGCCATGGCCTTAGCTGCCAGCCACCATGGCGGAGTGCTGTTGGGCGGTGGCTGTCAAATGCTGGCGGTTTATGCCCTAGCGCGGGCCTGGGCCGGGGCCGAAGGATGGCCCTGGCACCCCCACAGAATGGCGATCGCCACTACCCCCTGGGTGATCCAAGATGCCAGTGCTGCCATTATTACCCTTGGGGAATTGATTGATGCCCCACCCCTGCTGGCCGCAACCTGCACTTTCGGCGGGGCACGCCATCCCGCACTCCGGGCCTATGCCCAGGGCTTCGTCAAGGAAGGTGTCGGTTTGGGAGCTGCCCTAGTCCTGGCGGCGGGCTATGCCCACTGGTCGGAAACCCAACTTCTCGCCCACCTAGAAGCCTCAGTCCACCGGTACCAAGACCAAATGACCCGTTTGGGGAAATCCCAGCCCGAGGCGATCGCCGAACCGCCAATGCTGCACGAACTGGCTGAGGAAATTCTGCCCGACGATGCCATCCACCCCCAACATGGCTAGCAAGTTTCCCTCCAAGACCACCACTTCCAGGTTTTGGCGTACCCACCCCCCCAGGGCCACGGTTTGCAACCGGGTTTTTAGGGCCTTTTCCATGCCGCAAAAGCCGCGCACCGCCACGGGTTCCGCCTGTTCCAGGGGCAAACCAAGGGCTTCGGCATAGCGGCGGGAAACAACCATCACGCTGGCACCCGTATCCAGCAGAAAGGGCGCGGCCGGACGACCATTGACCGACACCGGAGCGGTCATCACCCCCAGCTTGCCCCTAAGGTCAATGCCATCCTGGGGAAAGGGCGATCGCGCCATCAGGACCAAATCACGGCTTCTAGGGTTGAGGAGAACATCGTAATTGGCCAAAAAATCCATTCCTAAGACCCCACCACCCGGTAAGCCCACGGGCGACAACGCCATCCCCCGCAGCCCGACCACCTGCGATCGCCCCACCGCCACCTCGGGAATCGCCACTAGTTCCGCTGCCACGCGATCACAGTTTTGCCCCACCACGAAATAGCGCAGCACCTCACTGGGAAAAGGCGTTCCCGGCACCCCCAGAGCGCGCGCCGTTCCCAGGGTCAAAATTGTCGATGAGGCTCCCGTATCCAATAAAAAAGGCAACGTCCGCGCCCCGATCCGCACGGGCACTGTAAACAACCCACTTCCCGAGACGAGACGGAGGGCCACCCGCCCCACCCCCCGGGCCGCGGGCAGGGGAACTGCCACTCCAGAAGCAGCGATCACCGCTTGGAGGCGCATCTCCACGTCCTCACGCACAATGCCCGCTGGGTCTAAAACCACCTCTTCCATGAAGCAAACCAGGGAGACCCGCTGGGTTGCCCCCCAAAAATCCTGGGCCAGCGCCTTTGGTTGGGATAGCAGTTGCCGCCGGGCGCAGGACTGCACCTGTTGCAGCAGGCGCGTTCCTAGGGAAGTCGCGGCCGCAGGACGGGGGAATACCGACGGCGCAGCGCGCCGCGACACTTGGGAGATCTCCACCGCCGCCAAGGATGCCACCATGGCCACCACTGCCCCAAGGGTGCGCCCCCAGGGCGATCGCCTAGTGCCCTCGTTCATAGATTTGGGCGATATCGCTGTGGAGTTGCCGTGCCACCGCTGCATGGCTGTAGCGTTCCCGCACCATAGTCACGCTAGCCGCTGCGATCGCCGCCAATTGCTCCGGGCGCTGGAGATAAAACTGCACCTTCTCCCGAAAATCCGCCACATCGTGCCGGCGATGCATGATGCAATTCACCCCATCCTGAAAGCCCAACTCCCCGTAGCAGGGGTGATCGGAACTGACCATCACCGCCCCAGCGGCGGTGCCTTCGTAGGTGCGGGCCGGCGGAAACTGCATCAACCCCTCATCGTTGGCAAACAGGGCATAGCGATTCAGCAGGGCCACCGCATCGTAGGCGTAGTCCTTGGTTTTGGGATAGTGGGGCAACTGGGAATCCATTACCTCAGCTAGGGTGTCCTCATGCTCCACCAACAAGCGCCGCCACTGGTGCGTCCAAAACCGATCGGCGTAGAACGTCACATAGTCCTGCAGTTCTGCCGGGTCAGCCACCGTGGGATCGTTCACCGGATTCACCGCCCCCAGCGCCACAACTTTAGCGGTGCGATCGCCAAAGGGAACCTGCACCTGAAACCGCTCGCCAAAGCCGAAGGGTACCGCTACCACCCGATCGGTGAAGCCTGGGTAAAACTTTTGAAAAAAAGGACAGTGGCGATCGTGCCGCGTGTAGCCCATGACATAATCCACCCCCTGCTCCGTGAGGCTGCGATAGGACTCCGTTGCCCGGAAAACGTATTCGTAGGCATGGTAAATTTTGAGTCCCGCAAATTCCTTCACCGGAACATTACCCTCTCGGTAGGGATAGCCATTGAAGCAGATCAAAACATCGGCTTTGCGTCGCAATTCCGCCACCGAGAAAGCATAGTCAAACTCCTCCGGGCTCAAGCCGCAATCCCGCAGGAGCGGCGAAAGTCCGCGGCTCCGCTCCCAACCAAAACGCCCCCGTGCCGCTGTTTTCAGGGAGCGCAAAAACTCCCGTAGCGTCCCACCTGCATTGAGGCGCACTTGCCATTCGGGGCAATACAAAATTGGTCGAAACTGCCGCAAAAACTGATAGTTATAGCCGTTGTGATTCCGCGTTTGGGGCCCAAAACAACGGAAGGGATTGTGGACAGCAACTTTCATGGCAAGG
Organism: Cyanobacteria bacterium UBA999; assembly: GCA_002291895.1. GTDB lineage: Bacteria > Cyanobacteriota > Cyanobacteriia > Pseudanabaenales > Pseudanabaenaceae > UBA999. The sequence continues at coordinate 22,429 of DBAX01000109.1, forward strand.
GATGGGGAAGGGGCAAAGACCTAAACGCCAGCGGCGCACTAAAAATCATTACTCCACAACCCTAGAATGAAGCCCCGGGAAATGCAAGAAATCTTGCCTAAAGGATGCCTAGAGTAGACGGGCTATTTACGGGCTATCTAAGACAAACCCATCGCAGTTGGCTGAGCGGAGTCGCAACCAAAATCGTCCTAACCCGATAGACAATTTTACAGCCAAAGGACTGCGTGCACCTCGTTCACCTAGCCTCATGCTTCGATGGTGACAGCTCGGTATTCGTGCTGGATGGGGGTGTTGAGAAGTGCGATCGCCAAGACACACCAACTGTCAAGGCCACACCTGTGAGATGTTAGGCTACTTGCGATTCAAGGCAAAAGGCAAAGAAATGCTCCATAGCTAGGTTCAAGTTCCTGACTAAGATGCAAACCGTTGCCGTAGAGTAGCTGCGTCACTAGCCGACCAACCCATCCATGTACGATAAGATAGCGTGCACCTCATCAACCATCAGCACCGTTGGCAGGTAGCGTGGCCGCTTGGCGCGAGCCGCATTGAGATTGAGTTCGAGTGGTTGCTGCAACGCTTCACGGTATAAAAAAGAATGGCGCTCAATACTTGATTTTGGGTGGATGCTGCCACATTTTGCTCAACTGCCAAGTGCGTGAGGAAGGTATTGACTTCGGCTCTACCCATCCTGCCGGGATGGCGCTTGTCGCAAAAAAGGATGAAGCGTCCTATCCATTGCACGTAGGTTCTTTCGGTCTGGCAAGAGAAATACTTGACGCGAATGGCATCCCGCACGCGATCCAAGAGCTTCTTGGAAGGGGATTGGGGTACAGCAGGGTTAGTGAGTATATCTACTCTAGGCTTGAGGATGAGCTTAGAGATTTTATCCTGCATTTTGATGAGTAAAAGGTCGCTAATGCCAAATATCACCTTACTTGTTGCATTATTCGAAAAATTGCATTGTAATCAACAAGGATATGACTTTACTTGGCGCTTTGCAGGTTAATATCTGTTTTTCCCTCCGTCCACCTTGGTCTTAAACTAGCTTCAGAAAACCCAGGGGTAAAGCAGAGTCAGTTAATACCAAAATATTTTTGCTAGAATGCCTCAGACCAGACCCAGGAGGCTTCAAGGGTTTTGCAGTGTAGGCGATACAGAAAATATGTGTTACTCATGAAGTTGAGATTGATTTAGCAGAATTGACATGGTGCTTATGATTCAGTCGATTGAATACGGCAGAAGAGAAGCTGGACAAATACCGATTGCCGATAAAATACTCAAGTGGCTACACGATCTGGAAAAGACTGTTGAAAATAACCAAGGTCGCTGGGGTTGGGAGCTTTCGCAAAATGCGAAGGATAGTATTGCTGAAGATGACGATTGAACTGTATCTATTCAAATAGAACCTGATAGAAATTGCGTCACTTTCAGGCATAATGGAAACCATTTTACAAGTCAAGATGTCATAGGATTAATAGATGAAATTTCCTCTAGAGAAGTAGCGGAAAGGCAAGAAGCCAAGAAAACAGATAGGTTTGGAACAGATTTTTTGACCACACATCTACTTTCAAGAGTCATTAAAATAAGCGGTACAATTAGGTACCATCCAGGGAAAAGCTGCCAATAACATTGCGTGTACTATTCGCCGCGTTCTGCTGTAGGGAAGCGCTTGTTGGACTTGCCAGAATACCTAGCCCATTTCCCATACTCGGCGAAGAAAGCCCTGGCGGATGGTGGTCAACTACTCTGGCACCGAACCGTAGGTCGCTTCAAACTCAGCGCGATCGCCGTAGATTTTGAAAATCTTGCCCATGCTGGTTAGGTCAAACAGCATCTGCACGTTCTCCCCAATCGAGGCTAGAGCCATCTCTCCGCCTGTAGCCCGCACCGTTTTGAGGGCCGACACCAAAGCCCCCAGGCCGGAGCTATCCATAAAGGTCACATTTTTCAGGTCAACAAGGAGCACCTTAGGCTTACTTAACACCAAGTCACTTACTTGGCGGCGAAACTGACCAGCATTGGTGACATCAAGCTTGGAGCCGGGAGTCAACACATGGATGTCATGGGCCATAAAAATTATTGATCACGCTACTGGTCAGGATAGCAGAAGCCACCGCCTAGAATGAGAGCAATTCTACCTTTGAGGAAGCCTATGCCCCCCACCGTTGCTGACATCACCGCCCACCTGCAGCCATTAATGGGCGATCGCCTGCAACAAGTTCAGCTTAAAGATAACGGCATTGTTGCCCTTACCCTTAGCCTGCCCGCTGTGCCCGCCACCGAGCGCGATCGCCTGATTGATCGGTGCAAAAAAACTGTTCTGGCCCTACCCGAAATCAGGGACGTCTGGGTGCGCGTTAACGCTCCCGCAGTAGCCGATCCCGTACCCACCGATAGCCGGCAGCCCGTTCCGGGTGTGCGCCACATCATTGCCGTTTCCAGTGGTAAGGGGGGAGTTGGCAAATCCACCGTAGCGGTGAACCTGGCCGTGAGTCTGGCCGATCAGGGCTTCCAAGTGGGCATCCTCGATGCCGATATTTACGGCCCCAACGTGCCAGTGATGCTGGGGATGGATCTAGCTAAGGTGGCGGTGATCAAAAACGAGCGCGGTGAGGATGTGGTCAAGCCGGCCTTCAACTACGGCGTCAAAATGCTGTCCATGGCTTTTCTGATTGAACGCGACCAGCCCGTGACGTGGCGCGGCCCCATGCTCAATGGCATGATCCGCCAGTTTCTTTACCAAGCCGCCTGGGGAACCCTGGACTACCTCATTGTGGATATGCCCCCCGGAACGGGGGACGCCCAACTGACCCTCGTTCAGGCTGTGCCCCTCGCCGGAGCAATCATCGTCACCACTCCCCAGAACGTGTCCCTCCTCGATGCGCGCAAGGGGCTAAAAATGTTCCAAAACCTTGGGCTGCCCGTGCTGGGCATCGTCGAAAATATGAGTTATTTCATCCCACCCGATCGGCCCGATCGCCAGTACGACATTTTTGGCTCCGGCGGCGGCAGTAAAACCGCGCTAGAACTGGAGGTGCCCCTCCTTGGCTGTATCCCCCTCGAAATCCAACTCCGGGAAGGGGGCGATCGCGGTGTGCCCATCGTGCTTTCCCATCCGACATCGGCATCGGCCCAAGCTTTACGCCAGATTGCCCAAAGGATCGCCCATACCGTATGATCTTGGAACGATTTGGAGTAGAGGTCATGGGAGCGCGGTGGCTCGGCTACGTACTTGGCATACTTCTGCTGTGGTGTGCCCTCCTTAGCCCGGCAGCCCTAGCAGAAACCTACGACAAGGAACTGCTAGAAGGAGCAGACTTTTCGGGCAAAGTGCTCCAGGGTTCCCAATTCAACAAGTCTGACCTGCGCAATGCCCTATTTGTAGGTGCCGATGCCCGTGGCGTTAGCTTCTTTGGGGCCAACATGACGGGGGCCAGCTTCCGGGATGCCAATCTCAGCTACAGCATCATGGATACGGCCCGCCTCAACGATGCCGATTTCAGCAATGCTATTCTGGAAGGGGCTTTCCTCTATGGAGCTAGTCTGGATCGGGTCAAGCTTGATGGGGCAGATTTTACGGATGTGGACCTGCGCCCTAGTGTCCGAAAACGTCTCTGCAAGGCCGCCCAGGGCGAAAATTCGGTCACAGGAAGAAAAACCCGTGCCACTCTGTTATGTGACTGAATGTCCCCACCCCCCGCCGAGCCATGACTAGTGCTTTCATTCCTGACCTAGAAAGCGGCAGATTGTTGCAACGCAGCCTCTTGCCCCAGTCTTTGCCCACCTATGCGGGCATGGACATTGCGGCTGAAATGTGGACAGCGGTCGATCTTGGTGGTGACTATTATCAATTCCTCGAACAGCCTGGCACATTTGCAGTGGCGATCGCCGATTCTTCGGGTAAATCCGTCGCTGGGGCCATCCACGCTGCCCTTTTCAAGGGACAACTCGATGCCTACGCCCAGCAGGGGCGGCTGCAAAATCCGACCTCCGTGCTGTCTTCCCTCAACCAACTGCTGTGCAAAAGCAGCACCGAAGATGCAATCGCCCTGGCTTACGGAGCCCTGGACCTCCAAACCTATGAGTTTGCCCTAGGAAATGCCGGAATGCCCGGCCCCTATTTTTATCGCGCCGCTAGCCAAAGCGTCCAAGAAATCGTCAATCCCTCTATGGCCTTGGGGCGTTACGACGTTCTGACCTACCGCACCCTCAAGCAACCCTTCCACGAAGGAGACATCGCCTTCTTTTTCAGCGATGGACTTTTTGAAGCCGCCAGCCCCGACGGGCGGGAATTTGGTCGCGCCGATGAGACGGGCAGCGTGCCCCTCAAGGAAGCCATCCTCAGCCTAGCCCACTTGAGCGCTTTAGAAATCATCTTGGGACTCAAGAGTGCCGTCGATGCGTTTACCGCAAGGATCGTTCCCGAGGATGACATTTCCATCGTGGTGATCAAGCTGCGCCACAAAACCCACCTTTCCCAAACGAGCGATTGCCCCTACCAAGAGGCCCTCCAGGCATGGTTGCGATCGGAAGAACAGGATACATCGGCCCTGTTACGGGGGGCGCGGCTGTTTGAAGCCCTCAAATGGGCCGAATCCCAACCCACCCTCCCCAAAATTGAACAGGAGTTTCTCCAGGCATCTCAAGTCATCCACGAGCGGGAACAACTGATTGCCTCCCGGGCCGCCGATGCCGATCGCCTCGAACAACTGAGTCAGGAATTGGAGCATAGTCTCGAGTCCGAGCGACAGCAGCGGCAAATTGCCGAAATGGGCGAAATCAACGAGCGGATCATTGCCCAAACCATCTCCTCCGAAGCCCTGTATCATTCCAACAACCACATCGAAGCCCTGATTGCCGGGGTGATTGGCGGGGTGCAACTCAAACGGCTCACCACCACCGTCAACGAGCAACTTTTGGTCAACCTCAAGGCCAATACCCAAATTCGGGCGACCACCGCCCTCGAGCAAGTGGTCTATGGCATTCACGAATACAACCGCCTCGAAGGGCATGGCTTCTGGGTCAACCGGGTTCGCTACAGCCCCGATGGGTCTCTCATTGCCACCGCCAGTAGCGATCGCACCATCAAGATTTGGCAATCCACTGGCAAGCTCCTCCAAACCCTCATCGGCCACAACAATTGGGTTACCAGCATCGCCTTCAGTCCCGATGGGACCCTTCTAGTCTCGGGCAGCCGGGACAACACCGCCAAAATTTGGATCCGCGATCCCCAAACCGGAGCCTTTGGCGAGACACCCACCCAGGTGCTGCGCGGCCACGAGGGCCCCGTGCTCGATGTGTGTTTCAGTCCCGATGGGCAGCTCATTGCCACCGCCAGTGAAGATGTCACCGTGCGCCTCTGGAAAATCAATGGCGCCTCCATCCGGGCCCTGCGCGGGGGGCACGAGCGCTGGGTGCAATGCGTGGCGTTCCATCCCAACGGCAAGGCGATCCTGTCGGGCAGTGCCGATCGCACCATGATTTTATGGAATACCCAGGGGGTACCCGTCAAAACCTACAAGGGCCATGAGAGCTTTGTAGAAAGTGTCAGCTTCTCCCCCAATGGGCAAACCTTCCTGTCCGCCAGTCGCGATCGCACCATCCGCCTTTGGGACATCAGCGGCAGCCCAATCAAAACCTTTTCCGGACACAGTGACAAGGTCTGGAGTGTGGTCTTTGGTGACGACGGGCACACCTTTGTCTCCTCCGGTTGGGATCGCACCATCCGCTTCTGGGATATCGAACACGGACTGGTCAAGACCTTTGGCGGCCACGGGGATGTAGTGCACGATGTCGCCCTCAGTCCCGACGGCAAAACCATCGCCTCCGCCAGTCGTGATACCACGGTCAAACTTTGGAACATTCGTGGCACCCCCCTACGAATCCTGACGGGGCACACCGATGAAATTACTGCCGTAGCCGTCAGCCCCAACGCCCGCTTCCTGGCCTCCAGTTGCCGGGATAAGACCATCAACCTCTGGAACGCCAACGGCACCCTAGCTGGGGTGCTGGCCGGGCACAATGATCGCGTTAACGCCGTGGTCTTCAGTCCCGACAGCCAAACCCTTTTGTCGGTAGGTGGCGACTGCTCCGTAAAAATGTGGAACACCCAGGGTGTCTTGCTGGAAGACATCGCGGCCCACCGGGCGGAAGTGATGAACGTAGTCTACCGGTGCGATGGGCAAGTCTTTGCCACCTGCAGTGCCGACACCACCATTCGCATCTGGAGCGCCGAGGGCAAATGGCTGCAAACCCTCACTGGGCACACCGCCGAAGTCTACAGCGTGGCCTACAGCCCCGACGGCAGCCTGTTGGTATCAGCCAGTAAGGATAAGACCGTCAAACTTTGGAGTTGGGAAGGCACCCTACTGGCCAACCTGGATGGACACAGCGCTGAAGTGAACTGTGTAGCTTTCAGTGCCGATGGGCAGTTTTTTGCCAGCGGTAGTATCGATCAGAGCGTCAAGATTTGGCGCACCGATGGCACCTTGGTCAAAACCCTCAATGGACATAGCGCCGAGGTAACCAGTGTGGTCTTTAGTCCCGACGGAACGGCGTTGGTTTCGGCCGGCGAAGACGCCACCATCCAATTTTGGAGCGTGGATGGCACTCTGCTGCGCACCTTCAATGGACATACGGCTCCGGTACGCTGCGTGACCTTCAGTCCCGACGGCAGAACCCTCATTTCGGCTGGGGATGATCAGAGGGTGATCATGTGGAACCTTGACCTAGAGAACTTGCTGATGCGCGGCTGTCAATGGCTACAGGAATATCTCCGCACCAACCAAAATGTTTCGGAAGAGGACAAGCGTACTTGCTTGAGTGGGTGCGGCTGGTTGTATAAGCACCTCAAGTCTGCCGCGGGCACTCCGACCTAGATTCTGTTTTGGGTTGGATGGCCAAATGAATCAACAAAAGATTACGGGATGGTACCGGCGCATTGGGGCAGTTTTTATTCAGCCCTACTGCGTCACAACTTACTGCAACCTTGGGGCAACCATGGTGTAATCTTGATGCAATAATGCCGTTATCTCTTTGGTATCAATCGTGTATGGCATTGAATTCAGGGTACGGATAGAAATCTCGGGCACGCACGGAAGAATGAGTACAGGAATCTTAACGGGTCTTGAAAAAGTCCTAGGTACCTGTCATCGTTACGCGCTGGTGCTGTTGCTTTTGTGAATTTAGGCTGAATGTGATCCGAGTCTGAGCTGAACCTAAGCCAAATGGTATGCCCCATTTCCATGTCCACCGCGAGCCTTGATCTGCCCCCTGGGCGACTAATCATTCTCTGTGTCGATGACGAGCAGATGGTCCTCCAAGCTCTGCGGCTGGAACTGCGGCATTTTTTTGGTAATGACTATGCGATCGAGACCGCCGATCATGGCCCCGCCGCCCTAGCACTTTTGGAGCACCTCCAGGGGGAGGGACGGGAGGTGGGTGTGATCATTACGGATTACATGATGCCCCAGATGCGAGGGGATACCTTCTTGGCGGAGGTGTGGGCGCGATCGCCCAAAACCCAAATTATTGTGCTGACGGCCTACGAAGCAGCCCAAGACCTGGCGGAGCAGTTTCGCGGGGCTCCCCTCCGCTGCGTGATGCTCAAGCCCTGGCAAGCGGCAGAGCTGATGTTTGCGGTCAGTCGTGCTGTGGCTGACTACAGCATCCAGGGTCAGCAGGAGGCGGCTGCGGCTATTACCTCGGCGGGAGCGGGGGTTTGCTCCTGGGATCTGCGCACCAACCTTGTGTCGTGGAATCGTCGTCACGCTGAAATCTTGGGCTACGCTGCCATACCCGACCCCATTACCTACGAGTGCTGGGCAGACCGGGTGCATCCCGAAGATCTACCCATAGTTCAGGCAGAGCTATCTCAGGCGATCGCCAAGCAGACTCCCTTTGCCCATCAGTATCGGGTTGTGTGGCCCAACGGCACGGTGCGCTGGGTGAGCGGCCACGGCCATGTGGCACCCAATGCCCAGGGTTCTCCCAACCACATGGTGGGCATCTTGCTGGATGTGACCCCATCCCTCCAGACTGCTGCCCCATCAGCCGCAATGGATGCCGAAAAAGTGCGGTTCCTATCCCTGCTGAGCCACGAGCTACGCGGGCCCCTGTCGGGGGTTTTGAGTGTGGCGGAGTTGCTTTTGACCCAATCTAACCTCAGCCAGGAACACCGCGCCTACGTACAGCTAATCCAAGAGGGTGGCACCTACATGCTTGAGCTGCTCAACACAACCTTGGATTTGGCCAAGCTAGCGGTAGGGAAGTTACCGTTGTCTCCCCAGCCCGTGGCGATCGCCGACCTACTTCCGCCCCTGTGCCAGCTTTTTCAGCCCCAGGCCAACCTCAAAGGTGTAACCCTGCGCACCGTGCTTCCCCGCCATGCCCCCCACAGGATCACAGCCGACCCCCTACGCCTCAAGCAAGTTTTGCACAATTTGATTACCAATGCCTTGAAATTCACCACGCAAGGTTCGGTGCTGCTGTCCTTGAAGTTCCACCTCAGTGCCCAGCGCAGCGAATTGTTATTTGTGGTGCGCGATACGGGAACGGGAATAGCGCCGGAGTTTATGGAGCGGCTGTTTCGGCCCTACGAGCAGGCGCAACCCCTTGCCGGCAATGGCACGGGGCTCGGACTATCCATCTGCATTCAGTTGGTGCAGCTCATGGGGGGCACCATTTGGCTCGAAAGTCGCGGTCAGGTGGCCGGACAGCCCCCCCCTTCGTGGCGGCAAACTTGGCAAATCTCCGATCGCACCGATGGGCCCGGCACGGTGGCGTACTTCACCCTGCCGACGGTCATGGAGTTTCCCATCATTAAGAGCCCCCCGACGGTTACCGTACTCGGTGATGGGGCCGATGCATCGCGCCACCTCCTGCAACGGTTGGGCTATGCCGCCCCCCAAACCCCCGGCGATCGCGCCGACCTCCTCCTTTGCCACCCTCCCCTCGATGAGGCAACCTTAGCGATCGCCCGGTCTGCCCAGCAGCAGGGTACCGTTGTCGCTGTTTGCGCCGAGGCGCTTTCCGAGCTGGAGCAGTCCCGGTGGGCGACTCTACAGCCATTGCTGCTGCTGACATTCCCCCTGGAAGCCGCGGCGTTCTTTCAGTTTGTCGCAAAACACCTTGCCTCAAGCCGTCTCACCCTCGACTTGAGCTACCTCTATCAAACACGTCAAGCCCTTGGTCTTTGCCTCGGAGAACTTTTGGCCCTCACCCTGGAATCCGCCGAAAACGCCTACACCCAAATTGAACAGGCGATCGCCACCCAAAATACCGAAGGATTGCGCTACTGGCTCCACAGCCTCCACAACTCCGTGAAACTCTTTGGCAACCAGCCCCTCGGCAGCCTTTGTGGCGTCCTAGAATCCTTGGCGCGCGGACAGAATTTTGTGCCCAAAGATAACCATATTGCATCCCTCAAAGCCGAATATCGCCACTTTCGCCAGGCCCTAGTTCGGGAGTTAGCGCGGGTCAGGGACGGGGCGTCAGACGGGTGGCAAAGTTCTGAGAACGACTCGGCGACAGAAGACGGGCCTTAAGGATCGCCGCCGCCAAAAAGGTGTAGGAAAGCACGCCCACCACCGCCGATACCCACAGATTCAGGGATGCGGAGGCATTCCAAAACGCGTGCAGTGCTGATGATGTAAGGTAGCCAATGCTGCAAACTAGGAGCCATGCCTTGGGCTTGAGAACCGCCAAACCGATGAAGTAGCCAAAATACCCGCTGTAGGCCAGGTGACCGGCAATGGAGCCTAAGATGCGGGGAATGAGCAATTGCAGTCCCACAAAATAGGCAGCCCCCTCATCTCCCGATGCCAGCACCTCCCGCACTAAATTGGGAACGTATTGCCCCATGGTCTCAAGCAGGGTAAAGCCCACCGCCGAAGCCGTACCGATCAAAATTCCATCGAGGGGCTCCTGTACGCCAAGGCGATCGCGCCAGTGGGCACTACAAAAACGCCCCACCAACCACATGATGCCAATGGGAAGGGCTTTCAAAAGCTCCTCCAGCAATCCTGCCCCAAAAAAGTGGGCCACCAACTGGGGCACAAAGGAGTTGGCAGCGTTCTCAATATTCCCCGGCAACCACTCCCGAAAAACTACGACAAAGCCGGAAAACACCGGGGTGAGTAAAATGCCGGCCGTAAACAATCCCGACAGCAGCAGCATCCACCACGATTTGGACTTGCCACACAGGTGATACACCACCGAAAAAGCGGCCCCCGCCAGGTAGACCGCCAACAGCGCCGCAAATAGAAGAAAGTTGCCTATGGTGGCAAACATCAGCACCACCGCCACCACGGTGAGCACCCCCGGCAGTAGGAAGGCCTTTTGGCGCAGGTCTTTACCCGTCGATAGTATGGGCAGCAACTGGGACAGGGATACCCCAGCCGTTTCCGGCACCTGCGGCGCGTCAATTTCGGCGATCGCAAATAAAAACTGGGCCGCTTGAGATCCCATCGTCCCTAAAACGAGGCGATCGCCCGGATGGAGCTGCTGACAGCCCACAACCCGCTCCCCATTGACCCAGGTACCATTGGAACTCCCAAGATCGCACAGTTCCCAAGCCCCCGGCGCAGCCATGGGACGCACCGCCACGTGGTAGCGAGAAACGCCCCCAAATTGGTCGTGCCCCAGAACAATCTGACAATCCAACTCCCTTCCCACCTTCGTCTCTCGCAGTGCCGACAGGGGATAGGTTCGCTGAATCGTCCCCGCGTCATCGACTTGGTGGAGAAAGGCATCACTCATCTTCAGCAAACTGATAGCGGTAGAGATCCTGGGGTGAGGGCTCCGGTGAGGTTTCGGCAAATCGAACCGACTCATCCACGACTGCCTGAATCCGACGGCTAATTTCCTTAAGCTGCTCCTCAGTCGCTAGATTGCGCGACAAAATTTCCGCCGCCAAAATTTTGATCGGATCGCGACCAAACCACTCATCCTTTTCTTCCCGGGGACGCAGCTCGTCGGGATCCGCCAGGGAATGCCCGCGAAAGCGATAGGTCATGCACTCCAAAAGGGTTGGCCCCTCCCCGGCTCGGGCCCGGCGAATAGCTTCCTGGGCGTAGCGCCGTACCGCCAAGACATCCATGCCGTCCACCTCATAGCCGGGCATGCCAAACACTGATGCCTTCTTGTAGATTGAGATGTCCGATGTCGCCCGGGTGTGCTCCATGCCGATGGCCCAGCGGTTATTTTCCACAACAAATATGAGAGGCAACTTCCAGAGCGCTGCCATGTTCAGGGTCTCAAAAAACTGTCCGTTATTGGAAGCCCCATCGCCGAAAAAGCAGGCCGTAACCTGATCGGCTGTGCGATCGCCCAGGGCCTCCCTGCGATACTTTGCCTGGAAGGCGGCACCAGCGGCTACGGGAATTCCCTCCGCTACAAAGGCGTAGCCCCCCAAAAAATTGTGCTTAGCCGAAAACATGTGCATCGAACCGCCCCGTCCCTTGCTGCAGCCCGTTTCCTTGCCAAAAAGCTCGGCCATAACTTCATTGGCGCTAACCCCCGAACTCAGGGCATGGACGTGATCCCGGTAGGTACTGCAGACGTAGTCGTCGGGGCGCAGTGCCTTAATGACTCCCGTAGCGACGGCTTCCTGTCCGTTGTACAAGTGGACAAAGCCAAACATCCGCCCGCGGTAGTACATCTCGGCGCACTTATCTTCAAAGGTGCGCCCCAAAACCATATCTTCATAGAGGATCAGGGCCTCGTCGGTGGTTAGGGTAGGAGAAGACGGAGCAGCGGACTCAGCTAACATGAAGCGTTTTGGGTTGAGATGAACTAATGGGCTAGTGTATCACCATCGTTGCCCTGTGCGGAGCCCCATGCCCTCCTAAACCTTCACCAAGGGGCGGGTATCCAGTACGGCATCGGCAGGAGACGCATCGCCCCGTGGTGCCATAAACCACAGCCCTACAGCAGGAGCGATCCCCAAGAGAATGCCCAACGCAATGGGCGGATAGATGCCACCGCCGCAGCTTAAAAGCATGGAAAAAACGAAGTTGCCAGAGTACATCAGCAGGGGAAATAGGAGCTGTTTCTGGTTCAGGAGGGGGGGCTGTGCTTTACCCCAAAGCACTGTGGAGACGGTCATAAACAGAACGCCCGTTCCCATCCAGCCGGCAAAATTCTGCAACGGCATGCCGAAAAAGGCCCCAAACTGATGCCACTCCCAAAAGGGAAAGGGGGTCTGGCTCATAGCAGGGTCGAGGACAAAGTCCCAGGAGGTCAGCATCATGGCACCGAGGGCGATCGCCTCTAAACGTTGCAGCCAGTGGGTACCTTGGCGCAGGGTGGTATGGGCCAGTAGCAAGCTGACAAAGCCCATGTAAAACCAGGAGAGGGGAATCGTAAAGGGAACGAGGTCGGCAATCTTGTAGCCCAGACCGCTGAGGTAGGAGTAGGCACCGAAGGGAAAGCCGGTGCTGGTTCCCAGCAGCTCGCACCCCAGGGACAGGAGCACGGCAGGAAAGAAAAACAAGGCCGTAGTTTTGGCTCCCAAGGTATGCCAGCCGAACAGACAGGTGGCGATCGTTCCCAGGATCATGTAGCTAGCACCGCCCCCCTGCATGCCAAGGGCAAAAATTTGCAGTCCCAAGTCGGAGAGACTCTCGATAAAGGCTGCGTTGGGCAGCACGAAGAGCAAACCGATGAGCCCAAAGAGCATGGCTGCTAGATGCAGACCCAAGGTAACCCATTGAGCAAAAATAATGCGCTTCATTCTGCCGAAACTCCCTAGTCGATGTGCTTTACAAAAGTATACTTCTTGCGTGGGGCTGCGATGGGGTTTCCTAGGTGGCGTAGCGAAGCAAGGTGCCGCTTTGTCCCAAAATAAAGCCGCGATCGCGCCCAAAGAAGTAGATACGGTAGAGATTGGCACCAATTTCCAACTCGTCGGCTTCCCGGTGCCAGGTTTTGCCCGCATCATTGCTGTGCATCAGCAAGGAGTTGCCCCCGGTGACCCAGATGTTTTGTTCATCCTGGTAGGCCAAATCAAGGAATCCGATCCCGCGGGCGGTCTTTGGAGCGATCGGCTTTTCCCACTCCTCCAATCCGGCGGACTTGGTGAATTGCAACTGCCCACCACGATTCAGCATCCACACCCTGCCGTCGGGGGTATATCCCATGTTGTTGACGCGCTTGGAATTGTTGCGATTGTGCTGCGTCCACGCCACTTCCCCGGGGGCCCAGGTGGAGTAGAAGTTGCCCTTGGCGGATATGGCAATGTAACGCCCATCGGGGCTGCGGTAGAGATTGCGCGCAGTGCCAACGGCCTGGGTTACGAGGGCGCGCCAGTTTTGCCCGCGATCGCCCGTACGGTAGATAGCGCCGATATCGGTAGACATTTCCGCAGTGTTGGGGCCGAGGGCTCGAATCAGAATAGGATCCCCGGGTAATTTGGAACTGAGACCAATGCGCGACCAAGTTGTGCCTCCGTCATCGGTGTGCAAAAGCAAAGCCGGCCGACCAACAAGCCAGCCCTCCTGCCCGGCAAAACTGATGGATTCGAAGCGATAGTTTCCCTCGCCGAGGTTGATTGTGTGGGGGTTCCAGGTGAGACCACCATCTGTAGTTTCCAGAAGGGTGGCATTGCTGCCTACAAGCCAGCCGTGGTCTCCCTCCATCCATAGCTCTAGGGGAGTGGCGGTGGTGGGCAGCGCAACTTTCTGCCATTGGGCCGCTGCCGCGGGCGTACAGAGAACAAGGCAGCTCAGGAGCACACCCAGAAAGGTCGCCAAGGTGGAACGCAAAAAAGTTGGTAAAGGTTGACGCAGCATCACACGCAGGAAGAGGAACGCTCTGATCATGCCACTAATCGACCGCATAGAAACTCATAAAAAAGACGAATCCCACCGCAAGGGCGCCAAAAATCAGAAGATTTTTTTGGGTGGGCGTCATGACGTTAACGCCAAAGCCATAGCCAAGGTTTTCGGCAAAGCCTGAAGGCTTGTCGGCCAGACCGACGTCCCGGAATTTGCTTTTGGGGGTACTGCACACTGGGCAGCGCCAGTTGACCGACAGGGAATCAAAGGAGGTGCCGGGGTTAATGCCGCGCTTGCTATCGCCCTTGTAGGGTTCGTAGACGTAGCCGCACACAAGACATTCATGGCAGTGGAGGTCGTCTTTAGATTCAGAAAGGGGGACAGAGGTATCGGGTTCCATGGGATTAGCGGCGAGGAGTTCTTAACAAAATATTACAATCATTGGGGTTCAGAATGGAATAACGATCTTGGGAGCAGGTATGGCGCAGTGGTTCTATGACTTGGCGATCGCCGCCGAACAGGTGGTGCGACAGGAGTTGCTCCGGGCATCCCTGGGTAGCGTGGCCCTTGTGTTTGGGGCTGGGCTCGTCACCAGCGTGACACCCTGCACCCTGTCGATGCTACCGCTGCTGGTGGGCTATATCGGTGCCTACGAATCCCGGGGCGTTCTTGCGGCGGCGCAGCAGTCGCTGTGGTTTGTCAGTGGTTTTGCCACAACGCTGATGGGATTGGGTTTAGCGGCTGTGGCACTGGGCAGGATTTATGGCCAGATCGGTGGCTTCTGGGGCTGGCTTCTGGGAGGAGTGGCGATCGCCATGGGGTTGAACTTGGTGGGCTTGCTGCCCTTGCAGTTTCCCAGTTGGGGGCAGGGGCCCCTGTCCCAGACCGGGCCCCGGGGGGTGCGCTCCTACCTAGTGGGGTTGTCCTTCGGCCTCGTGGCATCTCCCTGCAGCACTCCGGTTTTGATCACCCTTTTGGCCTGGGTTTCCGGGAGTGGCAACCTAACCATGGGCGCGTTTTTACTATTGGCCTATGCCCTGGGATCGGTGCTTCCCCTGGCGATCGCCGGCACGTTTACAGGCATGGTGCAAAAAGTCCTCGTCCTGCGGCAGTGGTCAGGAGTGCTCAATCCGATTATGGGTGCGCTGCTGATTCTGTTTGGTTTGCTGGTAATTGCAGAACGGCTTTAGCAGCTTTGTGCCAACGGGCTTGGGGCAGCAAAAACCAAGGCAGGTGGGGGTACTCGTGGTGTTCGTAGTGGTAACCAAAGTGATAGCAGGTCACCAGGGAAAGCCATTCGGGAAACTGGCTACTTTGGGCGTGGTGGCGGTTTTTATACCCCTGGTCCGGTTCGCGGTGGGGCACGTAGGTGCCGAAGAAAAACAACTGCATGGAACTGAGCAAAATAGGTAAGACCCAAAACAGCAGCAGGTTGACCGCTTGAACATCAGCCACAAAGCGGACGAGGTGAAAAAACACCGTAAACCAAACAAAAATCTGGAAGCGGAGGGGGTCGTCGAGGTAGCCAGTCATAAACTTGCCGTACCACCGCAAGGGGTGGCGATGGATGCCGTCGTGGTAATCGGGATCGCCGACACGCCCGGATCGCTGATGGTGCAGCCCGTGGTTTTCCACAAAACGGTCGTAGGGAAGCAGGGCATAGAGGAAGATTGCTACCTGTCCCCAGCGGTCATTACCGGCACGGTTCCCCACCCAGAGGGTGCCGTGGGCCGCATCGTGGGCAATGATGAACATTCCGGTGTGGCAAAAGCAGCGCAGCAGCACCAACATCGGGAAGCAGTACCAAGGAACTGCGGCTAGGGGTAGCGCCAAGCAGAAAACCAAGCTAGCTAGCCAGGCAGCCATGATTGCAATAGCGTTGCGGCTCGAGCGTTGGTTTTGCTCCGCCATCGGCAGCAGATTCGGGGGGAAATTCAAGCGACACCTATTCCTGATACGGCTTTTCTTTAAGGATTGTAACGTTTCTGGGGTTGGAGTGACAGTTTTGGGGCAAATGGAGGACAGCATCCCAGTTTATTGCATCCAACGTCCTCAATCACAGAACTTAAACACCTTTGGCTAACAAGCATTATAATCCTAAAGTTCTAATGTATTGTGCTTATTAGATACCTTGATCAAAGTAATCGCTATCTATCCTTTTGACTGGATATAAAGACACCGTTGAAACGCCAACATCATGTTCTATCATCAAGCCAGTCAACTGTTCGCCATCAATCAAGACGATTTTGCTGCCAATTTGAGATACATAGCTTCTCGCATCTTCCGTAAATCGGGATGTAGTAATAAAGATTCCCTTATTAGCTCTCTGGGCTTGTAGTGCGCCGGCAAATTGCATTACGCTAGGGCTGCCTACAGGTGTGTTGTCCCACCGCTTGGCCTGAACGTAAACAACGTCAAGACCAAGCTTGTCTTCTTTAATAAGACCGTCGATACCACCATCTCCACTTTTGCCTATTGCTCTCCCCGCGGCAGTCCGAGAGCCTCCGTAACCCATTTTGACTAGAAGTTCAACGACCACACGCTCAAAAAATCCAGGTGAGGTTGCCTTGAGTTTGGCAAGTAGTTCATCTGCTAATTCATCCCGAAGGTTTTCATACGCAGCTTCTAAAGCCTCAGATGGAGTGGCAGCCGAGATATCGGGTATTGATTTTGTTTCAGTAATTCCTTTGCCATTCTTCGTTCTTGTCCCTTTAGATTGCTTGAACTCAAGAAACTCAGGATATTTTTCAAGGAGTTTAATATTTAAGGACTTGGGCTGTTTAGCGAGAAACTCATGTCCCCTTGCAGTGATTTGGTAGTATCCTCTGCGGGTGGATTGCAGTAGTCCAGCTTTTTTCATATAGGTTGCGGCCCAGCCAACTCGGTTGCCGAAGGTATACTGATTTCCGCTAGGCAGCATTTCTCTCAAGTCTTCCTCTGACAGATTTAGTTCTTGTGCTAAAACCTCAACTGCATCACTTGTGGTTACCTCACTATTACGAGTTCCGGCATACTTGAGCAGAGGCAACATTAGACTTTGGTAATCCGGCACTGCCATTCAGAACGAGATCACTGATTTTTTTCTACAATTTTTTTTACAATACTATTCTATCTTTTTGTTGCATCTAACTTGCGTTGGGAAGTCCCCAGATCAGAAGGGCGATCGCCCCTCCACCGCCCAAGAAAGCTAGAAGCGTCCGGGAGATGCGGCGAACAATTGGGCTCACCTCATAGGACACCAACAGGCGATCTTGGGTTAATTCCACCGCCGATTTCGTCCATTCCTGACCGTCGTACCAGCCGGTTTCTTCGTAGACAATTGAAGCGCTCTCTAGCCGCTGCAGAACATAGCGCCAGCCCAACCACAGGTGCAGTACAGGCAAACTGCCCACGAGGCAGGCCCCCAGTCCTGACCACAGGATCAGTTCCAGCCCGTGACGCGGCCAGGGAAAGCTAACTGCGGCGATCGGGGCAACCAACACGGCGCTGCCCAGCCACAACCCCACAATCCGTCGCCAAAAAGCACCCGCCGGCAGGCACCCCCACCCCAGGAAAAAGGATTGCCGCAGGGCACGGTATTCATTGAGAGGAACTTGCTCGTGGGGAACTGGATTGGTCATGGGCAGAGTTGGTCGTTTCTTGGGGGGTGCTGGATGACGAACCAGCGATCGCGCGCGCAGAAGCGGCACATTTGCCAGCGGGACATCTCCTGGGAGGAACAGGGGCCGTGGCACCGGGGGCAACGTCCTTTGGGTCCGGCTCCCTGGGCAAGACGGCGCACAATTTCCGGGGCGGTGGCGGTGGGCTCCATGGCAGCTTGGGGGCGCGGAGAAGGGGCGATCGCCACTGCAACCACCTCCATCCAGCGGGCAGTACTGTAGCGAATGTCCTGAATTGGGGGAAATTTTTTCTTGCCGAGCACCTGATTGATTTTGTGCAGCAGCGTAATGCGCTCAAAGGTTAGTGCTTGGGCCCACACTGAGCTTGAGACTGCCACATGCAGTACCTGCTGATAAATCGCCGTCGGGCGGGTCTGGACTGCCACCGAAGCCCCCACAAGCTCTGTCCAATGGGCCTGTATGTGGGCAAACCGGCGAATGTGCGGCCACGAGCCTTGCCCCGGCAACTGCTGTAAAACGCGCCCAATGGCAGTGAGATGTCCCATAACCCTATGCAACGGTAGTTCCAAAGGCGCGATCGCCCGCATCTCCCAAACCGGGAACGATCCACCCCCGTTCGTTAACAACCTCATCGATGGCAGCGCAATAAATTTGCACCATGGGAAAGCGTTCTTGCACCCGATTCAAGGCCGGCGGGGCACAGATCACCGATAAAATGCGCACCAACGCCGGATCGGCTCCCCGCTCCGCAAGCATCGACAGCACCTGAACAATCGTACCTCCGGTAGCCAGCATCGGTTCAGTAATCAGGATGCGGGTTTCTGGGGCGATCGCCTCCGGCAGCCGATTGAGGTAACACGAGGCGGCCAGCGTCTCTTCATCCCGCACCAAACCGAGGTGATAAACCCGCGCAAGGGGCAAAATGCTCAGGCAACTTTCTACCATGACCAAACCAGCCCGCAGTACCGGCACGATCACCAAGGGCACCTCTGCCGCGAGAACCTCGCCTGTGGTTACTGCCAAAGGGGTCTCCACGGTTACTTCTTGGGTAGGCAGCCATTCGCGGCAGGCTTCGTAGGTGAGCCAGCGGCCCATCTCCGCCACTGCCGTGCGAAACAGGGGCACGGGGGTCTGGCGATCGCGCACCACCGTCAGCCAGTGTCGTAACAGGGGATGGGGCGGAACGTAGATTCGCAGTTGCGCAGCCATAGAGTACCTAGCTCAAGTGCCCCCTATTGTGCCACGGCCTAACTCCCCTGGCGGTCAATTTCCAGAAGCTCCTAGGATAGGGCGAGCTGTTCCCACAGGATTTGCACCTGGGTAAATGCCGCAGTGGGCGACAACATCCCCCCATTCTCGCGGGCACAGATGTACCCCACACGGATGGCGAACTCCTGTAAATTCGCATCAAAAACCACGTTCTGTGGCGTAAATCGACCATGAAAGCGACGGTAGTAGGCCACTTCCCCCCCTAAAGCACCAGACTGTAACTGGGGAACCGCAGCAGGTCTGGCATCTGCCCGTCCCATGGAGCCTCGCAACCCATACGTAAGTCTGCACTTAAGTTCTGCAAGTAATTCTCGGAGAATTTCGGCAAGAAATCCAGTAAGCAAATTCAACGCGCATCAGCGGCTTGGCTCGCACCAGAACCGCCAAACCCTTAGCCCCAGCCCCCAAGGGAAGAAGTGGGACGAGCACTACGGCTGCCATCTCCTCCCCGGAAGCTGCTGTTATGCCTAGGCCACCGTCGTCGGCACCTTCGAGGCAATCATCGGACGGAAAAGGTTGCTCAACTGCTTGGCCGCGCGATCGCGCCAAGTGCCCTTGCCGTAGGCATAGCCCGCCAGCAACGGAAAGGCCAGCGTTGCCTCAGCAAACACCATTTGCTCCATCACGATATCCACTTTCCCCCAGGAATGGGCTTCGCGGAGGGTAGAACCGGAGAGTGCCCCATCCCGTTCGTCGGCCACCGTGATTTGCACGGCGTACTTGTGCATCGCGGTTTCAAAGCCGAGCAGTTCCGCAGCCACCACCGTATCCTGGGCGAAGTTTTTGGGCACGCCACCGCCAATCATCAGCAGTCCGGTGTGGGGGGTCGCGAGCTTACACTGGGTCAGCTCCCGGAAATCCCGCACGGAGTCGATGCTGAGGTGCTCTTCGGGGGAGTACCACTGGTGGTGCACCAAACCAAAGCCCGCGGAACAGTCGCTAAAGGCGGGGACAAAAATTGGCACTTGGTGCTCGTAGGCCGCCAGCACCACCGAATGGCGATTCTTGGCATGGACGTCGAGGTAGGCACCCATCGCTTGGATAAATTCCCGGGAAGAATGGGGACGGGGAGGCAAGCTGGCGGCAATTTCGGCGATGGTCATATCGCAAATCCGCAGTTGGTCTTCATCGATGTAGGTGTCATAGATGCGATCAATGCGTTGCTCCCGCAGCACCTCATCATCGGCCATGGTATCCCCCACGTAGTGACGAAACCCAAGGGCTTCAAAGAAGTCTTGATCGACGATATTGGCACCGGTAGACACGATCATGTCCACCATGTTGTGGGCAATCAGGTCGTAAACAACGCCCTTGAGACCAGCGCTAAACAGGGATCCGGCCAGGCACAAAATGATGGCACAATCGCGATCACCGACCATTTGGTCGTAGATCTTGGCGGCACGACCCAAGTTCCGTCCCTGAAATGCGGTTTGGGCCATGGCATCCACCAAACCAACAACGTTATGGGCTTTGATATCGATGTGCTCGACGGTTTTGCTGAGTAATTGAGCGCGATCCATGACATACCTCCAAGATTTATTGACGTGATTTCGGGTCAGAAAAAACCATCACAAAACAGTCCATCGGGGTCTACAACAAATGTTGTTTGACTGACCGAGAACGTGCAAAAATTGAGCAGGCACAAAGCTACAATCGCAGTTGTATACACAGCTCGCGAAGGAACTTGTAGTGCTTTGTGCGTTCGGTAGATTCAGTTGTAAAAGCTTTTTCTCTCCACCAAAGAGAGGCGATCGACCCAGGCTGCTCAAGTAGGAGTGTCAGGAACCTTTATCCTAAAATTCTTGATGCGAAGCCCAAAAAGTTACAGGCCGATCAGATCGTACTAGGCCCTTCGCAGGAATCATCCCAGGACAGTGCAGGGTCGGACTGCCGTCGTTGCTCCAGCTTGATATTCAACTGCCAGTCAGTATTAACGTTCATAGTACGTCCATAACCAGCCGAAATAGGCAATCCTTAAACACGTTATTTAACATAACCTATCGGACACTGATTGTACAGGGCTTTAGGTCGTCAAAGGGAAGATTTAGTCCAGATTCTGGGGAAACTCTGCTTTTTTTTAGAACCATTCCCCTGGAATTTACGATGCTGACTTTTTACGGTTTCTTGGGGGATGAATTGCGGCGCGGCGTGGATTTTGGGGAGTGAAGAACTATCTGCAATGCCGTCCTAGGACTCATCAATGGCTGCCGGAACGCGCTCTAGCACCCGATTAGCTAGCTTGCCAATGCCTTCGATTTCCACAGTGACGCGATCGCCCGGCTGGAGCGTGCCAATCCCCTCGGGCGTACCCGTGAGCACCACATCACCTGGCAGCAGGGTCATGACTTGGCTGATGTAGGACACCAAAACTTCGGGGGCAAAGTGCATTTGGTCGATGGTAGCGCTTTGCACGGGCGCAGGCAGGCGTTCAAGACGGGTTTGCAGCAGGGCAGAGGGGCTGATTTCCCGCACGACCCAGGGTCCCAAGGGGCAGAAGGTATCGAAGCTCTTGGAGCGTGTCCATTGGGGGTCGTGCTTTTGCAGGTCGCGGGCGGTGACATCGTTGGCGATGGTGTAGCCCCAAATGCAGCCTAGGGCCTCGACGGGCGTGAGGTCGAAGCAGGCTTTACCGATGATTAGGGCCAATTCTCCTTCATAGTCCACCTGCTGGGACTGGGGCGGTATTAAGATCACGCCCTCGGGGGGCAGGAGGGTCGTGGGTGGCTTCAGGAAGATAATGGGCTCTGGGGGAAGGTTGGAACCCATTTCGATGGCATGGGCAGCGTAGTTTCGCCCGACGGCGATAATCTTGGACGGAGCACAGGGAGGAAGGAGGGTGTAGGAGTCGGACGCTACACTGATGCCTGTGGAGCGCCCTCCTAGCCAGGGAGCATCGGTAAGTACGGTAAGGCTACGGTTGGGCTCTAGGATGCCGTAGATGCACTGACCAAGGGAAGTCTGGGCGCGGACGTAGCGTTCTGCCATAGAAGTAGCTGTAGTGCCATCAAGCAAGTTCCAATGTCGGCTACTCTACCACCTATTGCTGTCGTCTCTACGGTTGGGACTATGGGGGTGGAATGGAATTTTGGGTTTGGCACCTATTCCATTTGCTATGCGTTCTACTGGCGCCAAGTTATTGCCATCATACCATCTGCTCAATTTAATCACCTCCATGGCAGCTTGCTCCGAACATTTGGGCTAGCCAAAGGGCTAGCTAACAGGAACCCGTGATGGATGGGCGAGTTTACTACCTCTTGGGGAAAATGAGTCCGCCGCGCAGCATATGGGGCAATTTTTGCTGTGGGATTAGGCTTCGCATCCTAATCATTCGTGGTATTTTTTTTTGTAGTACCATGCTATGCTATGGCCCAAAAACCTCCTGTTCCCCTGGGGTTTGTTCTTGCTTTACCGACGGCCGCATTCACGTTAGCAGTGGTAGCAATTACTTCCTGGAGCCTGACTCAGAGCTACCGAATGGCAGTTTCCGAAGCGGCCCAACAATGGTTTCTCGTCAGCGAGGAAGCGATTTTGCGCCGCTACGAACGGTTGCTCCGGGAACCGAAGATGGTCTCTCGGGTGTTGGCTAAAAGTGTACCGGTGGGCGCCAGCTTGGGCGATGCTGCCCTAGAGCGTCGCTTGCAGGACTTATTGGAGGTGGTGCCTGCGGTGGATCGCGGGGCGATCGCCCTGACTCCAGAATCCTGGTTTTTCTCTTGGGGGCGTTTTGGGCAGGGGCAACTGTGGCGATCGCCCGAGACACTTCCACCGGGATTGCGCCAGTGGCAGCGGGAACTTTTAGCCCTTGAGCGCCCTGTGGGACAGGTGGGGTCGGTACCGGGGGCGGATGGGTCTCGGGTTCGGGCTGTGGTGTACTTCCATCCCCTTGGCGATCGCCCGGCACAGCGGGGCTCGGTTAGTGCGGCGGTGTATCTTACCCGCTTTGGCGAGGTTTTGGAGCAGCGCGCCAACGGCAGCAAAAAGCAATTGGTGATTTTGGACGGACAGGGGCAGGTGATCGCAGCCACGGCCAATGCCGCCCCCCTAATAGCCCGCATCAAGAAGGCTGAGAACGCAGCGGCGGGGCTGACGTTGTTGCCCGCACCATCCTCGGCACCGCTGACCCTATCTCGGGATGATCAGTTTCGGGCTACTGAAGTCGTTGCTGACGGCGCATCGAGTTTTGTGTTTACCGCACCGCTCCAGGTTGGGGATTTTCAGTGGCGGTTGGTGATGGTCGGGCCGGCGGCGGAATTTGCCCCCCAAGTGACGGTCGATCCCGATCGCCTTCTGTTTCTGGCAGGTGGCATCCTCGTGGGGGGGGTGATGCTCAATGTCGGTATTGGTCTGGCGATCGCCCGGAGCATCCAAAAGCTAGAGGCAGCAAATCAGAACCTCAGGGAGGGCACCTCCTACGCGCCAGTCCTACTGACGGTGCCGATCAAAGAGTTCCAATCCCTGGCCGACGGACTCAACGCCCTATCGGCGCGATTGCAGCAAGATAGAGCGGAGTGGCGGGCAGAGCAGGCAATTTTCTTCGATCAGGGGACAACCCTCCATGGCATTTTCACCGCCGATGGCACGGTTCTCAAGATCAACGCCGCTTGGGAGCGCACCCTGGGCTTTCGCCAAGAAGTGCTGGTGGGACGGCAGTTGTGGGAGCTCTTCCACCCCGACGATGTAGCTCCTACCTTCAAGGCCTGCGATCGCCTGAACACGCCGCCCTATACCCTAAAAAATTTTGTCACCCGCTGCCGGGACGCCGCCGGCACCTACCACTACCTGGAATGGCAAGCCACCCTGCGGGACGGCACAATCTACGCCTCGGTTCAGGATGTGAGCCGAAGGATTTTGGCAGAACAGCACCTACGGCAACGGGAGGAAACCCTCCAAACCATTTCGATGCTCTCACCGGCTCGGATTTACATCCTGGTGCAGCAGCCCGATGGCTCCTACTCCTACGAATTTATTAGCCATGCCGTGGAGGCTATGTATGAATGCACCCAAGCCGAAGCCTGTGCTAATCCCGAACTCATGCACGCTGCGATCCACCCCGAGGATCGCCCCGCCTACGACGCCTACGCTAAGGCATGCCTGGATGCCTTGGAGGATTTTGAGTACGAATGGCGAATTATCACCCCCTCGGGAAAGACGAAATGGATCCGGGCGCGATCGCACTTTGTCCCCCGAGAAGGCGGCGTTTATGCCTGGTATGGCGTTGCCGAGGAAATCACCGAGCGCAAACAGAGCCAACTTACCCTAGAAGCCAGCGAAGAGCGGCTACGCACCACCCTGGATCTCAATGCCCTTGGCAGTTGGGAGTGGTACCTAGAAGCTAACAAAGTGTTTTGGAACGCGCAGACCTACCTGCTCCTGGGGGTGCCACCGACGGAGGAGGCGACCTACGACCGCTTTATCCAGGTGGTGCACCCCGAAGATCTCTCCCATATGTCCCAGGCGATCGCCCAAGCGCAAGCTACGAATGAGGGCTACGACTGCGAATTTCGGGTGGTGCTACCCGATGGCGGCAGCCGTTGGCTCCATGCACGGGCAGCGTGCTACCGCCAAGATGGTGTGGTGACGCGGATGGTAGGGATTATCTACGACATCAGCGATCGCAAGGGGGCCGAACTTGAACGCATGCAGCAGGCAGAGTTACTCAGCAGCGTCTTTGACGGCATTGCCGACCTGATGTGCGTTGTGGATACCCAGGGGCACTTCCTCAAGCTGAACGCCTCCTGGGAGCACATCCTCGGCTATCCCATCGATGCCTTGCTGGGGCGCAACTACATGGATTTTGTCTATGCCGACGACCACGAACTCACCCGCATGGCCGTAGAGCGCCTTAGCCAAAAGCGCCCCATTCCCTTGGTGACAAACCGCTACGTGGCTGCCGATGGCACCCTGCGCTGGATTGAATGGCGGGCAACGTGGCTCGGGGATGGAACCCTTATCGGTATCGGGCGAGATAGTACCGAGCGGCGACAGGTGGAGCTGGAACTGGAAGAGACCGAAGCGCGGCTGCGGTCGTTTTTGAACCTCTCCGCCGCCGTGATCTACATCAAAGATTGGGAAGGGCGCTACCAATGGGTAAACGAAGAACTGCTGCGGGTGCTGCAAATCTCCTCCGACCAGGTTTTAGGGAAAACCGACCATGACTTTTTCCCGCCGGAAAAGGCTGAGGAACTGCACGCTTTGGAGCGGCGGGTCTGGGAGGAAAACGCCACCCTACAAACCGAGGAAGTGCTGCCCCTAGCCGACGGCGATCACACCTTCATTGTGACTAAGTTTCCCCTGCAACGGGGCGGCCAACCCTATGCCCTGGGCGGCATCTGTGTCGATATTAGTGATCGCATCCGGGCCGAGGCGGCCCTGAGGGAGCGGGAAGCCCAACTGGAGAGCTTCTTTTCTTTGTCGATGGATGGGTTTTTCTTTATGACCCATGATGAACCCATAGCCTGGAGTGACGCTATCGATAAGGAGCAGGCACTGGACTATGCCCTCGATCATTTGCGTGTTACCAAAGCCAATAGTGCCTTCGCAGCCCAGTACAGCACGACAGTTCGCGAAATTTTGGGCCAAACCTGCCGCCAATTTTTTGGCGTCGATGAACTGGCAACAGCGCGGGAAGCCCTGCAACAATTGTACGACAGTGGCACTCTGACCTGCATGACCACTGAACTAGCCCAGGACGGCCGCGCCATCACCATTGAGGGGCACTACATCTGCCTCTACGATACCGCCGGGCGTATCCGCGGCCACTTTGGCATTCAGCGGGATATTAGCGATCGCGAGGCGGTCAAAAATGAGCTACTGCGGGCGAAGGAGTTGGCAGAGCAGGTGGCGCAATCTAAGAGTGCCTTCCTTTCCAACATGAGCCACGAGATTCGTACCCCCCTCAACGGGGTGCTGGGTATGACCCAGATGCTGCGGGATTCTCCCCTAACCCCAGAGCAACTGCAGTGGGTGCAGACCATCGATGAAAGCGGCGAGGCGCTGCTGGCCGTGGTTAACGACATTTTGGATTTTTCCAAGGCTGAGTCGGGCAAGTTCCTCCTCGAATCTCTCCCCTTTTCACCCAGCGAAATCCTCACCTCCGTGGGGCGCATCCTCTACCAAGCGGCCGTGCAGCGGCGTAATCGCCTCCAAACCCAGATCGATCCCCGCCTACCCCAGCAGATCAGGGGCGATCGCAACCGCCTGCGGCAAATCCTGCTCAACCTAGTGGGAAATGGGATCAAGTTCACCGAACAGGGCACCATCACCGTGCGCGGGGCCCTCGATGCGGAAACCGAGGAAGGCTACACCCTGCTATGGACGGTGCAGGATACGGGCATCGGCATTCCGCCCGCCTACCTGCCCAACTTGTTTCAGCCCTTTACCCAAGCCGATGCCTCGACGAGCCGGCGCTTTGGTGGCACCGGACTGGGGCTCGCCATTTGCCATCGCTTAGCCCACCTCATGGGGGGAACCATTTGGGTCGAAAGCGGCGGTCACATCGGCGGTTCGCCGCCCCCCCACTGGCAGCCCCAAGCCCCCACCGTCCCAGGAGCGACCTTTTACCTCATGCTACCGGCAGATAGGGTAGATGCCGTTCCCCCGCAAGCCGCAAGGTACCCAGAGATCCACGGCAGCCAGGCGCCGATCCGGATTTTGCTCGTAGAGGATGGGGAGATCAACCAAAAAATCATGCAGGCCCACCTGCGCTACTATGGCTACGAGGCGGCGATCGCCACGAACGGTCAGCAAGCCCTCGATCTTTTAGGGCGATCGCCCTTCGACCTAATTTTTATGGATATGCAGATGCCAGAACTAGACGGCATCGCCACGACGCAACGCATCCGGCAAAACCCCTCTCTCCACCCCCAGCCCTACATCGTTGCCCTCACCGCCAACTCCGAACCGGGCGATCGCCAGCGATGCCTGGAATCTGGAATGGATGATTTCATCAGCAAGCCCATTCAAAGGCACCACCTCCAGCGGGTGCTGCGCGCCTACATGGCAAATCATTAGCCCTAGAGTCGGAGGGTGTTAGGATATGGAGAAATTTTGGAGGAAAGCGTTTGGCTGGTCGTTTCCTATTCACCTCAGAGTCCGTCACTGAAGGGCATCCCGATAAAATCTGTGACCAAATTTCCGACACCGTGCTCGATGCTTTGCTTACCCAGGATCCCAAGTCTCGGGTAGCGGCTGAAGTCGTGGTCAATACCGGATTGGTGCTGCTTACGGGCGAAATTACCACCCAAGCCCAGGTCAACTACACCGACCTGGCCCGCAAAAAAATTGCGGAAATTGGCTACACCGACAGCGATAACGGCTTTGCTGCCAATAGCTGTGCCGTGCTTGTGGCCCTCGATGCCCAGTCCCCAGATATTGCCAAGGGGGTCGATGAAGCCTGGGAAAAACGCAAGGGAATGGATGAAGATGCCATTCTGGAATCCGTCGGTGCGGGCGATCAGGGCCTCATGTTTGGGTTTGCCTGCGATGAAACACCGGAGCTTATGCCCCTGCCGATCGCCCTGGCCCACCGCATTGCCCGCCAACTGGCCAAGGTGCGCCACGAACAAAAATTGCCCTACCTGCGCCCCGATGGCAAAACCCAAGTGACCGTGGTCTACGACCAAGGGCAGCCGGTCGCCATCGATACCATCCTCGTCTCCACCCAGCATGCTCCCGAAGTCCATGGCACCACCGACGAAGCTAAGGTACTGCAAAGCATTAAAAGCGATCTCTGGGAAACCGTAATTCTCCCCAGCTTTGCTGATGATCGCCTCCAACCAACGTCCACCACCCGCTATCTGGTCAACCCCACGGGCAAATTCATTGTCGGCGGCCCCCAGGGGGATTCGGGTTTGACGGGGCGCAAAATCATCGTCGATACCTACGGCGGCTATTCCCGTCATGGGGGCGGGGCCTTCTCTGGCAAGGATCCCACCAAGGTGGATCGCTCCGCGGCCTACGCCTGCCGCTACGTAGCCAAAAACATCGTCGCTGCCGGGCTGGCCTCCAAGTGCGAACTGCAAGTCAGCTATGCCATCGGTGTGGCCCGCCCCACCAGCCTCCATGTGGAAACCTTTGGCACCGGCAAAGTGGCCGATGAAGTCCTCCTCGAACTGGTCAGCAAGCACTTTGACCTGAGACCGGCGGCGATCATCAAAAACTTCCAACTCCAGGATCTGCCCGCGGCCCGGGGCGGACGCTTTTACCAGGACGTGGCCGCCTACGGTCACATGGGGCGCACCGACCTTGATGTGCCCTGGGAACGCACCGATAGGGTTGACCTGCTCCGCCAAGCCCTCTAGACCGTCCCCCCAGACAAGCCTGGGGCTTTTCTCCATACCCCCAATTTCCCCGGCGGAGTTGGGGGCCAGTCCCAGCTCCGTACCACGTTAAGATTAAAGAATCGTTACAACAATGAGGCGATGGAACGGATCACACTGGGACGAACAGACCTAGAAACTGTGCCCCTTGGCATTGGCACCTGGGCTTGGGGAGATAATTTGTACTGGACCTACGGCAAAGACTACGACGCCAGTCAGATCAAATCCGCCTACGATGCGGCGATCGCCTCTGGCATCACCCTTTTTGATACCGCCGAAGTTTACGGCTGGGGGGAGTCAGAGCGCCTTATCGGACAGTTTGTTAAGCCCAGCGATCGCCCCAGCCTGCACATTGCCACCAAATACATGCCCCTTCCCTGGCGCATCCAAGCCCAGGTGGTGCACGACGCCATTTCCCAGAGCCTGGAGCGGCTGCGCCTCAAAACCATCGATCTCTACCAAGTGCACCAGCCCTGTGCCTTTTTGATGGGGCAAAAAACCTTGCTTACAGCCCTGGCCGAGGAAGTTAAGCAGGGACGGATTCGGGCGATCGGCGTCAGCAACTATTCCGCCAAGCAGATGCGGGAAGCCCACGCCCTACTGGCAACCTACCAAATCCCCCTCGCCACCAATCAGGTACTTTACTCCATTCTCGATCGCCAAATTGAAACCAACGGCATCCGCGACACCGCCCGCGAACTGGGGATAACCATTCTCGCCTATAGCCCCCTAGCCCAGGGGCTGCTGACGGGCAAATTCACCCTGACCCGCACTCCCAAGGGAGCCCGCCAATGGATGCCCCGCTTCGGGGCCGATGGCATCGCCCGGATTCAACCGGTGCTACGGGTCATGCGCCAAGTCGCCGAGCAGTACCAACGCACCCTCAGCCAAATTGCCCTCAACTGGCTCATCTGCCAAGGCAATGTCATTCCCATTCCTGGAGCCAAAAACGCTGCCCAAGCCGAGGATAATGCCGGTGCCCTCGGTTGGAGTTTAGATCGGGTCGATGTCGCCGCGATCGCCCGGGAAGCGAGGGCCTGCGAACCCAAATCCTAGGCCTTCTTGTGTCGCGGGATGGGGTTTGGTATCATCATGCACTAGTCGTAAAATTTCAATTTTGCATGTCCCAAATCATTGTTGGTGAAAACGAAGGTATCGAATCCGCCCTCCGCCGTTTCAAGAAAAAAATCCAAAAAGCTGGGCTCCTTGCTGACATTCGCCGTTGCCAGTTCCACGAAACCGCCGGTGAAAAGCGCAAGCGCAAGGCCGAAAACGCCAAGCGTCGCGGACGGTTCCGCCGCCGGGAAATGTAGGGTTGCACCCCAGCCATTTTGGTGTTTTTGAGATATTCTGCCCCAGGTTTTATCATCAGAGCCCCTCGGCGGCATTCCTAAGCGCGTGCGTCTCCCGACAGCACCCAATCTAAAGTAGTACCTGACCGAGATCGCCTATGTTTTGGGCTGACAAAATTGCTAGGGAGCAACCCGATCCCGTTGTAGTCAACGACTCCAAAACCCCATCCGGGCGGGTGCACGTTGGCTCGCTTCGCGGTGTTGTCATCCACGATGTGATCTACCGGGCCCTCAAAGCCGCTGGCAAAGCTACTACCTTTCGGTACGGTGTTGACGACTTTGATGCTCTCGATACCGTCCCCCGCTACCTCGACGGCGATCGCTTTGCTCCCTACCTGGGCTGGCCCCTGTGCAATGTTCCCGCTCCTGAGGATCTAGCGAGTGACTACGCCAAGTACTTCATGGAAGAGTTTCTCCAGGTATTTGCCTACCTGGGGATTGCACCAGAAATCTACTATCTGCGGGATTTTTATCGCCAGGGCAAATTCAACGCCCATATCGATCTATTTTTGCGCCACGCCGCCGATGTCCGGGAATCCTACTGGACGGTCAGCAAGGCCAAGCGTCCTGAAAACTGGTATCCCTTCCAACCGATTTGCCAGAACTGTGGCAAAATCGCCACCACCGTTGTGACCGACTACCGCGACGGACAAGTTTTTTACACCTGCGATCCCCGGAGTGCCAACTATGTAGCTGGCTGCGGGCATGAGGGATGGATGTCACCCTTTGATGGCAATGGCAAGCTACCTTGGAAAGTGGAATGGGTAGCCAAGTGGGATCTGATCGGCGTTACGGTCGAGCTGGCTGGTAAGGATCACTCCCAAAAAGGCGGCTCCCGAGATGTTGCCAATGACATCTGCCGGCGCGTTCTCCACAGAGAGCCGCCCTTCCATGCCCCCTACGAGTTTATTCTCGTCAATGGCACCAAAATGAGCTCCTCCAAGGGCATTGGCTCCAGCGCCCAGGAAATTGCGCAGTTGCTCCCCCCCGAACTCCTGCGTTTTTTGATGCTGCGCACCCCGCCGCGCACGGTGATCAACTTCAGTCCCAACTATGAAACCCTGACCCGGCTGTGCCGCGACTACGATACCCTGATCGAAAAGCTGCCCATGGGTGGTACCGATCCCGACGAAATGGCTCCTTTGGGCTACGCCCAACTTGACCCCCAGGCGACTATCGAGCCCTACCGATCGCTGGAGTTGGGCACCCTAGTCTCCCTACTCCAGATTCCCCATTTGGACTTGAATGCCGAGCTACGGCAGCGTCTGCCCCAGGATCTCTCCGATGGGGAGTGGGGGGTAGTGCAGCGCCGCGTTGCCATGGCCCGTGCGTGGCTCAAGGACTACGCCGAGGAGGTGGAAAAGTTAGTCATTTACTGGGATGCCCTTCCCGATGGCGCGTCCCAACTTTCGCCATCCCAAGTTGCTTACCTATCCCAGTTGGTGGTGGTTTTGGAGGCGATCGCCCCCTGGGAGGCGGAGGGGCTACAAAACGAGATTTTTGCCACCTGCAAATCCCTAGAGCTAGCTCCCAAGGAAGCTTTTGCGGCCATCTACCTTGTGTTTCTCAACAAGGAGCGGGGACCAAAAGCGGGGGGGCTGCTATCCTACCTCGACCGTACCTTTGTACTCGGACGCCTGCGGGAGGCAGTTAGTCATCATGCCCGTTCAGGGGCAACCGCACCGTAAATTCCGTTCCCTCTGGAGAGGAGCAGCAGGTAAGGGTGCCTCCGTGGCGTTCTTCAATAATCTGCTTGGAAATGGCCAGTCCTAAGCCCGTCCCCTTGCCGACGGATTTGGTCGTAAACAACGGTTCAAAAATCCGCTGTAAAACTTCTGGAGCGATGCCGCGGGCATTATCGCGAATACCAATAGCTAGGGTTGCGTCATCGACCCCCGTGCTCACCCAGATGCACGGTGCGGCAATTCCACATTCCTCTAGGGCGTCGATCGCATTGGCTAGGAGGTTCATGAAGACTTGGTTGAGCTGACCGGCATAGCAGCGGTAAATGGGAATACAGCCATAGTCGCGGATCACATCAATCTTGGGTTTGCTCCCCACGGACTTCAGCCGATGGCGCAGGAGCATTAGGGTGCTGTCTAGCCCATCGTGGATCGAAAACGGAACCCGGTGATCGGCATCGGCCCGGGAAAAGGTACGCAGGGAACTGGTCATTTGCCGCAACCGCTCGCTGGCGGTCTGGAGAGATTGCAGCAGGGGTGGCAGATCCTCAATGAGATACTCCAGATCGGACATCTCGGCATGGAGGGCGATCGCCTCGACGGGCTGAGGGTAGTAGCGCCGGTAGAGGGATAGGTGCTCCAAAACAGCATCGGTACTCTCCCGCAAAAGATCCGCACCGTTGAGAATTGCCGAAAGTGGATTATTCATTTCGTGGGCAATGCCAGCAAGGAGTTGCCCCATACTGGAGAGCTTTTCGTTTTGGACAACCTGCAACTGCGTCTTCTGCAGGTTCTCAAGGGCCAGGGTGAGGGCGGCAGTGCGTTCGGCGATCCGGCTCTCTAGGCTTTGATTTTGGGCTTGGAGGTGCTGGTAGTGCAGCCGAGACTGGATAAGGCGATGGGTGCGGGTGAGCAACTCACGGGCATCAATGGGCTTGTGCATGAAGTCCTCCTGCTTGGAGGAGTCGGGGGATTGGGGCCAGCAGTGGATGTCCCAATGGTCGGCAGTGAGGAGCCACAGGACGGCACCATCATGCTCGGGTAGTGGTTGCCCCCAAAATTCTTGGTCAATAATCAGAAGATCGGGAGCGGAAGAAAAGCTCGCAGGAAGGTGCTGACAAAATTCTAGGGCGCTGCAAGCGAAGTGACGACCGAGGAGTTGCCCCAGGGACTGCTGATGGTACTGAGTTCCCCCAATAACCCAGACACGCAGAACCCCCTCGGAAGGGGAGGGAGCAATAGGAAGCTCTTCAATTTTAGATGTTGTTGCCAAGCCCATCACGCCCTCGGTAAGTTGTCCCATGTGCCGCCGTGTACACTTAGTTTAACCCAAGGACTTTACATTTGTTAATACTCTCTGACATCGAGAGCAGGAGGTATTTAGTTATACGTAAATCTTAAGGGGATTGGGGCACAAGCCAACTACTGTCTTAGGTCGCGCAAGCCATTTTGTACCGTTTTGAGGGCACCGGATAGCTGGGACTCCAGTTTGGCTAGGCACTCAATGCTGTAAAGTTCGGCTCCCCGGATCAATTCATCCGCCTCGGCCTTGGCCCGCTGCCGCATGGTTTCGTTTTCCTTCTGGGCTTGGCGGAGCATCTGCTGAACTTCGCTGATGGTTTGGTTGCGTAAATCTTCGCACTCGGCTTGGGTGCGCTGCCGCAGTTGCAGAGCTTCCATCTCCGCTTGGCGCATGATGCCCGATTCTTCGATACGCCGATGGTATTCCTGCTCGGCATTTTGGACGACGGTTTGGGCATATTGCTGGGCTTCATCGAGAATGCGCTGCTTCTGCTGCATGATCTCTTCCGCCCTTTGGACGGACTCGGGCATGGCGTAGCGCACTTCATCGATCTGCCGACACACTTTTTCGTCATCGATAAACACGCGCCCCATGATGCGCGGCCCCCCTTCTCCGAGCAGAAGTTCCTCTAGCTTGTCGAGCTCGTTTTGTAGTGCCAAGTAGTGGTTGGTGCGACGCTCAATTTCCTTGGGAGCAAGCGAGCCGTTTTCGCGGAAACGAAGTGGAGTGTTTTCGATCATAGGTCCCTTGCGGTAGGTGAGGGGGGAAATGTCAGGGATTATGTCAAGGATAATGGGTGCATCGTGGGAATTTTTGCCCCAATGCTGCTTTCAGGGAAAGTATTATTGGTTAGTATTGTAGGGATTTTCGAGAACCCCGTAAACCCTTTAGGGGGAGTGCATGAATCTGTGGCGGTGGCTGGTACTGGGTGGTGGCGGGCTGGGAATGGTGTTTCCCCTGCTATGGCTGCTGGGAACGGCCCTAAAGCCGATGGAGGAGAATATCTTTGCTGCAACCTGGCCGCTGCGTCCGACCTTGGAGCATTTTGCTTGGGTGTGGCGTACGGTGCCCTTTGGTCGCTATGCCTGGAATAGTATGGTGGTGGCGGGGTGTGCCGTGCTGGCCCATGTGTGGGTGTGCGCGCTGGCAGCGTTTCCGCTGGCGCGGCTGCGGTTCCGGGGACGAGGGCTGATCTTTGGGTTGATTGTGGCGACGAGTATGGTGCCGTTCCAGGTAACACTGGTGCCGCTCTACGCGATCGCCGTGGCGCTGAAGTTGCGAAATTCTTACGTGGGGCTGATGCTGCCCTATGCGGTTTCGGCATTTGGCGTTTTTTTACTGCGCCAGGCTTTTTTGGGGGTGCCCCGGGAGTTGGAGGAGTCCGCACGGCAGGATGGCTGTTCCCTGTGGGGGGTGTGGTGGTTTGTGATGGTGCCCGCGGTGCGCCCGGCGCTGGTCACCCTGGCGGTGCTGACCTTTGTGGCGGTGTGGGGGGATTTTTTGTGGCCCTTAATGATGGTGGATCGCCCGGAGCTTTACACGCTGCCCTTGGGCATTGTGGCGTTATCGAGTGCCTTTGCCGATAATTGGCGGGCGATCGCAGCAGCGTCCATTCTTTCGTTGCTGCCTGTCCTGGGCTTGTACGGCTGGGGGCAGCGGTATTTGGTAACAACGGATATTGGAGCAGGGCTCAAGGGGTAGGCGGACGTTTGCTGCAGTCCATGCAAATTAGCAAAATAGTGCTATAACTTTCGCAATTAAGCAGGCGGCTGCCATGAACGGAACCTACGAGCATACGTTAGCGGGGATCACCAAGGATCTTTCGGATCTGCGTGCCAATATCTTGGGGAAGTTAAGTCGCGAAATTCTGGCGCTGCAAACCCAGAGAAATCGGTTGGTGGAGGAAATTGCCCAACTGGAATCCCACCGTCAGGAGCTGTCGGTGCGGGCTTTGGCAGAACAGGGGGTGCAGCAGCACCAGTTGCAACGGCAGTTATGGATTGAACAATTAGCCCAGGCGATCGCCCAAAATTTGCAGTCGGAGCTAATGCTGAGCCAACACCAAGAGATTCAAAACCATTCGGCTCGGGTCGATCAATTAATGCTGACCCTGGATCGGGTGGTGCGCCACACCTTTGAATCCCTAGAGCAGGATCTTGAAGCCCACCAGCAACAGGTGCATGGGCAGTTGCAGCGGATGGCCAATCAGCGGGACCAGGGAGAGCAGTTGCTAGGGGCCCTGGTGGAGCGGATCGATGAATATCTGCAACGGCAGATACCCCAGGGGAACGGCGCAGCCAGTCGAGAGTACGCCCGAATCCAGATGCCCCCGATCACACCGCCTGCGGCAGCAGCTCCCCCTCGCCCGCGGCGCGGTGACCTGTGGTGGCTAGGATTGGTCATGGTGCTTGGGGCTTCGGTGCTACTTTCGTTCCAAAATATTATTTCCCGGGTCATTTTCAGCCCATCGCTGATCTTGGGTTTTTTGGAGTTTGGGGGGCTGATTCCCCGGGGGGTAGATAAGTCGCTGCTGGTGCTGTTCCTCCGCATGGCGATCGCCACACCGATGATGTGGCTCCTAGCGCGGGTAGTATTTCAGGTGCAGCCGGGGCGGGATGTACGGCACTTGTTGCAGCCGCGTCAGCGGCTTTTGCTATGGCGGGTGGCCCTGTCGGGGGTGCT
Organism: Cyanobacteria bacterium UBA999; assembly: GCA_002291895.1. Lineage (GTDB taxonomy): Bacteria > Cyanobacteriota > Cyanobacteriia > Pseudanabaenales > Pseudanabaenaceae > UBA999. Next base: position 57,429 of record DBAX01000109.1, read on the forward strand.
GACGTTTGCTTCGTTTCTGTTCGCCATTTTGGCCTTTGCAGAATTGCCCCCGGCGATCGCAACGACGGTGCTGTTTGTGTTCCCGACCATTACGGTGCTGCTGTCGTGGCTCCTGTTTGGCGATCGCCCGACGGTAGGACGGTGGGTGGTAATCGGCATGATCTACATCGGGGTAGCCATGACCAGTAATGTATTTGAAGGTGGGGGGCAAACCAGTGGGGCGGGGCTAGTCTACGCCCTGCTATCGGGTACCTGTTTGGCGGGATATTTGATTACGTCCCAAACCTGCTTTAAGCACTTGGTGCCGGTGTCGTTTACGGCAATCAATTTTTTGATCGTGCTTGCGCTGTGTGTGGTGACCCTGCCCTTCTTGGGCGCTGCCTTTGGGCATGTAAGCGGCGCTTTGCTGGGCATGTCGGTGCTGTTTGCCGCGGCAACTTTGGGGGGCTATCTGCTGACCAACTTTGGCACCAAGCTCATGGGAGCCGCCCAGGCCGCCATCATTAGTGCCAGTGGGCCGGTATTTACTTCGGTGCTGGCATTTATTATTTTGGGTGATCGCCTCAAGGTGGTTCAGGTGCTGGGGATTTTGGCGGTGACCTGCGGTGTGGGACTGCTGAGTACCCAATCGATGCGGCGGCAGCGGCTAGGATAGGAGTGCTTCCTCCTTCCATGACGTTCTGTGGCACCATCGGTTTTTGCAGCGGAGACAGTCCTGTTTCAGCCAGCCCAGCCAGCGGCTGAGGCCCTCTCCTTGGTCTACGCCTTTCCCAATACCTACAGCGTGGGCATTACTAGCTTGGGCTACCAAACCATTTGGGCGCTGCTGTCCTCCCAGCCCCTAGTGGCGGTGCGCCGATGGTTTACCGATATCCACGAACCCCTGCCTCGGCACATAGACCTTCTGGGGTTTTCCTTTTCCTGGGAATTGGACTTTGGGCAGATCCTCGGGGCGCTCAAGAACTTTGACGTGCCCCTTGACAGCGGCGATCGCCGGGAAGAACATCCCTTGGTTTGGGGCGGCGGCCCGGTGCTGACGGCCAATCCCGAACCCTTTGCCGCTTGGTTTGACTTTATTTTGCTGGGGGATGGCGAAGACCTGATCCCGGCGATGGTAGCCGCCCTAGGGCAAGTACGCGGTGCCTCCCGGGAGCAAAAGCTGCGCCGCCTGGCCCAGGTGCCAGGAATCTACGTCCCCTGGGGCTACGCTGTCACCTACGACCATCCGGAGGGGGCGATCGCCCACATTCGCCCCATTGACGGAGGCTTTCCGCCCGTCGTGACCAAGCAAACCTACCGGGGCAATACCCTATCGGCCTCTACGGTGGTGACACCCCACGCCGCCTGGGAAAATATCTATATGGTAGAGGTAGTGCGCAGTTGCCCGGAGATGTGCCGCTTTTGCCTGGCCAGCTATTTAACCCTGCCCTTTCGCGTTGCTGATGTGGAAACCGGCCTCATCCCGGCGATCGCCCGGGGACTAGCGGTCACCCCCCGCCTGGGACTCCTAGGAGCTTCCATCACCCAGCATCCAGAATTTGAAGCCCTCATCGATTTCCTGTCCCAGCCGGTCTACGACCACGTGCGCCTGAGCCTGTCCTCGGTGCGCACCAACACCCTCACCCGCCGTCTGTGCCATCTCCTCAGCCAGCGGGATAGCCGCTCCGTTACCATTGCGATCGAAAGTGGTTCCGATCGCCTGCGGCAAATTATCAATAAGAAACTGACCAACGATGAAATTGTTCAAGCCGCCGCAAACGCCCAGGCCGGTGGGCTCCAAGCCCTCAAACTCTACGGCATGGCCGGAGTTCCCCAGGAAGAGGAGGGGGATCTAGAAGCCACGATCGCCCTGTTGCTGCACCTCAAAAAAGTTGCCCCCAAGCTGCGCCTCAGCTTTGGCTGCAGCACCTTTGTGCCCAAGGCCCATACCCCATGGCAGTGGTACGGGGTGCGTCCCATAGCCGAAAAGCGTCTCAAGACCCTGCAAAAGCACCTAGCCCCCAAGGGCATTGACGTTCGCCCCGAATCCTATAAAGACTCCCTGATGCAAGCCCTCCTTTCCCGAGGCGATCGGCGGCTTGAACCCCTCCTGCGCCTAGCCCACACCTACGCCCAGGCATCCGGGCAGGATGCTCCCAGCGATGGCATGGTCAAAAGGGCGGCCAAGGAACTCAAGGGCACCTTGCCCCCCCTCACTTGGTACATCCATGACGACTGGAATCCGGATCGTCCCCTGCCTTGGCAGCACCTCCAGGGGCCCCTACCCCTTGCCACCCTAGACAAACATCGCCAGCAGTCCCTAGCAGCGGCCGGTCTGATGCAGGCGCGTTCCTAGTACCCCAGTGAGATAGGGGAGATAGAGCCCCCGATCCCAGATATGCAGCTTGGTCATTACCCGGGCAAAACTAAAGCCCAGTTCTACCAGCAGCAGGAGCCCATCGGCCACGAGGTGGAATTCCTGCCGCAAACCGCTGTTGGTGCAGCGCTCCCGGGCATGGTGACCCAGCAGGGGCACTAGGGAGGCAAAACACTGGCAAACCTGATGGCTAAGGGCAGTACCAAAGGCCCAGCAGCTAAATCCCCAAAACTTGGTCAGGTGGTTCACCTCATCCTGCAGGGGTTGGGCGATCGCCCGTTGCAATTCTCCCGTGGCGTGGGCTAGGAGCCAAAGGTAGGTGGATGCGGCACTCCACTCCGTGGCAATGCGGGCCACGATATGTTTCTGCATTGCCTTCCAGGGGTCGGTGCTGGGGTAAAAGGCAGCTACGGAATTGGGGCGCACCGTTAATTTGTCCCCCGCAAGTTGGTGGTAGATTTTGCCAAGGGCTGGGCGATGCTGGCGTTCCTCCTTTTCCCAAACCCCAGGGTCATCGGCTGCTGCTGTTCCCGATCCGGGGTGCCGCCCATGAAGTGGGCCATGGCGGGATGGATATCGTGGAGGTAGGCCCAACTTTCCTGGGAATGGCTGCGAATGGGGGCTTCGATTTCTGCAGCCTCCGCAATGACCAGCAAGAAAAGTTCCGGTTTGATGCCGACGATCTGTTCTGGATGGATCGCACCCCAGCGGATCGGCTGCCACGGACGCGGTTGGGGATCGGTAAACTGCTGGGGCAGGTTGGCAAAGTGCTCGTTGAGGATCGGCACCGACAGGTAGCGGTCGATCAGGTGGTTAATGCGGGTGCGGTTGTTGAAGTAGTGGGGCTGGGGATGGCAGTATCCGGCTAAATCGGTGATCGCAGCGTTCATGGGAATTCCTCTGTATCGGTGTGGTGTGGCGAGAACTATGGCTCATCGTTCCAGGAAGGCCCACCTTGGCGAGGCGGGGCTGTGCCACTTCCTCGGGTGTCCTCGGTCGAGGAGGGGCGATCGGCCGCCGTGGTGGTTGGGGTTCGTTCGGAAAAGATTCAGCAATTTGGCGGATGCCCAATTCTTCGCTATAATCGCTGCAATCTCAGACAAAAGAGGACGAAACCATGCGTAGCCCCAAAGTGAAAGGTGCCAACCTGGAGCCTTCCGAGGTGACAGCGGGACTTTCCTCCCAGAAATGCCCCCAAAGCCTTGGTCACTGGATTGCGGCTGCGACCTACGAAGCATGGCAATCCCAACAACTGCAGCAGGTGCGGGACACTCCCATTGAGGAGGTGAACTGGTTGCAGGATCTGCGCATTCATCCGGCGGAAACCGATATTCGCGCTGGGCTCTGCCCCGAGTGCGGCATTATTCTCACCCGCCTGCGCATTCCCCTCAAAACGCCGTTTTACGTCGAGCGCTGTGCGGACTGTGGGGGCATTTGGTGCGATCGCGGCGAGTGGCAAATTTTGGAGCAGTTGGGTTTGCACACCCGGATCCCCCAGATGTTCTCCAGCCAGTGGCAAATGCAGGTGCGGGAGCAGGTGCTCCACGATCAAGAACGCCAGAGCCTCACTGAGAAATTGGGGACGGATCTGGCCCAGGAAGTGCTGCGCCTTGCAGCAACCCTCGAAAAACATCCCCACAGTGGGTTTGCGATCGCCTATTTAACCCGGCGGGCCGAGCGCCGTGGCACGGTTGCGCCCGAACCGGTACCATCCCTCACTTTGAGCTAGGGGTTTCCTTGGGTGGTGATTGCCGGGGTCGATGAAGTGGGGCGCGGCGCGCTTTTTGGCTGCGTGGTGGCAGCAGCGGTGGTGATTATGTCCGAGCGGCTCGATGACCTAGTTGCGGCTGGGGTGCGCGACAGCAAGCGCCTCACTCCCGCAAGACGTGTCCTCCTTGTGCCCCAAATCGAAGCTTTGTCCCTGGATGTGCACGTTGGCATGGCTACGGTGGCGGAAATTGAGGAGTGGAATATTCTGGAGGCTAGTCTGCGGGCCATGGAGCGGGCGATCGCCCAGTGCCATCCCCTTCCCCAGCATTGCTATGTCGATGGCAATCAACCGCTACGGTTCCGCACATTGGCTCCCCTCCCCCAAACCACCATCGTTGGGGGCGATCGCCACCATCCGGCGATCGCGGCCGCCAGTATTGTGGCCAAGGTCTGGCGCGATCGCCACATCAGCGAACTGGCCGCCCAGTTTCCCCAGTACGATTTGGCACGCAATAAGGGCTACGGTACGGCCAAGCACCGGGCAGCTATTGCCCACCATGGTCTTACCCCCCTCCATCGGCGCGGGTGGGGCTTAGCAAAGCCCAAATCCTAGGGGGCGGGGTGTCTTGGCGGGGCGATCGCCAGGGCCGCCTGAATAGCGTCGATCACCCGTGCTGCGGGGATTAGTTCCAAATCATAGGATTGGGGCAGCAGAATGGGCATCACGGGGATAATCGCCCGGACAAAGCCTAATTTGGCGGCTTCCTTGAGGCGTTGCTCCAATTGCGAGACCGGGCGCACCTGACCGCCGAGCCCAACCTCTCCTATCAGAACCGTGCGCCGATCCAAGGGGCGATCGCGGAAGCTGGATACCACGGCGATCGCCACCCCCAAATCCACCGCTGGCTCCGACACATTCAGCCCCCCCACACTAGCCACGTAGGCATCGAGCTTAGATAGGGGAATGCCCACGCGTTTTTCCAAAACAGCCAGAATCTGTAAAAACCGATTGGTTTCAATGCCCGTAGTCGTCCGCCGCGGGGAAGCATAGCTGGTCGGACTCACCAGGGCCTGCAGCTCCACCACCAGGGGTCGCGTTCCCTCGCAGGCTACGATGGTTGCCGTTCCCGGTGTTTCATCGGCCTGATTACCCAAAAACAACGCCGAGGGGTTGGGCACCTCGATCAGGCCGCAGTCCACCATCTCAAAGACCCCCACCTCCTGGGTGGCCCCAAAGCGGTTTTTGACCGATCGCAGCAGACGGTGGGTGGCGTAGCGATCACCCTCGAAATAGAGCACCGTATCTACTAAGTGCTCGAGTACCTTGGGGCCGGCGATCGCCCCCTCCTTGGTGACGTGTCCGACGATAAACAGGGCAATGTCAAGGCGCTTGGCTAATCGCATCAGCGCTGCGGTGCACTCCCGCACCTGGGAGACCGATCCCGGAGCCCCACTGAGGTTGGCGCAGTAAAGGGCCTGAATGCTGTCAATGATGGCCACGGTCGGGCGCAACTGGGACAGTTCCTGCAGCACCGCATCAAGATCGGTTTCTGGAAGCAGGTAGAGATTTTGGACGTGCTCGGGGTCCATTCCCAAACGGTGCGATCGCAACTTAACCTGTTGGGCCGACTCCTCGGCACAGACATACAGCAACGGAGCCTGGGCCTGCAACCCCTGGGTCATCCCCAGCAGCAAGGTACTTTTCCCGATTCCCGGTTCGCCCCCCATCAGCACCAAAGAACCGCGGACAATCCCTCCCCCAAGCACCCGATCCAGCTCCTGGAATCCCGAGGAAATGCGTAGCTGCCCATCACCAGTTACTTGATTGAGCCGCAGCGCTCCCCGGCTCTGGGGCGCGGCAGAACGCTCCAGCGGCTGGGCAACCACTTCATCGAGGGAACCCCAGGCACCGCAACTGGAGCAGCGCCCATACATTTGGGCAAAATCTGCCCCGCAATCCCTGCAAACAAAGCGCGTCTTTACCTTAGCCATAGGCTCCCTAGGGAAGGTAGGTCATCCCCCGGCTAGTTGCTGCGGGCATTGACGTAATCGTAGGTCTCCTGTTTTTGGGGCTCGCTGAACACCTGCACCACCGGCCCAAACTCCGCTAGGGTACCGTAAATGCGCCCTTCAGCCCGGTTGGTATTAAAAAATGCCACTTGATCGGCGATCCGAGCTGCCTGCTGCAAGTTATGGGTCACCACCACCAGGGTGTAAAACTGCTTCAGTTGATTCAGCAGATTGTCAATCCTTAAACTCGCAATGGGATCCAGTGCCGAACACGGCTCATCCATCAGAATCACCTCGGGCTGGAGGGCCAGGGCGCGGGCAATGCATAGCCGCTGCTGTTGTCCCCCGGAAAGGTTGAGGGCGTTGCTCCGCAGGCGATCCTTAACCTCATCCCACAGCGCCACCTGTTGCAGCGATCGCTCGACCATCTCGTCAATCTTGCCCCGATATCCGTTCACCCGGAGCCCAAGGGCAATATTTTCGTAGATCGACTTAGGAAACGGATTAGGGCGCTGAAACACCATACCCACCCGGCGATGCACTGTAATTGCCTCCATCTGCCGCAGATCCTGGCGGAACAGTTCCACCCGCCCGGAGATCTCAACCCCAGGAATCAGGTCATTAAGGCGACATAGACTCCGCAGAATCGTGCTCTTACCGCACCCCGAGGGCCCAATTAAAGCAGTTAGTTGCTTTTGGGGAATATCAACCGTTACCCCCGAAACCGCAACATTACCGCTATAGGCGATCGACATATTCTCCAAGCGAAAAGCGGGAATATTAACCTCGGACTCACTGCGAACCTCATTCATCTGCGTATTCATACCCTTACCCCAGTGAAAAACCCCAAAACCTACAAAACACTCAACTTTGATTGCCTGCTGCGCAGCAAAAGTGCCACGGCATTAAAGACGAGCAAGATTCCCGCCAGCACCACAATTGCCGCCGCCCCACTCCGTTGGGTCGCAGGATCCGAACTGGTGGCCCAGAAGTAGATTTGCACCGGCAATGCCATAAACTCCTGAAACACGTTATCCGGCAAAAAGCTCACAAACGCCTTAGCACCGATCGCCACCAGCGCCGCAGTCTCGCCCAGAGCCGTTGAAACGGACAGAATAATGCCGGAAATGATACTGGGAAAAGCCGTCGGCACAACCACAAAAAAAATCACCTGCCACGGTCTCATCCCCACGGCATACCCAGCCCGGCGCAGAGAGTCCGGTACGTCCCGCAGGGCGCTGCGCGTAGCCACAATCAGCAACGGCAAAATAACCACCGCTAGGGTAGCGCCGCCCGACAGAATGGTACGACCCCGAGTAATATCGGACAGCAGCCGCACAAACAACTCCACCCCCAAAAGCCCATAAATAATTGAGGGCACGGCAGTAAGATTGGAGATCAAGATCTCGATTACCGCACTAACTTTCCGGGACCAGGCATAGCGAAACTTGGGGAGGTACTCCTCCAGAAAAACCGCAGCCCCCACACCGGTCGGCACCGCAAAAACGAGGGCCACTCCCATGAGCCACAGTGAACCCATAATAGGAGCTGCAATACCCGCTTCCCCCGCTTCGCGAGCACTAGAGGGCAACGCAGTAAGGAACGACCAATTAATCTGCTGATACCCCTTTAGCAGTGCATCCCCCAGCATCCAGAGGAGAAAGGCCGCCACCGTAGCCAAGGCAATAACCGCCAGCCCCTGGAAAACCCAGTCAAAGGATCGCCGCACTCCCGATGCACGCCGAAAGCCATCCTGCTGTCCGGCAACGATCAAGCTACCGATGTCAGGCACCGTGATGTCGAGGTTATCGGAAACGCGCACCTTGACCACCTGGGATGCCGTAGCTTGGTGGCGATAAACCGCTTCTGTGATGTTCCCAACGGTATTCAAAACCAGAGTTGTCAGAAACAGCACCGCACCCACGGCAAAAATTGAGCGAAACTCAATAGAATCCAACTCCGGCGTTGCCAAACTCGCGTTCAAAATGTACGCCGCCATCGTAGACATAGATTCCAGCGGATTGAATCGCAACACAGTTTCTGCCCCTCCGGCTACGGTGGCGATCATCGTCTCACCAAAGATGCGGGAGGCTACGAGGATAATCGCCCCAATGACAGCGGGCATTGCCGCAGGCAGCAAAATGTGGATCAGAGTTTCAAACTTTGTCATTCCCAGGGCCGCACTGCCCTCCCGCAAGCGCCGTGGAACATTGCTAATGCCCTCTTCCACAAGGGAGGAAACAACGGGCACAGAGGCTAAACCAATCACCAAGCCCGCGCACAAACCATTGGAGGAGGCAACGGAGAGGGAGTCAGCAAATTCCTGATTGACGGTACTGAGCACCCCACGAACCAGGGGCAGCAGAACATCGGCGATCACTGGGGTAATAGTTAAAAACGCAAAATACCCCAGCACGATTGTAGGAATCCCCGTGAGCGATTCGATAACGGGCTTAGCTACCAGCCTTAACCAACTTGGGGCATATTCTGCCAAGTAAATGCCGATTACGATCCCTAGGGGTACTGCAACCAAGAGTGCTATGCCACCCACAATCAGCGTGGACACCACCAATACTTGAATACCGAAGTTGCGATTTTCCTCAAACTGGGGTGTCCATTCCGTCGCGGTAAAGAAGGCTCCAAAGCTAACTTCCTGGAAAAACAGGTAGCATTCGTAAACCATAACCCCAACAAGAGCTAGCACAATTAATGTGGGAATGATGGCAAGTCCGCCCAGAAATAGTCGCGAGGACAATTCCACAATGGAAAACTTGGAGGCAGAGCCCCGCGACGGTTGTGCCTGTGTGATGGTCATAGCCCCTATCCTTAGTGCTTGTAGTGTTACCCGAACTGACCAGAAACGTATTCGCGGGTGCGTTGCTGTGCCGCATTGTTGAAAATCACATCCGTTCGGTCAAACTCCACCAGTTCGCCAAGGTACATAAATGCGGTGTAGTCAGAAATACGAACGGCCTGCTGCATGTTGTGGGTCACAATCAGGATCGTCACCTTACCCTTAAGGCCGATCACCAACTCTTCAATGCTGGCTGTAGCAATGGGATCCAGGGCAGAGGTCGGCTCATCAAACAGCAGAATTTCAGGATCGGTGGCCAGGGCCCGAGCAATACAAAGCCGCTGCTGTTGTCCCCCAGAGAGGTTGAAAGCCATATCCTTGAGGCGATCCTTCACCTCGTCCCAGATGGCCGCATCGCGCAGGGCGCGCTCGACACGCTCGTTGATGACTCCCTTATCTTTGACACCGCGAATGCGCAACCCATAGGCAATGTTTTCAAAGATGGACTTGGGGAATGGATTAGGCTTTTGAAACACCATTCCAATCCGCATCCGCACCTCAATAGGATCGAGGGAAAGGAGGTTTTGGGATTCCAAAAGAATTTCTCCCTCGTACCGCGTCCCAGGATATAAGTCATGCATCCGATTGAAGCAGCGCAAAAGGGTTGTCTTGCCGCAGCCGGAAGGCCCAATCATGGAAGTGACCTTGCAATCTAGGACTTCCAAGTCAACATCCTTGATCGCCTTGTTACTGCCGTAAAAAAAGCTGAAATTTTTAACTTGAGCCTTGACCTGTGTGCCTAATTGATCCTGCGCTAGTTCCATAATGAATTTTTCCTAGGGAAAACAATGTCACAACAAAAAGCTACCATTTAATCCGCTTGCGGAAGTAAATGCGGAGAAAGATCGCCGCGCTGTTGAGGGCTAGCGTCATCAGTACGAGCACCACTCCTGCAGCCGCCGCGTTTACGCGAAAATCTGGACTAGGACGACCCACCCAGTCGAACATTTGAATTGGCATGACCGTATATCCGGAAAAAAGCCAATCGAAGGGGCCGTAATTGCCAACTTGAAAGGCTTCACCAGTATCTACGTTGACCTCAAGTCGAGGGGAAAACGGTAGGGGTGGCAGGAAGGCAATGAAGGTAAGGGCACCAACGGTAATGAGGGGAGCAGTCTCGCCGATCGCACGGGATACCGAAACAATCACCCCCGTCAAAATACTGCCAATGGATGCCGGCAAAATGAGATCCCATATGGTTTGCCACTTACTGGCACCAATGGCGATGCTGCCTTCCTTGAGGGCACTGGGCACTGACTTGAGCGCCTCCCGGGTGGTGACGACGATCACTGGTAGAACCAGAATGCCTAAGGTCATCCCCGCAGTGAGCACGCTGTTCCCTAGCTTCAAGGTTTCCTTGAAAATTTCTAAACCTAGAAGACCATAAACAATGGAGGGCACCCCCGCCAAGTTGGTGATGTTGATCTCGATGAAATCGGTAAGGAACCGCACAAACTGACTGGATGACGTCTTGGCATATTCCTCAAGATAGATGCCCGCTGCAACTCCGATAGGAATGGAAAATAAAACAGTAACCATGATTACAAAAATGCTACCCACCCAAGCGGAGAGGATTCCAGCTTCTTCGGCACTGGGCGCAGGGAAGGAAAAATAAAACCCCAGAGATGCGAGCTTTTCCCGACCATCCACAAAAAGCTGAAAAACGAGGAGAAGGAGGACAAATAGCCCGAGAATCAGGAACCCAAGGGCCACGAAGGAAAAAAGCGTATCCCAAAACTTACGGACGCTTATAGATTTGCGCATCTGCACATCTTTAACAATGGCAGACAAATCCAGCTCTTCGCCTTGCATACTAGTAAACCTCCCGTACACGCTTACTCAGATAATGACCCAGCAGGTTCATTGCCAAGGTCATCGCCACAAGGGCTAACCCGGCGACAAATATTGTGTTGTACTCCAAACTGCCGTGCTCGATATCACCCTTAGCCACCTCGACAATAAAGGTGGAAATGGTTGCAGCGCCATCAAGGGGATTCCAGGTATAAATGGGCTGGGTGCCGGCTGCCACAGCCACAATCATCGTTTGCCCGAGCGATCGCGAGATGCCCAAAATGTAGGAGGCGATGATCCCAGAAATAGCGGCTGGTAGCACTACGTTAAAAGAAGTTTGCAACCGCGTAGCCCCAACGGCAAAGGAACCTTCCCGCATTTGCTTGGGCACTGCGCGCATGGCGTCTTCGCTGATTGAACTGATCAAGGGAATGATGGAAATGCCCATTACGATGCCAGCGCTGAGCATGTTAAATCCCGGCAATTGATAGTAGTCAAACTCATCCCGCCCGGGGGCGAAGAACATTTGCACTCCCAAGACAATCCGCTGCATGAAGGGGGTCACGGTTTGCAGCGCAAAGTAGCCAAACACCACCGAAGGCACCCCAGCCAGAAGCTCCAAAATTGGTTTTACCCACTCGCGCACCTGCTCCGTGGCAAATTCGCTGAGGTAAATGGCAATGATCGTTCCCATGGGAATGCCGATCGCCACCGAAACCCCAGTGGTCACGAGGGTGCTAGAAATGAGGGTAATGATGGCAAAATTTTTATCGTCAAAAAGGGGCGTCCACTTGGGATCGACAAGATTAAAAAACTCGCCGAGGGGAACCTGGGAAAAAAAGCTCACCGACTCAGAAATGAGAATGTAAAGAATACCGGCGGTAACAATCACCGATGAAAGTGCCGCTGCTAGCAGGGCAAGCACAACAAACTGGTCAAAGACATTTTGGCGCTGGATCAGCTTTCTGATCTGGGGCAGGGACAGGGCAGTATTGGTCATGACTCTTGGGGAAATGCTGGCAAGGGAATTGCACGAGCCTGTAGCAATCTATGGCAGATGTACAGGTGTGCCAGGAAGCAATCCATGAGAATGGGCAGTAGCCAAAGAGTACCACATACCGTAGCCACCTCTTTAATGCTAACTGCCCATAAACTGATCTACCTAGCTAGTACTCTTTGGTAGTGAACCTCAAAGGACTATTGGGGGATGCGGCTGAGAACTTCGCTGATCTCGGCGCCAACTTGGTTCTTGCCACCAAACACCGTGCCAACCCGGTTCCTGTTGAAGATGCTCAGGATTTGGGAATACTGAGTACGGGTGAAGGGGATGTAGTCGGCTTTAGAAACGATGGCAGGGGCACGATTCATCAAGAAGGTGATGAAGCGACGCACTTCAGGGCGCTTGGCAGAGTTGGCGGAAACGTAGATGAACATGGGACGGGAAAGGGGATTGTAGGTGCCGTTGGACACAGTTTGGTTGGTGGGGCGCACGGCTTGTCCCCTATCGTTCACGATACCCAAGGAAGTAACGCGGGTCTTGTTCTCGTCGTAGTAGGCCTTACCGAAGAAAGCAAGGGCCCCGCGGTCGCGGCTGACGCCTTGTACTAGCACGTTATCATCTTCGCTGGCGGTGAAGTCGGTGCGGCTAGAGCGGGACTTGCCAACGATCGCTTCAGTGAAGTAGTCGAAGGTACCGGAGGCAGTGCCGGGGCCAAACAGGCGCAGGGGCACGTTGGGGAAGCCTTGACGCACTTGGCTCCAGTTGTTGATCTTGGAACCGGGCTCCCAAATCCGCTTAAGTTCGGCTACGGTCAGATCCCTTGCCCAAGTGTTTTGGGGATTGACCACAACGGCCAGGCCATCAAAGGCGATGGGCATTTCAATGAACGCGACACCCCTGCTGCGGCAAGCTTCGATTTCGCGGGTCGTGATGGGGCGAGAAGCGTTGGAGATGTCAGTTTCTCCGTTGCAGAACTTGCGGAAACCGCCACCGGTTCCGGACAGAGCCACGGTGACGCGGATGCCGCCGCTGGTTTTTTGGAATTCGCTAGCTGCAACTTCCATGATGGGGAACACGGTGCTGGAACCATCGATGGAGATCGCCTGCTGAGCTTGAACGGAATTGAAGGAAATCAGGGTGCTGGCAGTCGCGGCTGCGGCAGCAAATTGGAAAACTGTAGAACGCATAACAGAACCTACCCATCTGCTACTGGACTATTCCAAGCTATAGAACTCTTCACACAAAGTAATTAAACAGCTGGATAAGATTTGATTAAGAACAGGTAAAGAAGCCCCCGCGGATCCACTTTTTTTTATGGATGACGAAGGAACATGCCTGTCAAGGATCGCGGGGAAGAAATTGCGGATCGCGGGCACGGGATCTTAGAATTGGGTGATCGCCCCGGGGCGGCGCGGTTTTGGGGAAACCGACTCGAAGGATCCTGCAAGTTCAAGCGGCTTCAGCGAATTTCTACAGTTGATTGATTCCACTAATGATTCCATCAGCGGACTCCAACAGTGGAAATTCAGGCAACGCGACCAGTACTCTAGATGAATAATCTACGAAGTTTTGGTTTTTGGGAACCGTCGACTTGAGAATTCATCACATTTCTATCTTGTGTGCCGATATTTGGCACTCCCTGGCATTTTACGAGGCCCTGGGCTTTGTCGTAGTCACCCGGTTCACTGCGGGCATAACGCTGGGGTGCTGGCTTGAGGGGCTGGGGATGCGGCTAGAGCTGATCCAGGTGCCGTCGCCCCAACCCACGCCCCGTCCCTTCGCCGATGAGGGCTATGTGGGGTACTACCACATGTCCTTTGCCGTCGAGAATCTCGGGGAGGTTTTGGATACCCTGGGGCGCACCATGGCCCCGCTGCGGATCTTGCTGTCACCCCGGGAGCAGGTTCTTGGCGATCGCACCTACCGAGTGGCCTTCATCGCCGATCCCGATGGGTTGTCCATTGAACTCCTGGAAGATGTTACAGTTTGTTAAGATTTTTCTCGGATCCTCGCTGGTCTTCCTGTCATGATTTCATCACCTTCGCCAACATCTGAAACAACATCCGAAACAACATCCGCTGCACTTGGTGCGGCTCCGGTTCCGGGGGTTCTGCCTGCCGGAGGGGATGACCCCAACTGCTTCGATCCCTTCGAGGCATGGTATCCGGTAGCCTTCGTCGTGGATTTAGAGCGCCACAGGCCCAACGCCTTTACGTTGCTGGAGCAGGATTTGGTGATTTGGTGGGATGGTGCTGCTTCCCAGTGGCGGGTTTTTGGCGACCGCTGCCCCCATCGATTGGCAAGGTTTTCCGAAGGGCGGATCAATCAATCAGGACTTTTGGAATGTCCGTACCACGGCTGGGCCTTTGGTGGCGAAGGTGACTGCCGCGTGATTCCCCAACAGGAACCCCAGGGAACCGCCCACACCTCTGCCCGGGCCTGCGCCCACCCCTATCCGGCGGTGGTCGCCCAAGGGATGCTGTTTGTCTATCCGGGCTCGCGCGATCGGGCTGACAAAACCCCCGTGCCCGTCATTGAGCCCATTGCCGAGCAACCGGAGGGGTGGGTATGGATCGAAACCGTGCGGGATTTGCCCTACGACGCCGTTACCTTGCTCGAAAATGTGCTGGATTCTAGCCACCTGCCCTTTACCCACCACCGCTCGGTGGGCAACCGCGCCAATGCTGCCGCCGTGGATCTGGAACTGCTGGACTCAGGTAAGCAGGGCTTTAGGGGCACCTGGGCGGAGGGCCCGAGGCGCGGCAAACTGGGGCGGCAGGATACGGTGTTTGTGTCCCCCAATTTGATGTGGCATGACCTGACCTCCAAGCAAATTGGCCGCACCATGACCGTGGTTTATGCCACCCCCATTCGCCCGGGGGAATGTCGCCTGTTTGCTCGATTTCCCTTCCGGTTCAATGCCCTTTTGCCGAAGTTGATTTTTAGCCTCACGCCCCGCTGGTGGGGTCACCTGGGGCAGAACGCCATCCTGGAGGATGACCAGATCTTTCTCCACCACCAAGAGCGCTACTTTGCCCAATCTGGAGGCTGGGAGCACCCTGCCCAGACCTACTATTTGCCCACTCGGGCAGACCTATTTGTGCTGGAATTCCACCGCTGGTTGCAAAAGTTTCAGTCCCACCCCTTTGCCCATCGGGAACTTCCCCCCGCGCGGAGCCGCGAACACCTTCTCGAACGCTTCCACTCCCACACGCAGCACTGCGCTAGCTGTCGGCGGGCCCTGCGGTGGATCGTGCGATCGCGCCTCTTTTTGGTCTGGTTGGCGGGGGCTAGTTTTCTGGTCGGTACGTGGTTGGAGACGCCGATGGGAGGGGCGATCGCCTCGGGGATTGCTGTCTTTTTATGGTGGCGCCTGGGGATATTCGCCCAAAAATTCTACCGAGGACAGGAAATACCGGCCCGGAATCGAGAATCTAACCGATAAGATATTCATGATGTTTTTAAGAATGCAGCAATGAGCACCGAAGCCCAAGTTTTGGAGTCCCTCCAGTGGCGCTATGCCGTGAAAAAGTTCGATCCTGCCCGTGTCATTCCTGAAGACATTTGGCAAGTTTTAGAACAATCCCTAGTTTTGGCGCCATCCTCCTTTGGGTTGCAGCCGTGGAAGTTTTTTGTCATTCGTGATTTGCCCCTTAAGCAACAGCTTCTACCCCATTCCTGGAATCAATCCCAGGTGGTGGATGCTTCCCATGTAGTGGTGTTTGCGATTAAAAAAGATCTCTCGACCGCGGATGCAGATCGCCTCGTATCCCGCATGGCTGAGGTGCGAAATGTTCCCCTTGAATCTTTGCAGGGGTACAACAACGTCATGAAAGGATTCCTCCAAAATCCTGCCCTACCCCTCGATGTTTGGGCCACCAAGCAGGTGTACATCGCCCTCGGTCAATTTATGGTGGCGGCGGCCCTGCTCCAGGTCGATACCTGTCCCATGGAAGGCTTTATTCCTGCCCAGTACGATGAAATTCTGGGGTTATCGGCATTGGGCTATGCTTCTGTGGTGGTTTGCCCGGCAGGCTACCGATCGCCTGAGGATAAGTACGCCACGGCCGCTAAGGTGCGCTTTACCACTGAGGAATTGGTGCATTATTTTTAGGTTTAAATTTTTTAGGTTTTTAGGTTTTTGCCTCCGGCCGGTTCGGCGGGTTCCTAGGCGGGATCCGTCGGGAGTTGGGGGCTTTTTGCTACTTCCACCGCACAGGCTTTAAGTTCTGGCTGCTTGGAGGTAGGACAGGCGGCTGGGTGGGTCAGGGTGTTGGCAGCGGCGGCAGCGGCCCACAGGGCCCCCCAATGCATGGGGACAAATACTACTTGGGGGGCGATCGCCCCGGTAACCCTGGCGGGAAGGACAAGCTGCCCCCGGCGGGAACGCACAGTTACGCAATCACCATCCTCAATGCCACGGGCAGCAGCGTCTCGGGGGTGGATCTCGACAAAGGGTTGGGGGTGCATTTTCTGGATTTTGGCAATTCGGCCGGTGCGGGTCATGGTGTGCCAATGGCCATACAGCCGCCCGGTGGTGGCGATGAGGGGATAGGCGGAATCGGGGGGTTCGTGGAGTCCTTGGTGATGGCACAGGCCAAATTGAGCCCGTCCGTGGGGCGTGGCAAAAACACCATCGGTGTAAAGTCGCTGACCATGGCTTTGGGGCGAGCTGCCGGCGGGGCAGGGCCACTGAATCGGGCCTGCGGCAAGGGCACTGTGGGAAATGCCGCTTTGGTCGCAGGGGCGATCGCGCGTCAGGTGCCCAAACTCGGCATAGACCTCGCTGCTATCGCGAAAGGGAAAGAAATCGGCAAATCCTAGCAGGCGGCCGACTTCGGCAAAAATATGCCAGTCATCCCGGGCTTCTCCCAAGGCAGGCTGGAAGGCGGGGCACAGGGTGACAACCCGTTCCGAGTTGGTCATTACCCCAGTTTTTTCACTCCACTGGGTAGCGGGAAGCAGAATGTGGGCAAAGGCCGTGGTCTCGGTGGGATGGTAGGCTTCCTGATAGACGGTACAGGGCGATCGCCGCAGGGCCCGGTGCACTCGCTCCAGATCGGGCAGGCTCACGGCGGGGTTGGTGGCCGCGATCCAAAAGAGGCCCACCCGATCCTGCTCTAGGGCACGAACCATGTCCCAAATGGTCTGTCCCGGTTGGGGAGCAATGGAGCCCGGAGGCAGTCCCCAGAGTTGCTCCACCTCGGCGCGGTGCTGGGGATGGGACACCAGCCGATACCCGGGCAGAAGGTGGGCTAATCCCCCGGCTTCCCGTCCGCCCATGGCATTGGGTTGTCCCGTTAGAGAAAAGGGCCCGGCTCCCGGACGACCGATGTGACCGGTCATCAGGTGGACGTTGATCAGGCTTTGGACTTTGGCGGTGCCCTGCACCGATTGATTGATCCCCATAGACCACAGGGAGAGAACGCTCTGGGATGCCTGCCACCAGCGGGCAAGGGTGCAGAGGTCTTCGGTGCTGATGCGGCACAGGGCAGCGGTGCGCTCGGGGGGGTAGTCGCGGATCACGGCCCTAAAATCTTCCCAGCCCTGGGTGTGGTGGGTAATAAACCCGCGGTCGATCGCATCCCACTTGTGCAGGAGGTGGGCAATGCCGTGGAACAGGGCGATATCGCTCCCGGGGGCGATCGCCAAGTGCAGATCGGCAACCTCGGCGGTGGGGGTGCGGCGGGGGTCAATAACTACCAAGCGCACATCTTCGCGGCTTTTATGGTGCTTGCGCAGGCGGTTAAACACAATGGGATGGCATTCAGCGGTATTGCTGCCCACAATGACTGCCAAGTCGGTGGCTTCGAGGTCGTCGTAGCAGCAGGGGGGGCCGTCGGAGCCAAAACTAGCCATGTAACCGGAGACGGCCGAGGACATGCACAGGCGCGAGTTGGCATCGAAATTGTTGGTGCCCAAGCAACCCTTGAATAATTTCTGGGCGACATAGTAGTCTTCGGTTTGAAATTGTCCCGAGCCGTAGACGCAGATGCCATCGGCTCCCAAGTGCGATCGCACGGTGTGGATCTGCTGCACAATGCGCCCCAGGGCTTCATCCCAGGAGACACGCTGAAAGGGCGCATCGAGGGAATCGCGCATCATCGGGTACAGCAGGCGATCGCGGGTCACGGATTCCATAATGGTGCCGCCTTTGACGCAAATCATGCCTTGGCTGGAGGGGTGCTGGCGATCGCCCCGCACCTTTTGCTGCATCACCTCCAAGCCACAACCAACGCCACAATAGGGACACAGGGTTTTGACCACCTCGGCCATAGGGTAACCTAGCGCACTGCCAGGGGTAGGGTGGGGTCAAATACGGTGCCGTCCCAGAGGGTAATCGGAGCCATAGAGTCGCTGGTCGGGGGAAACTCCAACTCGGCGATCGCCCGTTGGTATACGGACAGGGAGATCATTTCCCGCAGCAAGGCATCGTAGTTGGCTGGCGGGAGGGTCATCTGCCAGCGCACCATCTGGGTGAGTACCCAAAGCTGCTCACTGTAGTGAGGCGCATTGCCATCAAAGCGGCAGAACTCCTGACGGTACAGGGATTTACCCGTCCCCAGGTCGTAGGGGCCGGCCAGCCCGGGACGAATGTATCTGCTGTCGGCATTGAGGTAGGTGCCCTGAGACAGCAAAGCAGCAATCTCATCCCGGTGGTCAAAGGGGGCACAGTAGGCGCAGGCCTCTAGGAGGGCCTTAGTCAGCGCCAAGTAGGTATTGGGATACTGCTCCGCCCAATCTTGACGCACCCCTAGCACTTTCTCGGCATGGCCCGACCACAGATCCATCGTGGCGATCGCCACAAATCCTACTTTTTCATCCACTGCCCGAATATTCCATGGCTCGCCCACGCAGTAGCCAAGGATGCTGCCACTGGTAAGGTTGGCTATCATCTGGGGAGGGGGCACGGCAATGACGTCCAGATCTTGGTCGGGTTGTATACCGCCAGACGCCAACCAGTGGCGCAGAAGGAAGTTGTGCATTGAGGCGGAATGCACCATGCCCATAGTCGGTTTCCGTTGTGGCGTCAGGGTGCTGAGGTACTGCTTGAGGGTGGACAGGTCACTCACCCCTTGGTCGTAGAGACGGCGGGAGAGAGTGATGGCATTACCGTTCCGGCTCAGGGTCAGCGATGTGCGCACTGGCAGGGGCGGCTGGTTCCCCACCCCTAAGCTCAGAAATAGGGGCATCCCCGTCACCATCTGAGCCGCATCTAAACGCCCCTCTCGCATACCTTCGGCGATCGCATTCCAACTGGGCTCCCGGGAGAGGGTTACATCCAGTCCGTGCTTGGCAAAAAAGCCCTTTTCTACAGCTACCGCAAAGGGGGCACAGTCGCTGAGGGGAATAAACCCTAGGGTGAGGTTGGTTTTTTCGATGCTGCCCCGGGCAACTACGGCGGCTTGCTGGTGGCGCGCCCGTTCTTTTTTGAGGTATTTTTGATGGTTTAAAAATTCCACCAACTCCCCCCGCAGCCGGTAATAACTAGGATCGTGAATCACCTCCATGCGCGATCGCGGGCGGGGCAGGGGCACCGGCAGAACGTGACCGATCCGCGCCGAGGGACCGTTGGTCATCATGATCACGCGATCGCTCAGCAGCAGTGCCTCATCCACATCGTGGGTCACCATGAGGGCCGAAATTTCATGGCGATTGCAGATCTCCATCAGCTGCTCCTGCAACCGCCCCCGGGTGAGGGCATCAAGGGCTCCGAAGGGTTCGTCGAGCAGCAGTAGTTCGGGGCGAATGGCGAGCGCCCGGGCAATGCCCACCCGCTGTTTCATGCCACCGGAAATCTCCCGGGGAAACTTATCCGCCGCCGCAGTAAGCCCTACCATTTCCAGATGTTCCGCCACGATGGCACGTCGCTCCTCTTTGGGCAGATGCTTTAGCACCCGGTTGACGCCAAGGGCGACATTTTGCCGCACCGTTAGCCAGGGCAGCAGGGAATGGTTCTGGAACACCACCATGCGATCGGGCCCGGGATCGCGCACCTCCCGCCCCTGGAGGACAATGCCTCCCGCCGAGGCGCGGTCAAGCCCGGCCACAATGTTGAGAAGGGTGGACTTACCGCAGCCCGAGTGGCCGATCACGCAGATAAATTCCCCCTTGGCAATGCGGAGGTGGACATCTTTGAGGGCCACATAGGCACCTTGGGGTGTGGGAAAAACCCGATCTACGTGGTCAACTTCCAGAAAAGCAGGGAGAGACATAGGCACTATTCAGCGTCAGAGGACAGGGCAAACCGATGGTAGAGAAAGTCTAGGGTCTGATTGCGCAGGGTAAAGTAGTGGGGGTCTTCACCAATAGCTTCGCGATCGCGCGGGCGGGCAAAGGGAACGTCAACAATTTCGCCGACGGTGGCAGCCGGGCCGTTGGTCATCATCACAATGCGATCGCTCAAGAAAATCGCCTCATCGATCTCGTGGGTGATCATCAGCACCGTCACCCGGTGCTCCCGCCAAATGTGGAGCAACTCCTCCTGCAACTCTTCCCGGGTCAGCACATCAAGGGCCCCGAAGGGTTCGTCGAGAATCAGCACCTGCGGGCGAATCGAAAGCGCCCGGGCAATGGAAACCCGCTGCCGCATCCCTCCGGAAAGTCGCCGGGGCTTTTTATGGGCCGCATCGGCCAGCCCCACCAACTCAAGGTGCTCCATGGCAATTTTGCGCCGCTCGGAGGGGCTTTTTTCCGGAAACACGGCTTTTACGGCCAAGGCTACATTTTCCAAGGCCGTCAACCACGGGAGCAGCGAGTAATTTTGAAATACCACCATGCGATCGGGCCCGGGACGGGTCACCAGCTTTGATTGCAGGTGAATCTCCCCCGAGGTGGGCTTGGTAAAACCCGCCACCATATTCAAAAGGGTGGACTTGCCGCAGCCGGAATGGCCAATGATGCAAACAAATTCTCCCTCCGCCACATCAAGGGAGATATTCTCCAGAACTGTGAAGGGGCCCCTGGGCGTTTCGTAAACCTTGCCTACATTGCGCAGGGAAAGGAACGCTTCGCCCGGCGGTGCCTGCCCAGTTAGAGCTTGGGTCTCAAGGGTGCCCACTGTCCTAAGCCTCCGATTGCACAATCAACCGCCCCAGCAAAAACACCAGCTTGTCAAGCAGCAGCCCCACAATGCCGACGTACACCAGAGCCACAATAATGTCGGAAATTCCTGTCTCCCGGGCGCTGTTGTAGGCATCCCAAATAAAAGAACCGATCCCAACACCACCCTGAATCATCTCAGCCGCCACGATCGCCAACCACGAAAGCCCCACGGCAATCCGCAGACCCGTAAAGATGTAGGGAGCCGCCGAGGGCAGCAGAATTGTCCAGAAATACTCGAAGCGGTTCAACCGAAGCACCCGAGCCACGTTGCGGTAATCCTGGGGTACTTGCTGCACGCCCACCGCCGTATTGATCAAAATGGGCCAGACGGCAGTAATAAAAATCAAAAAAATCGTTGCTGGTTCCGCCTGCTTCAGTCCGGCAAGGGCAATAGGCAACCAAGCTAGGGGGGGCACCGTCCGCATCACCTGAATGATGGGGTCGAGCCCCCGGTAGAACATGATATTAGAGCCAATCAGTAACCCGATCCCCACACCAGCGATCGCCGACATGGCATAGCCCGTGAGCACCCGCCGCAAGCTGGTAAGCACCTGCCAGCCCAAACCCTGATTCGGCATTTGATTGTACAGCTCCGCCAAATTGGCCCGAGTGTAGGCATCCTTTAACTGATCGCTCTTTTCAAAGAAAGGGCGTGTAATTAACAGTTGGGAATCACTCACAATCCGCAAAGGCGCGGGAATGGGCGAAGTTGGGGCACCGCACAGGATCTGCCAGATGAGAAAAAATCCGGCTAGGCAGACCACCACAGGCACCACCTGGGGGGCATTCTTGCGTGCTAACGAAACCACATCCAAAGACAATCGTGACTTTTTGGGAAGGGTACTGACCGACATGCTTAGGCTTCCTTAAGCGACTTGAACTTCAATGATTTCAGATAGGCTTCAGGATTTTCTGGATCAAAGGCTACCTTATCGAAAAATGTCTCCACACCCCGGGAAGAACTGGGGGGAATCGCCGCTTCCTGGCCAATGGCTTTGGCAGCCTCTTTCCAGATATCTTCCCGGTTGACCCGTTCCACCAACGCCTTAGCATCGGTTGAAGTGGGGAAGTAACCCCAGCGGATGTCTTCGGTGACAAACCACAACTCATGGCTCTTAAAGGGAAAGGATGCCGACCGGTTCCAATAGGTTTGGCGCAGATCGCTGTTTTCTAGGGTGCGGCCATCGCCAAAATCATAGTTACCCTTGGTGCGATCAATAATGTCTTTGACCGGAGCATTCACCCATTCTCGCTGGGAGAGAATTTCACATAGCTCCTGGGCATTGTTGAGGTCGTCACACCAGATCTGGGCTTCCTGCACCGCCATGAGCATAGCTTGGGCGGCCTTGGGGTGCTTATCCACCCAATCGGCCCGCATGGCAAAGGCTTTTTCGGGGTGATCTTTCCACAATTGCCCGGTTGTCAGGGCGTTAAAGCCCAGCTTTTGGTTCACCAGTTGCAGGGGCCAGGGCTCACCGACACAGAAAGCATCCATATTGCCGGCCTTGATATTGGCAATCATTTGGGGCGGCGGCACCACGATCAGTTCAATGTCCTTGACGGGCTCGATACCGTTGGCCGAGAGCCAGTAGCGCATCCAGAGGTCGTGGGTACCCCCCGGGAAGGTAACGGCCGCCTTGGGACTTTTGCCCGCGGCTTTGTTTTTGGCAATGGCTTCCTGCAAACCCTTTGCCTCGGCGGTAAAGCTCTGTCCGCCGTAGTCGTTGGAGAGGCAGATACCCTGTCCGTTGACGTTGAGGCGGGCCAAAATGTACATGGGCACCTTTTTGCCATTGGTGACAATGCCCTCGGAAATCAAGTAGGGCATAGGGGTCAGGATGTGGGCACCATCAATGCCACCACCGCCAGAACCGAGCACAATGTTGTCGCGGGTGACGGCCCAGGAAGCCTGCTTTGTCACTTCCACATCCTTCATGCCGTACTTTTCAAAATAGCCCTTCACCTTGGCGATGATCAGCGGACAGGCATCGGTAAGGGCAATAAATCCCAACTTGGCGGTTGTCACTTCGGGGGTGATGGCAGTGCCCGACGTCACTGCTGGGGTGGCAGTGGCCGCGGGTGTAGCGGCGGGACTGGGGGTATTGCTTGCTGGTGGGTCGCTGCTGCAGGCATTTAAGGCAACGGCTCCTAGGGTCGATGCCCCGGCAGTCCAGAGGAAATTGCGACGCGAGACTTTATTCTCCATAGATGCTCCCTAATGGTTCTCCTCAACACGTTTTCAGCACATTCTCAGCACGTTCACGGTGTCGCCGTGGCGGCGGACACTTTCTGCCGTGCCCCAAAATGGGACACCAACAGTTCACCCACTACTTGGGGTAAATCTTCACAGGGCACTTTTTCCTGAATGCAGGTTCCGAGATGGGCATCTTTACCGACACGCCCCCCCATGTAAATGTCTACGCCATCGACAACTTTGCCGTCCTTGCGCGCTTTGCAGCCAATGAACCCGATATCGCCCACCTGGGGCTGGCCACAGGAATTAGGGCAGCCGCTCCAGTGCAGCCGCACGGGGCGGGGCAGATCGTAGGTGGCTTCCAGGTGCTGGGCCAGATCCATGGCACGGTTTTTGGTTTCGATAATGGCTAGGTTGCAGAACTGGTTGCCGGTGCAGGAAACTAGGGAACGCCACAGGGGCGGGGGGGTGAGGGAAAATTTTTCTAGGATGGGTTCTTGCTGGAATTCCCCTAGCTTGGCGGTGGGGATGTGGGGAACAATCACGTTTTGCTCCACGGTCAGGCGCAGCTCGCCAGTGCCGTAGGTTTCGGCTAATTGGGCGATCGCCAGCATATCCGCGGCCATCAGCCGCCCCACGGGAATGTGCAGCCCCACGTAGTGCAATCCGTCCTGCTTTTGGGGATAAATGCCAATATGGTCGCGCTTTTCCCAAATAATTTCGTCCTTGGATGCAGCAGGGAGCAGCGGCCGGCCCCACTGGGAGGCAACGGCTTGACGGAATTGTGCGATACCCCAGGCGTCGATCAGCCACATCAGGCGGGATTTCTGCCGATTTTCCCGTAGCCCATGCTCCCGATAGACAATCAGAATGGCCTCGCACAGGGCGATCACATCTTCGGGGGGCACCCAGGCATTGAGGGGGATGGCAGCAGCAACCCGCTTGGCGGAAAAGAAGCCCCCCACCAGCACGTTAAAGCCAAAGGGCGACTGGGGATGCCCCTCCTGAAAGGCCGGCACAAAGGCGATGTCGTTGATTTCGGCGTGGGTGGAATTATCCCGACAACCGGCGATCGCAATGTTGAATTTACGCGGTAGGTTGCTGAACTCAGGGTTGCCCTGCCCCTTGTTGGTTAAAAAGTCCTGCAGTTCCTGGGCTAGGGCGCGTGTGTCGTAAAGCTCGTCGGCATCAATGCCCGCAACGGGAGAACCTGTAATATTGCGCACGTTGTCCATGCCCGACTGGAGGCTGGTCAGACCTACTTCCCCAAAGCGCTTAAAAATCTGGGGAATGTCTTCCAGGCGAATGCCACGCATCTGGATATTTTGGCGGGTAGTGATGTCTGCTACTCCGTCGGCACCGCAGTTCTCCATAATGGTGCCAAACAGGCGCATCTGGGCACTGGTGAGCACCCCGTTAGGGATGCGCATTCGGATCATGAATTTACCCGGAGTGCTCTTCCGAAAAAATACGCCTAGCCATTTGAGGCGGTGGTTTAGGTCATCCTCATCGATCTGCTCCCAGCCCAGGGAAGCGAGGCGATCAATCTCGTGGAGTAGGGTTAAACCGTCCTTTTCTGCCTTTAAACTCTCAATCTTGTTGGCCATGCAGCTTTAGTTCATGCTGCATTTACACTAAGGGGATAGATAACCCACAATCGTATCTAAAGCTACCAAAATATTTCATGATTTTTTCCTTAAGTGTTGGGCATCACACAGATAAGCCCTGACCCTGTGCCATGATGAGATACGCCTAACCTCAGGTACTTTTACCCTATGCTTCATTACAAGGGCTCTGCCAAAACGCAGTTCGAGCGGCAGCTCCAGCGCCTTGAACAGGATACGCTGCGGATGGGGGCACTTGTAGAAAGCTCCTGTCAGTTGGCCCATGTGGCTCTGTTTGAGCGCGATATGGAAGCGGCGGCGGCCATTGCCCACCAGGACAAGCAAATCGATCTTTTTTATCGCCAGATCGAGCTCGATTGCGTCAACTTAATCGCCATGCAGTCACCCGTTGCCCTAAACCTGCGGCTCCTTAGCGCCCAGATGCAATTAATTCGTGACCTTGAGCGAATCGGAGACTATGCCAAGGAACTTGGCGACATTGCCCGCAGGCTTTTCCCCTATCCTTTACCCCACTACATGGGGGAACTGCAGGTGATGTCGGAGCGGTGCCGGGCGATCGTGTCGATGAGCTTGGGAGCCCTCGCTAACTTAGATGCTGAGGTGGGGCTGCAGGTAAAGCAAAAAGATGACGCCATTGACGCTGATTACCGCCGGTTGTACGGAATGCTGGCCAAGCAAGCCCCCAGTGGTGGCACCGTAGAACCGGCGATGCTGATGGTGCTTGCCATTCACCACCTAGAGCGTATCGCCGACCATGCTACCAACATTGGGCAGCGGGTTGGTTTTATCGTGACCGGTAAGCGCTAGGGCTCCTCGGTGGGCTCGGGTTCTGGCTCCTCGCTGTGGGGGACGTTGATGGCGCTCATCACGGTTTCTTCAGACACAACCCGACTGTCGTGGGTCGAGGGTTGGGGACGACGTTTTTTCCGCTTCGGGCTCTGACGCGCCCAGTCCGTAAAGCGCCACATTCCGCCAAGGAGAACAGCGCTAATTAGGGCTTCGAGGTTGATTTTCAGGGATTGCTTGAGCAGGTTGCGAAAGGACTGGGTCTCCTGTTCGGCGATCGCCCGCTCTACTTCGGCGGTCTGACCTGCCAAGAGCTGATCGATTTGCTGGCGGGGGTTGGCAGTATCGGGTTTGAGGTTCGGGGCTGTCTGGCTAAGTTGGGTCAACACCTGCACGAGTTCGGAATCACTGCGTCCCTTCAGTTCGTCGCGGGCGCGTTCGAAGCGTTGGTTTTGCTGGGAGCGAATCCGGTCGGCCTGGGAGTTGAGGTCGCCCGTGAGGCGAAAGGTGGCCGAAATGCCGATCACCATCAGAGCGAGATAGAGAATGCCCGTAACAAGGGCTAGCCAGGAAAGGATCCCAGCGATGCGCCGCCCCAAGGGTGATCGCATTTTGGATTCTCCGTAGAACACCAACCCAAACCCCAAAATGGGGATGGCGCTGCTGCCGGCAAGTTTGGTAACTGCCCCAAATTCCCAGCGGGGATCCTGGGCAAATCGGGGGGGGAGAAGGGCCTCGCCGAAGTTGAGTAGGGCAAAGACCAGAAAGCCAAAACCTATGAAGCGCAGGAGATTTGCGGAAATCACCTCGTTTTTTGCGACGTTGTTGGGATTAGGGGACATAGATGCCGATAAGCAAAGCCGAAAACAGTTAAGTAAATGTTACGTCGGCGGATAGTTTTGCTGCCACCATTGCTGCCATTGTCTTAAGGTTTTCACAAGACGTTGCTGCTGTTCGGCGGGGCGGATAGTATCCGTGGGCTGGGAGATCAGCGTCCATAGGCAACGGCGATCACGCAGATCCGCCCCCTGGAGCAACCAAGCGGTGATTGCATCGGGGCGCAGGGCCGTAAGGCTAAGGTTGTCCTCAAACTGGGTGCTGGTAACCGTAGTTTGCCCTCGGGGGTTGAGACAGGCACTGAGGTAGACCTGTCCCTGGTAGCGAAAATAGGTGTAGTGCCCCAGCTGGGCATCCTCCTGGGTTTGGGAGGTCTCGGCTTCGGCGATCGTCAGCTTAGCAATGTCGTTGATCAGGGCGGGCACATTACCGTCGGTGCGAAAGAGGTACCGCACAGCAATCACCATCGGTTTCCCTTGGGCATTATCCCGATAGACATAGCGGTGGCTGACGCGGTAAAGGGCCTTAGTGGCTTTGCGCGGCGCCTCGGGATCGGTCAGGGGTTCCTGGGTTACGGGCTCTAGACCGGGCAGGGGAATGGTGGGTGGAAATACCATCGGGGTGGGCTGGCCGATGCGGGGATCCAGGAGCGATCGCCCCCACACCCCCAGTCCTAACAAAACGACCAAGCCAAAGGAAAGATGCTGGAACCGCTGAGCCCGACTCATAGACCATCCTCCTCCAAGTCGGACTCTAGGGCCTCGGATGCGTCATCGTCGCGGGTGAGCCAGTGGCAGCAGGCAAAGAACAGGGCTACGGAAATGGCGGAAAAAATTTGAGAGCCATCGCCATCGTGCCAGTAGTCAAAGGCGGCGTCCTCCCGCACCACCAGCACCAAGACGGCCACCCGGATGGAATTGACCACAAAGGCCACGGCGATCGCCACCCCCCCCAAGCTCCAACCCAACCAACGGGCGACGGGAAAGGTCAGGACATACATTAGTGTCAACCGCAGCAGCAGAAAAATCGGCGGTAATCCGGCACACCCCCGCCCCACGAGCACCCGCCCCTCCGGTGAGGTGATAAACAAACCCTCCTGGACGACCCGCTGCCCACCGTAGTACAGCACCGAATTGGCAAACTGGGCTGTGAACAAATTGACGGGAATTACCCGCTCGATGGCAGAGGAAAGCAGGGGAATGGGAACGCCGAGGGTGGCAATCAGAGCGATCGCCGGCCAAAAGGACATCATGCCCCGCCAGCCGACTTGGGTCAACAATCCCCCCAGAACCGCCGCCAGGGGCACCTGGATAAACAGCACGTCCTCATAGCGCCGCACCGTGAAGCACTTAAACAAAGTCCAGAGCAACAGCAGCAGTCCCGGGAGCCAGGCCGCTAAATCCGCCTGGATCTGCTCCCAAGATGGCAGGTGCAGACGCTGACGCCACAGCAACAGGAACACCACTGCCCAAGTCAGGACATGGATCCCCGTTTCGTCCCAATCGTTACTCAGCCGCCACACCAAAGTCGTGTGCATTGCCGCACTCACCGACAGCAGAGTAAGGAGCGGTCCGCCGGGGGAATGCTGTACCTTAGCCCAAAGATCTTTATTCACAGCGCCGTCAACATTCCCGCTAGCTACAAAAGATAGAGTAAGAGAAATAAAACAATCCAGATAACATCCACAAAGTGCCAGTAAATCGAAGCAGCGGCAATGCCGAAATGGCTATGCTCCGTATAGTGTCCTGGCTTGAGCGATCGCGCCAACACCGCCGCAATCAGGGTCAGTCCAATCAGCACGTGGAGCCCGTGGAACCCCGTCAAAATGTAGAACGTGCTGCCAAATAAATGACTCGTCAACCCAAATTCTAAGTGGGCGTACTCGTAGACTTGACCGGCAATAAAAATCGCCCCCATGACAAATGTTGCCAGGAACCATCCCCGCACCGCTGCCAATTTATTTTCCTTAATCGCCTCATCGGCCTGATGGATCACAAAGCTACTGGACACCAAAATGATCGTATTGATGCCCGGTAGCAGTAACTCCAACTCCGGCGTTCCCTCCGGTGGCCACTCCGTCGCCACTGCCCGAAAGGTAAGGTAGGCAGCGAACAGCCCAAAGAACAGCATGCCCTCGGAGCAGAGAAACACAATCAACCCGAAGAGGCGCAGGTCAGGATGGTGGGTCGTTTCTGAAGGGGCGATCGCCCCATGCATCGTCGTTGTCATAGCCTTTGTTGATGGAATAGATGGGTTCGTTTAGGGAGTAAGGATCAATGCCGTGACGATGATCGGGAATATTCCTTGCCATAGTCGTAGGGGCCCGACTCCAGCACAGGCTCCCCTTCCCAGTTGTGGGGATGGGGCGGCGAAGATGTTGTCCATTCCAGGGTGAGAGCTTGCCAAGGGTTATCCGCGGCCGGTTCGCCCCACAGCCAGCTATAGACGGCATTGATCAGAAAGGGGATGGTGGAAATTGCCAGGAGAAAAGCGCCAAAGGTGCAAATCTGGTTGATGGTCGTAAATTGGGGATCGTACTGGGCCACCCGGCGGGGCATCCCCATCAGGCCCAAAATGTGCATCGGCAGGAAGCAAAGATTAAAGCCCACGAAGGTAAGTACAAAATGCACCTTTCCCCAAAACTCATTGAACATCCGCCCCGTCATTTTGGGAAACCAATGGTACAGCCCGGCATAGATGCCAAAGACGCTACCGCCAAACAGAACATAGTGAAAGTGCCCCACCACAAAATAGGTGTCGTGGACGTGAATGTCGATGGGCGCAGAGCCCAGCATAACGCCACTGAGTCCGCCCACAACAAACATGGAAATAAACCCGACGCCAAACAATAAAGGGCTCTCAAGGCGCAGTTTCCCACCCCACAGGGTTGCCAGCCAGCTAAACACCTTAATCCCCGTCGGTACGGCCACCAACAGCGTCGCCACCATAAAGAAGATGCGCAGCCAGTCGGGGGTGCCACTGGTAAACATGTGGTGGGCCCACACAAACAGCCCTAGGGCACAGATCATCATGCTGGAATAGGCGATCGCCTTGTAGCCAAAGATCGGCTTGCGGGCATGGGGCGGCAGTACTTCCGAAATAATCCCAAAGACCGGCAAAATCATCACATAAACTGCCGGGTGGGAGTAGAACCAAAACAGGTGTTGATACACCACCGGATCACCGCCGCCCGTGGGATTGAAAAAGTTGGTGCCCCCCATCAGGTCAAAGGACAGCAAGATCAGCGCCCCCGCCAGAACTGGCGTCGAAGTGAGCACCATGATGGCCGCTGCCAAGGTAGCCCAGCAAAAGAGCGGCATATCAAATAGCTTCATTCCAGGCATCCGCATCGACCAAATCGTGACCACAAAGTTCACGGCCGCCAAAATCGACGAAGTACCAATGATCAGCAGGCTAAAAATCCACATGATCTGCCCAGCGTGCTGATCGGTGAGGATGCTTAGGGGAGGATAGGCCGTCCAACCCGTTGAAGCGGGCCCGACAAAAAAACTACCCATCAACAACGCCGCCCCCGGCACGATCATCCAAAAGGCTAGGGCATTGAGAAAGGGAAACGCCATATCCCGAGCGCCAATCATCAGCGGCACGAGGTAGTTACCAAAACCACCCGTTACCGACGGCACAATCCACAGGAAAATCATCACGGTGCCGTGCATCGTGAACATGCCGTTGTACCATTCGGGGGGCATCAGATCGGAATCGGGTGTGGCAAGCTCGGTGCGAATAATCGCCGCTAGGGCCCCCCCGATGAGATAGAAGACAAAGGTTGTGACTAAATATTGGATGCCAATGACCTTGTGGTCGGTGGAAAAGGTGAAATACGTCCACCATGGGGTGCGGTTGGGTTGGGCATCACCGACTGGGTAATGCGGGATCACTTGGGTCATAAATACAATTCCGTGCGTTGATAAAAGTTGCGGTCTTGGCTAGGAGCCGACCGAAGCGGCTTGGTGCGCCATAAACTGAGATTGGAGTTCTTGCACTTGGGCCCGCTCTAGGCTGGGGCCCAGCCGAGAGGCAACCATGGGCTGCTCCCCTGCGGCCAATTGCTGCTCGGTCAGCCAAGCTTGATAATCCTGGGGAGTTTGCACCACCATCGTCGCCCGCATGCCTCCGTGGTAGGAGCCGCAGAGTTCGGCGCAAACGACAGCGTACTCTCCGACCTTCTCCGGAGTGAATTCCAAATGGGTGGGCGTGCCCGGAATCGTGTCCTGCTTGAGACGCAATTCTGGCACCCAAAAGGCATGGAGCACGTCCACCGCGGCAAAATTAAGCCGGATTCGCTGTCCAGCGGGAACGTGCAGCTCGGCACTGGCGATGTCGCCGGGGTAGTTGAAGATCCAAGCGAACTGCATGGCCTGAACTTCAAGGGCTAGGGGTTCTGCGGAGACGGGTTGGGATGGGGGCAGGAGCGGCGCTGTCTCCCCACTGGCATCGGCCACCAGTACGGGCGAGGGGTGGTGCTGGTGGGCCATCATCAGAGCGCCACTGCCCCGCATTTCGGTGTATACGTCGAAGCTATAAATGGCAACCCACATCACGAGTACCGTGGGCACCGCCGTCCAGACAAGCTCTAGGCTGAGGTTTTCATGCATGGGGAGGGCATCGGTGCGATCGCCCGGTTTCCGCCGAAACTTGATGAGGGAGTACACAAGCACCCCTTGAACGATGAGAAAAAGCCCGAAGGCAATTCCAATGAGCGTGCCAAAAAGCTTGTCATAGAGTACCGCTTCTTTGCCGACGGCGGCGGGCAACAACCCGTGGTTTTGTCCGTACCAGATGCTGGCGAGCACCACTAGGGACAGCAGGATCGCAATCAGAAAAGCAGTTTTTCGTTTCATAAGCAGCAGAGGAGCCCTATCCGTGAGAATAGATTAAGGGGCTTCTTCCTCCGGGATTAACCCCAAAGAGCGGTTGTGCTGGGCGATCGCCCGTTTTTGCACCGCGTGGGCATTCACAGAGTTTTAACGATTGTGCGCTCCTCCGGGGGAGAACTCGGGGCTTTTTTTACGTATTCTTCATCATTGCGAGGGGGTACCCTTGATTGTCCTTGCCCGCGATCGTGGTCAGGTTGGGGCGGGGTTTATGGTACGGTGGGCAGTGGGGCATGCTGGCGTGTCCCGTTCTCCATTCTGTTTGTTGTGCTGCCTGAGACCCATGGCTTTTCGTGAGGATCCCCTCTGGTATAAAGATGCTGTCATCTACGAGGTGCCTATTCGCGCCTATTACGGGCGGTGGAATTGGTGATTTCCGCGGACTGACGGAGCGCCTGAACTACTTGCAGGATCTGGGAATTACGGCGATTTGGGTACTGCCATTTTTTCCTTCCCCCCTGCGGGATGACGGCTACGATGTGGCGGATTACGACAGTGTGAACCCCATCTACGGCTCCCTAGAAGACTTTCAAGAATTCATTGCCGAAGCCCACCGGCGGGAAATTTACGTCATTATCGAATTGGTGATCAAGGGGCTCAATCGCTATGCCGACTTCTTCACCTACTGGATCAGCGCCGCCTTTTGGCAGGCCTATCGGGCCCGAGCGAAGCCCTCGCTATTGCCGGCTACCACGGAGGAAACCCGCATTTTGTTAACTGCCTTTAGCATCGAGCAGGCGTTTATTGCCCTCAAGGGCCCGTGGCATCCCGCCATGGAATCGAATAACACCGGAGCAATGGCAAAACTCAGTGCCGTGCTCGATCGCCTGCTTTCCTACGGGCACACCGCGTCCTAGCAGTTTCCCAGTACTTTCTTCGTCCGTTCTCTCCGCAGTATTCCCACCCCCCACCCCCGGTGCCAGATACTTCGGCGACGATCGCACAGATTTTTGGTTTTGGCACCCCAAAGCAGCGCTGTGTCCGTCCACCTCCACGGCCCCCGAGATCGCTATATCCCCATGGTGCCTGGGGACTACGGCAGTTGGAGTGCCCATATTGAGGAAGTTCCCCCCGGCACCCGCTATACCTTCGCCCTCGATCGAGTCAACGGGCTAGAGGAGCGTCTCGACCCCGCTTCCCGCTGGCAACCGGATGGCGTACATGGTCCCTCCGCCGTGGTTGACCTCCAGTCCTTTACCTGGCACGACGAAGACTGGCAAGGATTGGCGCGTCGGGATCTGGTGTTCTACGAGGTACCTTCGCTGCCATCATTCCCCGGCTGCCCCAGCTGCGAGAGTTGGGCGTCACTGCCCTAGAGCTGATGCCCCTGGCCCACTTTCCTGGCGATCGCAATTGGGGCTACGACGGCGTATTTCCCTTTGCGGTTCACCCTGCCTACGGGGGCGTTTTCGGACTGATGTCCCTGATCGATGCCTGCCATCGGCAGGGTCTGGCGGTCATCATCGATGTGGTGTACAACCATCTCGGCCCCGAAGGAAACTACCTTTGGGGGTTGGGCAACTACTTTACTGATCGCTACCAGACCCCCTGGGGGGATGCCATCAACTACGACGCCCCCCACAGCGACGGCGTGCGCGACTATTTCCTAGCCAATGCCCACTTTTGGTTGGGGGATCTCCATGCCGATGGATTGCGGCTGGATGCTGTCCACGCCATCTACGGCTTTAGCGCCTACCCCATCCTGGAGGAGCTAGCCCACCGTACCGACCACCTTCTTGCCCACCAGCGCCAGGTGCACCTCATTGCCGAGGGCGATCGCAACGATCCCCGTCTTGTCCGCGATCTCCCGCAGGGGGGGTATGGTCTGGCTGCCCAGTGGAGCGATGACTTTCACCACGCCCTCCATCGGATCCTGACCGGCGAAACCAACGGATACTACAGCGACTATGCCGCTCCCGGGCTAGAGGCCCTGGCTGGGGCGATCGCCCGCTACGTCCACCACCCCGCCGATGGCAAAGTGAAGCTATTGATAACCTATCGAGCCCTAGGTGTGCGTCGGCAGTGGGCAGAGGTGTTCCAGAAGGGAGAATACCTTCCGCTCCAAGTCATCGGCAGCCTGCGACAGCATGTCATTGCCTTTGCCCGGGTCTATGGCGGCACCATGGTGATTGCCGTTGCCCCCCGGTGGCTCACTTCTGTGATCAAAGACCACGGGGTTCCCCTGGGCGACCATACCTGGCATGAAACGCGGATCAGCCTACCGAGCAACGAACCAATGACCTTTTGCGATGGCATTGCCGGACACCGGATTGGTGCCGAGGGGGTTTTGTGGTTGCGGGATGTGCTGGCCCATGCTCCCGTAGCCCTACTTGTGGGAGAATGCAGCCCAACGGAATAGGAAAGGATTCTGTTGCGATGAAGGGCGATCGCAAAAGAATTGATATCTACTGGGTGGCAGGGGCCTTCGCGTCCCCAATGTGTAGCCGTCCATTCCCGCTAAGAGCCAGCCCGTCTGTCCGATCCCCAGCATTGACCCAAGGTTTATCCTGGAACCGATAGCAAAAACATCCCATGGCAACCAAACGGGCTTTAAATTGCGGGGTTTCGGGTCAAGACGGGGCTTACCTGGCCCGATTTTTGCTGAGTAAAGGCTACGAGGTCTACGGTACGTCGCGGGATGCTGAAATTTCCACGTTTGCCAACCTGCATGCCTTGGGCATTCGTGACCAAGTCCAAACCCTGTGATGGCAGTTGTGGATTTTCGGAGCGTGTTGCAGGTCTTGCACGAGGTGTACAACTTGGCGGGACAAACCTCGGTGGGGCTTTCGTTTCAGCAACCAGTGGAAACCCTTGAGAGCATTGCCACCGGCACCCTCAACCTATTAGAGGCGATTCGGTTTTGGGATCGTTCGATTCGGTTTTACAATGCGGGCTCCAGCGAGTGCTTTGGCGACACCGGGGCGATCGCCGCCGATGAGAACACGGCGTTTCGGCCCCGCTGTCCCTACGGTGCGGCCAAGGCGACAGCTTTTTGGGAGGTGACCAACTACCGTGAAGCCTATGATTTGTTTACCTGTTCGGGCATTTTGTTCAACCATGAGTCGCCGTTGCGGCCGCCACGGTTTGTCACCCAGAAAATCGTACAGTCCGCCTGTCGGATCGCCGCGGGTAGCCCGGAAAAGCTGACCTTGGGTAAATTGGAAATCGAGCGGGATGGGGGCTTGGCCCCGGAATACGTAGAAGCAATGTACTTGATGTTGCAGCAGGACAAGCCAGCAGATTACGTCACTGCCACCGCCTCGAAAAGTTTGTGCGGTTGGTCTTTGCCGCGGTGGGGTTGGATTGGCAAGACCATGTGGCGATCGATCCCAGCTTGTTTCGTCCCACCGACATTCCCTTCAGCAAGGGCAATCCCCGCAAAGCCACAGTGCAGTTGGGGTGGCAGGCTCACTATCAACTCCAGGATGTGGTGCAAGCCATGGTTGCTGCCGAGCTTACAAAATTCGAAGGTTGAGTATGAAAATTCTGTACGATGGGGGCAATTTTTGCCATACAGTCCCGGGGTGGCATCAATTGCTACTGTGAAAATTTAGTTTCGCGATTGCCCACGTCCTTTGAACCCATTTTGACCACCGCCCGACCCAACACTACCCAGAGTCAATGCATCCCAATCTCCAGTTATATCGGTTTGCTCGGTGTGGGTTTCGGCCGGGGCGCTTGGCCCACTGGCTGGAGAAATACTACTTCCGGGCGATGGAGCACGGGTAAATGCCGACGTTCTTCATGCCACGTACTATCAGCTCCTAACCCGAGAAAGTCTAGCGACTGGGCGATCGCCCATTAATGGCTG
>DBAX01000074.1 GCA_002291895.1 Cyanobacteria bacterium UBA999
GGGAGGGCGTGGGGCGCGACGGTGATGCGCGCCTGGGGGACACGGTAGTGGCGGTGGATCTGCTGGCGGCAAAATTCCGAAATGGTTAGCACCCAATCGGCTTGGCGGGCAGAATTGGGCAGGTTGAGGGCACGGCTACGGCGATCGCCCTGGGAAAAAAAATCGGGAAAATCCTGCTCCAAGGTGTCGTGCACCATTACCACCGTCGGCTTGGGGAAGGGGCGGGGGCGGAGCAAACCAAAGGGAGCAAAGTAAACATCCACTTGGGGCAAAAAACCGTAGATCTCCAGGCTATGGGTGGTGATGTGGAGGCGGTGATGGGCGATCGCCGCAACCATGGTGCGGTTTTGGGGGCGGCAAAAAAACACGTACTCCTCCCCGGTGTCCCCGGCGTGGAGGTGGGTAAACAGGGTATCCATATACTGCCGCGCCCCACCCATGTCCTCCCGGAGGCGGGTGAGGTCAACGCCGATCCGCATTTCGGGTGCCCAAGCGCGAGACAAACCAGCGATGCCACTGTTGGGAAAGCTGCTGCGACAGCCGCCAAAACTTACTCGTTTTAATCCAAGCGATGCGTTGGTTCAACTGCTGCCATTGCCGCTCGGGGCGGGCGGTGGGCGAAACCCTTGGTTCATCGGCGGGCACCACACCCAGGAGGCGGCGCCCATAGACCACGAGCGATCGCACCCGCCAACCCCAGGACTGCTCCATCCGTCGCAATTCTTCCCATAGGGAGGCATTCATCTGATGGGCGCGGTAGATCCGCTCCTGCAACTGCGCCTGCACCGTGCGCAACTCCGGCCAGATCGGCTCCGGGAGATGGAGATGGGGCACCAGGTCGCTCAGAACCGCTGCCCCCTGATTGGCGTCGATGACATGGCTGATATCCTGCTCGGTGATGTGGGGAAAGGCGTCCTGCAATGCCCGGCCCAACTCGGGGCTATCAATCCAGTAGTGGCTGGCATGGAGGATGGCTAGCTGGGTTTCCTCCTGGCTAAAGGTTTCCGGATTGGGCACCAAGCAAATGGATGGGGTGGTGATGGGCACCGCCTGCCCGGTTGTGAGAAATACATCGATATGCTGCGTCGTGCATAGGTTTTGGAGTTCGTGGGATGCGATCGCCGATACTGCCGGGTCGTAGGGGACGTAGCTGTAAAGCCGAATTCCGGGAATTCGGGGGGCGGTTTGCTGACGGCTGAGCACGAGAATATGACAGCCGAGGGGGTGCTCCGCCCAGGCCCGGAGAAACAGTTCCAAGCGCTTGGCCCAGCGCCCAAAGGTTGGGTCGGCAAAACATAGTCCATCGATCAGCACCCGGGGAGCTTGGGGGATTGCCGCCTCAGGATAGGCGCTGAGGGGGACGTGGGTGCGAAAATGCCACGTGCCATCCCCACTACGCTGGGCAATGGGCGTAATCCCCAGAGATGCGATGGGCTCCACCATGGTGTCATCCTCCACCCAAGCTAAATAATCCCCCAAATATTGGGGAAATACGGTCTGGGACTGGAGACGCTGCCACTGGCTGAGGGCGTGGCGATAGCCGTAGTAGGACTCTTTAAAGTGCAACTGCTCTGCCGTAACAAGGGCATAGTGCTGGAAAATCAGTCCTGCCGCCGCCATCTCCTCGTGGGTAAAGGGGTGGGCAGCCCCACCGTGCCTCGGGGCCGTGAGCTGGGGTGGCTCGTGGGATAGCCATACCATGCCCGGCCAAAAGCGCCAAACCCGGTGCCACTCACGCCAGGACTGTTGGGAAAAACCATAGCGACTGCTAACCACTAGGTGCTCCCCCACAAAGTACCAACACCAAAACTGGGCGGCCGTGCGCTCCGGATAGGCCAGAAAACATTCCCGCATCGTGATGATTTGGGCCGGTGTCCATAGCTCGTCGGCATCCAACTGCCACAACAAACACTGCTCCCGGATCTGGGGCAGGGGCGCATTCACCATCTCCCGCTTCCCATCCCAAAAGAGCCCCCGGGGCTTGCGGTAGATGTGGACGCGATCGGGAAACAGCCGCTGCAATTCGTCGAGGTAGGCGGAGGTGCCATCAGTGCTTAGCCCCCGGTCGTGGCATTCCGGGGGAATGCTTCCGCCCTGGGATAAACTCCAAGCGGTGTCGTGCCTGAGGGCTGCTACCCCCTCGACAACGTGCCAATGCCACGGAAAGGGTAGCAGCGACAAAGCGCCGATGTGGTAGCGAATGAAGGGCTCGCCATTGAGCACGATGGTTAAAAAGTGGATCGGGAGTTCAGGCATCGCTAAAGCCATCACTAGGCGATCGCCGCCCCCAGTACCACAAACGCCGCAATTGCCAAAACTTACTCCCCTCCATCCAGCGCAGGCGATCGCGGTAGTGACGAATTTGGGACTGGAGGGCGCTGACTTCGGTAGTGACCAGGGCGATCGCCACGGTCGCCTCCGGGGGAAGGGGCTCCGGAGCGGGCAGCCGGAGCAGGTAGCGCTGCACCGTTGCAGCCAAGGTGCCCCAGCAGAAAGGCGTTAGCTCCAAATCCGCCAGTTTGGGCAAATATAAATAATCGGCCCCATCCTGAATTGTGCCCATGGCCGCATAGCGCTGCACCTTGGCTTGACGCGATGCCCTGTCCGTTGTGTAGAGATCCAGGTGGTAAAGACCAAAGGGACTGAGGTGGGCCCCGGGGGTAGACAGTCCCCTGAGTTGCTCATGGACTGCTCCTTCGTAGCGACATTGCTGCGTGGGGCGAAACAGGCGCAGTTGCCAGTCGGGGTAGTGGCTTGGATTGGTTAAATAATGGGTCAGGCTAAAGGGCGGTAGCCAGCGCCGCGGCACCCAATAGTGGTCGGTTTGGGCAGAGTGAGCCCCGGAGCGGAGCTTTTGCAGCCATTGGTCAGCCTCTAGGTCGATGAATTCATCGCTATCGAGCACCAACACCCAGTCGCAGGTGACCATTTTTAGGTACTGATTGCGCTGGAGCGCATAGTCCTGCTGCCATGGGTGCAGCACAACAGCAGCGCCATGGGCTTGGGCGATCGCCCGGGTGTCATCGGTACTGCCACTGTCGATAACCACCAACTGATCCGCTACCTGCTGGATAGAGGCTAGGGCGATGGGCAGCGTTGCGGCGGCGTTGCGGACAATCATACATACGGCAAGAGTGGGCATAGCTTAGCGGTAAGCGGCAATCCAAGCAAGCTCTAGCTGAAACCGCCCCGGTCGGAAGTGGGGGTTGAGGAGCTTATCCCGCTCGAATTTGCTGAGCATCACTTGAAAGGAACGAATGGACTTCAGGTCTAGGGGCGGCGCATCTGGCACGGAGGATGCCCGAAAAACCGGCACAAATGCCGTGAATGGCAGCAGGAGTTCCTGCCACACGCAATCCTGGGTATCCAGGGATGCCATATAGGCCAAGCTGTCCCATCCTCCCCCATCCCGGAGGAAAAACTTATAGCGATTGCCATCCCCCCGTACCCTTAAATGCAGCCCGCTGTAGGCACTGAGATCGAGCAATGGCTCGAAATTCTTCGTGCGCACTGAGGTGAACCCGCCGGAATTGGCCGTCGAAACCGTGCCCGTAAACAATGCCTGGGCATCCTGCTGCACGAAGGAACTCTCGCTAACTCCCCCCATAACCACATCGTCAAGCGCTCCCCACAGCAGGGTGTGCTCCGGTTTGGGGAGACGGAAATCAAAAATCATGAGGTTTTCGGGGTTAAGCACCACCATTCCTCCATCTGCGGCTCGTTGCCACGGCAAGCTCGGCAGCACACCAAAAAATTGGAGGGTTTTCGCGAATCGACCTAGATTCCATGCCATGGGTTTTAGTGTAAAGCTTGCTTCAGCATACCTAATTTGGGGGAGAGCGATGCGTTAATCAACTGGCTTCCCCAATTCCGGGGATAACTGGAGGGTGACCGTGGCATTTTTGCCGCCGTTCAAGGGTGCGAGCTTTATGGAGATGCCCACTGGCCTTTGCGATCGCCTTTGGAACCCCAACTTTGACGTTTTGAACCTCAATCGCGAGGTTTTTCAGGTCATCACATCATCTCAAGAGGTGTCTGCCCTCAAAAGCTTAAGACCTCATCCCAACCCAGTATGTGCCCGACGCATTTATAAACCATTCCTGATAATAGGCTTTGGGATGTTATCTTGCACCATAAAATGTGTTAAGGAATAATATTGAGCTTTCTCCAAGATGCAATTCAAAACGTTGCATCATCCTTCAAGTTGTACGATAATCACTCCATAAAGAATGTTATTCGGTAATCAGTAGGTTAACAACTAGCTATGTTGCTTGATTTAAGGGTGTAAGCATCGTTTTATAGCAATAGAACCAGTCATGTTTTATCGAAATTGAGTCGCAACATTTGCTGTTCAAATAACCTCGACATGAGCATTTTTGGGAATAGTTTGCAAATGGGTAAAGTGGATGAATAAGTTGTTGGCTGGGAGAGAGAGTTCTGTAATTGTGGCAATTAGATACAGGTTCAACGGATATTTAAGTTTGAAGATGACGAGAGCTTTTATACAGGAAGTCCACTCTACGCTATTAAGCTCTTCAAGATTTTTACATGCTCAGTTTGTCACTCAGCAACTGTCATTTTGTAAGGTACTGTTGTGACGGGGATGAAGATGAGAATTCTGGAAATGAGTGGATTGATCGGGTTTATGATCGAAAAGTTTTATGTGCCCCAAAGAAGCAAATTCATGCAGCTATTCCCCAGTCTATTGAAGATGTCTTGGCAGAAGCAGTCATGTCAAGCCCTCCGCGAGCAACTTTCATTTTATGTCGAGCAGTTCTAGAAGAAATATGTAATGACTTTGTAATACCTACTGAACAGCAAAGTAGTAAAGGTAACAGTCGTTACATTAAGTTGCATGATAGATTGTCCATGTTTTTTTGATCAGGAAAACCTGCCAAAGGAGTTGCAGGAAATTATACAAAATATCAAAGATTTTGGTAATGAAGCGGCTCATTCAGAACATCTGAAGTTTTCATGTCAAGTCAAGATTGAGGATTCAGAAAATCTCGTCATGCTAGTGGGTTATGTTCTAGAGGGATTATATGTAGACAGATATCGCTAAGAAGAAGCTGAGAAGGTTCTTAAAACTCTAAAGAATAAAATTTTGCCGGATCAAACGTAAGATCGCTGCACAATAATCCCGATGCCCACCGACCACTGAAGAGCTATTGGTGGGACATTAAGGCTATCTACGGTCGGTGATTGGAAACGTTATCTTGTATTGCTCAAAGAATATTGCCAACTGCAAATACATCCTTGAAACAGAAAAGGGGAAGTTAAGCGCAGGCAAAATGCTAATCGTATATGGGTCGTATATGGGCAATACTGGATTTGAACCAGTGACCCCTTCCGTGTGAAGGAAGTGCGCTACCACTGTGCTAATTGCCCTTTTAGGTAGAAATAAACATTACCACACTCCCATAGATGAGAAAAGCCCATGTTACGGCTAATGTTGCTGTAGCTCTTGCCAGAGGTCAAAGTCGCTGGAGGCTGGGCGAGCACCGGTTTTTGCCGCCCATTGCTGAATTTCCTGAACTTGCTCTGGGGCGATCGCCGCTAGGGGCACCGTTGCTTCGGCAGCCAGGATCAGGTCTTCGGGCTGAAGGTCGCGGTTCTGGGCATAGGCGTGGTGTAGGGCATCGGTGAGGAGTTGCTCGAGTTCTGCACCGCTAAAGTTTTTGGTTTGCCGGGCGATCGCCCCGAGGTCAAAATCCCGCACCCGTGTTGGGCGAAGGCGGTGGAGAAACAGCCGTAGAATTTCGCTGCGCTCCGCTTCGTTGGGCAATCCGAGGAAAAAGATTTCGTCAAATCGCCCCTTGCGCAGGAGTTCGGCAGGAAGTACCGCCACATTGTTCGCCGTGGCAACGACAAAGACGGGAGCCGTTTTTTCCTGGAGCCAGGTGATCAGGGTGCCAAAAACCCGGCGACTGGTGCCCGAATCACCATCGAGGAGGCCGCTGCCAAAGGCTTTATCAAGCTCGTCAATCCACAGAACGCAGGGGGCATTGGCTTCGGTAAGTTGGATCATCTGCCGCGTGCGGTCTTCGCTTTCCCCGACGATGCCGCCAAAAATCCGCCCAAGATCGAGCCGCAGCAGGGGCAGCCGCCATTCATGGGCAATGGTTTTCGCCGATAGGGACTTCCCCGTGCCCTGGATGCCCACCAGTAACAATCCCTTGGGGGCCGGAATGCCAAAGCGGCGGGCGGATTCGGTAAAAGCATCGCGCCGCTGCCGTACCCACTGTTTGAGGCGATCCAGTCCCCCGACCTGTTGGAGGCTGGTTTGGGGGGGAATAACTTCGAGCAGCCCAGTTTGGCGGATGGCTTCCTGTTTTGACTGCCCAATGGTGTCGATCGCCCGTTCATCAAGACAGCCGTGGGCGGCGATCGCCCGGGATAAAAGGTGCTGAATGCGCGTGTGGGTCAGCCCTTGGCAGGCTTTGACGAGTTGTTCGCGCCCGAGGGGGCTGAGGTGGACATCCCGGGGTACGACACTGTGCTGGATGATTGCTTCGAGTTCCGGTGGGCGGGGGAGGGGCACCTCAACGACGGGACAGAGTTCCTGGAGGTCGGCGGGTAGGCACGGCTGGGGGGTCAGCAGAATCAGGGTTTGGCGATCGCGCGGTAGTTCGACGGCCAGGTTCTTGAGTTCTCGCAGGATGTCGCTGTGATCCAGGGGGCGTAATAAAAAGGGATGGACGTCGCGGAGTAAAAATAACGCGGCTCCCCGATGTTGCCGTACCCGATGCAAGGCGGCCGTGAGGGAGCCGCGATCGGATTCCGTATCCCGCCAGCCGCGGGCGATGTCCCAACTAAAAACCGACGGCCCAAGGCGCGGCCAGTAGGCTTCTAGGGGCAATTCATCCCGGGACACGACATGGATCAGTCCACTGCGGGCCCGAATGAGCAGATCCAGCTGAGCAGTGATCGCATCCATTGGCAGGTAAAAAAGAACGGAGCTATACCGGGGTGAGGAGGGCAACCGCATAAACGGCGATCGCCTCCTGCTGGCCAACGGCATCCATCCCCTCATTGGTGGTGGCCTTGACGCTAACCTGTCCTAGTTCCACCTGCATCGCTTGGGCGAGACGCTCGCGCATCCCTAGGAGGTGGGGTTTCATCTTGGGCTGTTCCGCCAGGATGACGGCATCCACATTGTTGACCCGCCAGCCGTGCTGGGTGATTAGGGCTACCACCTGCCCAAGGAGGTGCAGACTATCGGCACCTGCCCACTGGGGGGCATGGGGCGGGAAATAGTGCCCAATATCCCCAAGGGCGATCGCCCCTAGGAGTGCATCCATAATGGCATGGGTGAGGGCATCGGCATCACTGTGTCCTAGCAGACCCTTGCCATGGGGAAGGGTTACGCCACCTAAAATTAGTGGTCTATCTGGAACCAAGCGGTGTAGGTCGTAACCATTACCAATTCTTAGGGGTATCATGGTTTATCAAAGATGGATTTAATGTTGCTCGGCATCCCCACTTTAATCGATCCATGCCTGAAACTCAGCCTACGTCCTCACCGAGCGAGGAGCACCCCCTTCCCTACCAGCGCCCGGGGGTGATCTTGGCTGTAGATCGCTTTCCCAGCAAAATCACCCAACTCCTGCAGGCCCTAGAGGTGCTGGGTTATAAGACCCGCGTTGCCCGCAACTGCGCCCAAGCCCTGATCCACACCGCCCAGGTGCCCCCGGATCTCATCTTGCTCGATGCCGATCTTGGAGAACTGAGTAGCTATGATTTCTGCTTTCAGCTCAAGGCCCATCCCCTGACCCAGGAAACTCCTGTCATTTTTATTGGTGATGCCGCCCAAGAGTTTGCCAGCGTTGAGAGTTTTGCCGTTGGTGCGGTGGACTACATCCATCGCCCGCTCAACATGCTCGAAGCCCTGATGCGCATTGAGCAGCACCTGCGTGCCCATCACAACGAGCGGCTTCTGCAGGAACAACTAGCGGACTATGCGGCTACTGTGCGGCAGTTTCAAGAGGAGAAACAAAGCCTGCTGCTGCTGATCAATGTCGATGCCCTCACCCAAACTGCCAATCGGCGCTATTTTGATGAGTATCTGCTGAGGGAATGGCGCAAGTCCCAGTTTTTCCAGGGGCCCATCAGCCTGATTATGTGCGACGTGGATTGCTTTAAGTCCTACAACGACACCTATGGGCACACCCAGGGTGACCTCTGCCTCCAGCGCATCTCTGCGGTGCTGATGGAATCGGTGCGGAAACCCCTGGATGTGGTAGCGCGCTACGGGGGAGAAGAATTTGCCATTGTTTTGCCCAATACTAACTTGGATGGGGCACTCCACTTTGCGGAGCGCATCCAAACCAACATCCGCACCCTGTCCATCCGCCATGGGGCGTCCTCCTGTAGCGCCTACGTGACCCTGAGTATGGGAGTTGCCAGTGCCTTTGCCGAGGGCGAAACCCCCGACCAACTCCTTGAAACTGCCGATCGCTGCCTCTACCAAGCCAAGCGCGAGGGGCGTAACCGTATCTGTTCCCTTCTGTTGAGCCATCCTTCCCCATGACCCCAGAATTTCTGACCACCGCCGATCTAGAGCACATTGATGCCGCTGCCCTATCCAGCAGCCAGAAGTTTTTGGCGCGCATTGCCCTGTCTGCTTGGCGATCGCTCCTGTTGATTGCCGAAACGGCACAAGTTCCCCTCGAAGCCCTTACCCCCCAGCAGGTCATTGCTTGGCTTGAGGACGATGCGCGGCGGCGGAGCCAGGGACAGGGAATCCTATCCTGGGGCCCGATGCCCGACCTAGACTTTGCCGATCCCATCGAAGATGCCGTGACCGCTGCCCAACTGTCGGGCCATGAGAAGTTTTTTGCCCGCCTTTTAATCAGCGCCCTACCCCGCCTCCGGGCGATCGCCAGCCAGCATGATCAGGCGATCGCCTCCTTGACGAGCAGCGACATTTTAGCGTCCCTCACCGACGGGCAATGGTAAAATGCCGTTTAAGTGAGCTACAACCGACGTGTGAGACCTATGCAC
Organism: Cyanobacteria bacterium UBA999; assembly: GCA_002291895.1. Lineage (GTDB taxonomy): Bacteria > Cyanobacteriota > Cyanobacteriia > Pseudanabaenales > Pseudanabaenaceae > UBA999. The sequence continues at coordinate 9,004 of DBAX01000074.1, forward strand.
CCTAATCGCAATTATCCCGATCACCCTATTCGCGTCGGTGTTATCGGGATAGGCAATATGGGGCAACACCACGCCCGGGTCTTTAGTTTTCTTAAAGATGCCGAACTGATTGGCGTCGCCGATATCAATGTCGAGCGGGGACTCGATACCGCTAGCAAGCATCGGGTGCGCTTTTTTGAAGATTATCGCGAACTGCTTCCCCTAGTGGAAGCGGTCTGCATTGCCGTTCCCACCCGGCTGCACTACGAGGTGGGCATGACCTGCTTGGCTGCCGGCGTTCATGTCCTGATTGAAAAACCCATTGCTAGCACCATCTCCGAGGCCGAAGCCCTCGTTAATGCCGCTGCCACCCACGATCGCATTCTCCAAGTGGGGCACATCGAGCGGTTCAATCCGGCCTACCAGGAACTCAGCAAGGTGCTCAACCACGAGACCATTCTGGCGATCGAAGCCCATCGCATGAGCCCCTATTCCCACCGGGCCAACGATGTCTCCGTAGTTTTTGACCTGATGATCCACGACATTGACCTGTTGCTCGAGCTTGTGCCCGGGCACATTGCCCGCATTACGGCCCACGGCAACAAAGTCAGCGACTCTGAACATCTCGATTACGTCACCGCCAGTATCGCCTTTGACTCCGGTGTGATTGCCACCCTCACCGCCAGCAAGGTTACCCATCGCAAGCTGCGCCGCATCGTCGCCCACTGCAGAAATTCTCTCACCGAGTCCGATTTCTTAAATAACGAAATTCTGATCCACCGCAAAACCACGGCCAATTGCACGACCGACTACGGCCAGGTGCTGTACCGCCAGGATGGACTCATCGAAAAGGTCTACACAAGCAACATTGAGCCCCTCAATGCTGAGCTAGAGCACTTTGTTGCCTGCGTGCGCGGCGGGCAACAACCCTCCGTGGGCGGCATCCAGGCCCTGAAAACCCTTCGCCTAGCCAGTTTGATTGAAGAAACTGCCCTCGACGGTCAGGAGTGGCGACGCTGCGACCTCAACGTGCGGGATGTGGTGGCTACTGGTTCCTATTAAGCCGCCTTACTGCAACTGCCCCTTTAATTGGAACGATGATTGGGACGGCTGGCTTCGATTCCGCTCAGCCAACAGCGATAGTACTGTCTTTCTTCAAGAACCCGTCCAGAGCCATAAATTTTCTAAGAACGAAAGAGGGAAAAGAGTAACCCTTTCCCCCGAACTTACGTTCGTTTTAAGGACTGAACCGCAGCAACAAACGCCCTACCTAGGAAGCTGCCGCCGCCGCCCGCCGCCGCTTGCCCGCTGCGGGGGTACCCTCGATCGCCGCCACCATCGCCCCTGAAGCAGGAGTTGCCGTAGGATTTTGGAGCAAAATCACCACAATCGGACGGCTTTGCATCTTACCCTTGAGGGTGCGCGCCACGTCCCGCTCCAATTGCGTCCGTACCCCCGCCCAGTCCACCTCGGTGCGGTTGTCAAACTGCCGGGCAAAATCGCTCCAGGAATTTTTCAGGGTGTGGGCGATCGCCCGCCGCACCAGCTCCATCAGTTCGTTTTGGGACATCGCAGAGACCACGCCGTTGGTTTGGATATCGGGAATGGTGAGCATGGTGCCCTGGGCATCTAGGGAAACCGCCACCGAGATGATCCCATCCCCGGCAATCTGCTGGCGATCGCGCAGCACATCCCCATGCACCACACCATCGCGGGAAGCATCGATCAATTCCACCCCAGAAGGCACCGTATCCACAATGGCAATACCCTTGGGCGAAACCTCCACCACACTGCCATTTTCCGCAATGACGATATTCTCCTCGGGAATTCCCAGGGCTTGGGCCATTTTGGCGTGCTGCATCAGCATCCGCAGTTCCCCATGGGCGGGGAAGAAAAACTTGGGTTTTGTCAGGGCCAACATCATTTTTTGCTCTTCCTGAGCCCCATGTCCCGAGACATGGATGCCCTTATCCTTACCGTAGACCACGTGGGCTCCGAGGGCCACCAACTTGTCAATCGTCCGAACCACGGGGATGGTGTTGCCCGGAATCGGGTTGGCCGAGAAGACAACCGTATCGCCGCGGCGAATCTCCAGTTGGCGATAGCTCTGGTTAGCCAGGCGGGTCAGGGCCGACATCGGCTCACCCTGGGATCCCGTTGTGAGGATGATGATCTGGTCATCGCGATAATGGCGCAAGTTTTGCAGCGGCTGCAGCAACTCATCCCGGCACTTGATATATCCCAAAGTGCGGGCGTGGGCGATGACGTTCAGCATGGAACGCCCCAGCACAGACACTACCTTGCCCTGCTTTTCGGCAATTTCGAGGATCATGTTCACCCGATGCACCGATGAAGCGAAGGTCGTCACAATCACCCGGCCGGGGGCGGCGGCAAAAATGCGCTCTAGGTTGGGAAAAACTGCCCGCTCTGATGGCGTAATTCCTGGGATCTCGGCATTGGTGGAATCGCTAATCAAGCACAGCACCCCCTTTTCCCCATGCTCTGCGAGGCGGTGGAGGTCAAAGTGCTCCCCATCTACCGGAGTGTGATCGATCTTGAAATCCCCCGAATGAATCACCAGCCCCGCTGGGGTGTTGATTGCCACGGAGAAGCTATCGCAGATGGAGTGGGTGTTGCGAATGAATTCCACGAAGAAGTTGTTGCCAATGCGCACCATGTCCCGGGGCATGACCCGACGCAGTTCCGTGCGGTTGTGGACGCCGGCTTCCTGCAGCTTATCCTCAAGGAGGGACATCGCCAGCCGCGGGCCGTAGATTACGGGAATCTCAAACTGCTTGAGATGGAAGGCAATTCCGCCAATGTGATCTTCATGGCCGTGGGTAACCACCATGCCCTTGATTTTGTGCCGGTTTTGTCGCAGGTAGGACACGTTGGGCAGCACAATATTGACGCCCGGCATACTGCCTTCGGGAAACGCAAGCCCCGCATCGAGAAGCAGAATCTCGTTGTTGATTTCAAAAACCCAGGTATTCTTGCCAATTTCTTTCAGTCCACCTAGGGGAATGATCTTCAAGGCAGCATTGCTACTCACAGTCATAGGAACTCCAGATTCATCGGTAAACAAACAAAAACTTTCATCGGTTCCCCTCTCAGCCCAGGAGGTGGAGACGTTGCAGGTGCTGGCGGAGCTGGGACTCAAGTTGGGGTGTACCTGCCGTTAGGGGCGATCGCACCACACCAGTATCGTGACCAAGGAGGCGAAGGGCCGCTTTGATGGGGATGGGGTTGGTCATGGCAAACAGAGACTTATAGAGGGGATAAAGCTCTAGGTGCACAGCGCGTGCCGCCACGACGTCGCCCTGCTGGAACTTCTCGATCATGCCTTTGATGCGATCGCCCACTAGATGGGCAGCAACGCTCACGACACCGCAGGCTCCCACTGCCATTAGGGGGAGGGTCAGGGCATCATCACCAGCATAGATAGCAAAGGTTTCGGGTAAAGAACTTCTCAGGAGCGACCCATGGTCAAGATCCCCCGTGGCGTCCTTAATAGCAACGATGCTTTCGATTTCAGACAGTCGGCAGATGGTTGCAACCTCCAGCCGGCAGCCCGTCCTACTGGGTATATTGTAGAGCATCATCGGCAGAGAAGGGGCAGCTTGGGCGATCGCCCGAAAGTGCTCATAGAGACCTTCCTGGGGCGGCCTGTTGTAATAGGGCGTCACTTGAAGGGTACCATCCAAGCCAAGGGCAGCGGCCTTCTGCGTTGCGGCGATCGCCTCCGTCGTGGCATTGGAGCCCGTACCCGCCAGAATCTTAGCCCGAGTGCCAACCGCGTGGCGCACAACCTCAAAAAGGCGGTGTTCCTCTTCCCATGTCAGGGTGGGCGACTCTCCAGTGGTGCCGCAAAGCACTAGGGCGTCGCTCCCTTGGGCAACCAGCCGATCCGCCAACTGGGCAGCCCGCTCAAAGTCGATTTCTCGGCTTGGGGTCATGGGCGTGATCATGGCCGTTATGAGTCGGCCAAAAAAAGGTTGCTCGGTCATAGCAGCCCCCGCGCGATCAGAAGTTCGGCAATTTGCACCGCGTTGAGGGCTGCGCCCTTGCGGATTTGATCCCCACAGAGCCACAGCTCCAAACCGTGGTCATGGGAGAGATCGCGCCGAATTCGGCCCACCAGCACCGCATCCTTTCCCGTGGCATCAAGGGGCATGGGAAAGTAGTTGCGCTCAAAATCTTCCACGACCATAACTCCGGGGGCTTGGTGGAGCAGTTCCCGGGCCCGTTCTGGGGAGCATGGGGCCGTGAATTCTAAGTTCACCGCCTCCGAGTGGGCGCGCAAGACCGGCACCCGCACGCAGGTAGCCGTTAAAAGCAACGCAGGCTCTTCCATGATTTTGCGCGTCTCCCGCACCATTTTGAGCTCTTCCTCGCAGTACCCAGACACATCCATGGGTGAATTGTGGGGAAATAGGTTGAATGCCAAGGGGTAGGGTAGAACCTCCGTGGCGGGGGGCTCACCTGCCAAAATGGATTGGGCTTGGGACTGGACTTCTGCCATGGCTCGGGCACCGGCACCGCTTGCGGACTGATAGGTGGCAACCACGATGCGGCGGATAGGAACCACGCGATGGAGGGGGGCGATCGCCACACAAAGCAATATCGTGGTGCAGTTGGGATTGGCGATAATACCCTGATGGGACAACACTGCCGATGCATTGACCTCCGGCACCACCAAAGGCACAGCTGGATCCATGCGATAGGCACTGGAATTATCTATGGTCACGGCACCTGCGGCTACGGCATGGGGAAGCCACTGACGGGACACGGAGCTGCCTGCGGACGCAAAAAGAATGTCAAGACCACTCAGGGCATCGGTGCTTACGGTCTGAACGGTTAAAAGTTCATCGCCAAAGGGCAAGTGCTTGCCAGCGGATCGCTCCGAACTAAACAGACGCAACTCAGCCACGGGAAACATCCGCTCCTGCAACAGGGCAAGGATCTCTACTCCCACTGCTCCCGTTGCGCCAAGAATGCCTACGCGATAGGTTTTGCTCAATCGACCTCCATCATCAACACCACACGCACACTTTTAAATCCCTAGTAAATCCCTAACTTGAACCCTGAAAACCCCAAAAAGCTCCTTGCGCTGTTGGAAGCCGCAACCATTCCTAGGATCCCATGTGAACTTTTCTTGTGTATCGCCACGGGATTTGATCAACTCCCTAACCTCAACCTCAAAACTTCAACTTAAAAGCCCTTGCTAGTCCCACTGCTGCTTCCCGTGATTGCCACAAGCCTAGGGGCCAGCCAATATAGCACTCTCAACATCACCGCGACTCAACGAGTAGGGGAAGGAGCGACGTACATCACCGCTAGAACTGTCTGTGTAGTGGACATGGATTTCTTCTACATCCATTCTTAACTCAGCAAACCAGTGGGACATCTTAAGCTGCCACAAACAAACATCGTTGGGGTTTTGCACACAGCCCAGTTCCGTCAACCAGAATTCAATCATAGGCAAGGGGTGATTGTAAAGGGGCGTCTCTGAGGGTGGCAATTGCATGGTGGGGAGGGGTGATGGGAAACTCTGGCATCAGGCGATCGCCGCGCAGCCATGCTAACAGGATAACCAAAATCAGGCAGAGTACGATCGTCCCCCCGATAAGGAGCAACACAAACAATTCTCCACCGGAAAGGGGGCGCTGACTAGGCAGACCATCGTCGTCCCCGCGACTGTTGGTGCCAGACGGAGCTGTCCGGGGTTGATAGTCAAACCGGGAAAAATGGATAGCGCGGTCATAGGCTTGGCGCCGTTCGGGGTTGCTGAGTACCGCATAGGCTTCGTTGAGGACGCGGAACTGCTCGATGGCTTCGTGGGGGGGCAGGAGGGTGGTATCGGGGTGGTAGCGCTTGCTGAGATCGCGATAGCGCCGCCGAATCTCCAGTTCGGTAGCCCATGGACTTAGCCCCAGTACCTCGTAGTGCGTGTGACCCATAACCGTTATGTTAGCGTATAGGCGTTTAGAGTTTGAGATTGCCATGCCTTGGGCGCGTGTTGTCAGTGCGGTTGTTGCCATCGTAGTGGCTTTGACGGCGATCGCCCTCGGCGGGTGGGCATTTACGGCTTTGTTTGCGGCTGTGGTGTGGTTGGGGCAGTTGGAATACTTTGCCTTGGTGCGCTCCAAGGGCATGGCCCCGGCGGCGAAGACCACTATGGTTGTCAGTCTTGTGCTTTTGGGTGCCGCCCAGGTGCAGCCCCAATTGGCGGATGTAATCTTGCCCTTGGCGGGGACGATGATTTGTTTTTACCTGCTTTTTCAGCCGCAATTCGCCTCGATCGCGGACATTTCGGCATCGATTTTGGGGTTGTTTTATGGGGGCTACCTGCCTAGCTTTTGGGTGCGGCTTCGGGGTCTGACCGATGGGCTTCCGTGGCACCAGGAGACGCTGCTGGGCAGCTTTGACCTTTCCCAGGGGGGAATCTACGTGGTGATGGCCTTTAGCTGCATATGGGCATCGGACATTGGCTCCTACATCATGGGCAAGGCGATCGGGCGGACACGTTTATCGGAAATCAGCCCCAAGAAAACCGTAGAAGGTGCCATATTTGGCTTGCTCAGTTGCCTTGCGGTTGCCCTTATCTGGGCCCATAGACTGCATTGGCCGCTGTGGTGGCTAGCGGGTGGCGCCCTGGGAATCTTGGTGGGCACGGCGGGACTGCTGGGCGATCTGACGGAATCTATGATGAAGCGGGACGCTGGGGTCAAGGACTCAGGGCAGTTTCTACCCGGCCACGGTGGAATCTTGGATCGTGCCGACAGCTATGTGTTTACGGCTCCATTGGTGTTTTACTTTGTGACCTTAGTCTTGCCCCTGGTTACCGCCTCAACCATGCCCTGAACCAGAACCTGCAAAAAAGTTCTCCGCACTACGGACTGATGGGGACTCCTGTGGTATAAATTTAGACCTAAACCCTAATTTGAATTGACCTGTTTGTCTGGGGAGGCGCTGAGGCAGCCACACCATGATTCCACGTGGATTATGTTTGTTTATATCTAAAGATGCGCTCTGTGGCTGACTATGGAAAGGTGCATTGATCCGTACGGGATCATGCCGTTACGTGCAGGAAATTCCTGCCCATCAGTAGGTGTGATTTGATAGTGTTGGTTAGCGGCTGTGTTGAGAAAAAGGGACGACATTCATGGCAGTAGATATCTCCTTAGAAGCGCTTTGGGAGCAGGTTCTAACTCTCCTATCGCGACAGTTAAGTCGTCCGACGTTTGAGGGCTGGATCAAAGCAGTTGTAGCAGAAGAATTAACTCCCGATAGTTTGGTGATCCGTACGCCCCATCCCTTTGCTAAGAGCTGGCTGCAAAAGTACTACTATGCCCATATCAAGGCCGCAGTTACGGAAATTCTCGGCTATGCTATCGAGATTGAAATAACTTCGGAGCAAAAGCAGGGTCTGGAGCATTTGAGCGATAGCCAGGTAATAAATCAGGATGTAGCTGTTTCCTCCCCTAGGGAAGTTTCCCCCAATCCTGCACCCTTGAAAGGCGAAGTTGTTGAGGGGAACGAACACAGACCCCTTAATCCAAAGTACATTTTTTCGCGCTTTGTGGTCGGCGCCACCAATCGTATGGCCCATGCGGCAGCCTTGGCAGTGGCTGAGTCGCCGGGGAGAGAGTTCAATCCGCTGTTTTTGTGTGGGGGCGTGGGTTTGGGTAAAACCCACCTGATGCAGGCGATCGCCCACTACCGGTTAGAAATTGAGTCCCAAACGCGGGTGGCCTACTTCTCAACGGAGCAGTTCACCAATGATCTGATCGCGGCAATTCGCAAGGACGGAACCCAAGCGTTTCGGGAACGGTATCGGCAAATTGACATGCTGCTGGTGGACGACGTGCAATTTATTGAGGGTAAAGAATACACCCAAGAGGAGTTTTTCCATACCTTTAATGCCCTCTATGAGTCGGGCAAGCAGATTGTGCTGGCCAGCGATCGCCCACCGGGAAAGATCCAGGGGTTGCAGGATCGCCTGTGCTCCCGGTTTTCCATGGGTCTGATCGCCGATATTCAGGTACCTGATCTGGAAACCCGCATGGCCATTTTGCAGAAAAAGGCAGAGTACGAGAATCTGCGCATTCCCGGAGATGTGATCCACCACATTGCGGCCAGCTATACCTCGAATATCCGGGAACTAGAGGGCGGTCTGGTGCGGGCGGTGGCCTACATTTCCATCTCTGGGCTGCCTATGACCGTGGAAAATGTGGCTCCGGTACTGAACCCGCCGCGGGAACCCCTCGAGGTGTCAGCGGACTTGGTATTGCGGGTGGTGTGCGAGGAGATGGGCATTCCCCGGGAGGACTTGCTGAGCAATTCGCGGCGACGGGAGATCAGCCAGGCGCGGAAGGTGGCGATGTATCTCATGCGCCAGCACACGGAGCTGAGCCTGCCCAAGATTGGTGAGGCCCTAGGGGGCAAAGATCACACCAGTGTGCTCTATAGCTGCCAAAAAATTGCTGAACAACAATCCATGGACTCGGATGTGGCCCAGTTGCTGCGTCAGTTGAGCGATCGCATTTACGTTTTGGCCCAGACCCGCGCTTCATCGTAGACCCTCCTCAGTCACCAGATAGTCGAGGGGCACATCCCAGGGATCGTGGGGTAAGTCCTCCTGGAGTGCGGCGGCAAACAGCACCCCCACGGTGGGGCACTGGGGGCTAGGGCGGGTGGGTAGCCAGCGATCATAAAAGCCGCCACCGTACCCGAGGCGATATTTTTGCCGGTCGGCGGCGACGCAGGGAACGAGGACTAAATTCAGGCGGGTCAGATCTGCTGGGGGAGCGGTGGGGGGCGGTTCGGAAATGCCCCAACGGTTGACTTCGAGCCCATGCTGGGGGCGGAGATGCCAGGTGAGATCGGGACCTTGGCAGCGGGGAACGATCCAGGTTTTGTCAGAAAACTGCCATCCCAGGGACTCTAAACAGGGTTCTTGGCGCGTGCTGAAGTAGACAGCAACGGTTTGGGCTTGACAAAAAAGTTGCCACCGGCACAGATGCTCGCAGATCTGCTGGCTGCGCTGTCGCCATGTGTCCGGGGGCATCCTTTGGCGGGCGGACAGCAGCGCTTGGCGCAGGGACTGCTTGGAGCTAGGTTGGTTCGCCAATATCTTCGCCCCACAGATGGGGCTGGGACTGGATAAAGTGCTGCATGAGTTGGTGGCACTCGGGGTGATCTAGGACGTCGACACACACGCCGCGCGATCGCAGGAGTTCTTCCTCGCCCAGAAAGGTGCGGTGCTCGCCAATCACTACGTGGGGAATTTTGTACAGCAGAATGGCACCGCTACACATAGCGCAGGGGGAGAGGGTGGTGTAAAGAACCACATCCCGGTAAAAAGCTGCGGGTTGGCGGCCGGTGTGCTCTAGGGCATCCATTTCTCCGTGGAGCACCGTGCTGCCCCGCTGTACCCGGCGGTTGTGGCCGCGACCGACAATGGCGCCCTGTTTGACCAAGACAGAGCCAATGGGGATGCCGCCTTCGGCCAATCCTTGGCGGGCTTCGGCGATCGCCGCTTGCATAAAGGGTTCGTGCTCCATGGTGGGGAAATGCTATAAAATACGCGGCACTTCCGATCATAGGATGCCCATGACCAATTTTGAGGTTTCGGTACCGGCCACAACCGGGAACTTGGGGCCGGGATTTGATTGCCTCGGTGCTGCCCTCTCCCTGCGCAACCAGTTTACGTTTACGATAGCCTCCGAGTGTCGCATTACTGCTAGCGGGGCGGGAGCTGATCGCGTGCCCAAGAATCGCGCCAATTTGGTTTATACCAGCTTCGAGAAGTTCTACGAGCACATTGGGCAAACCAAGCCTACGGTGGCCATCCACGTGCAGACCCAGATTCCTCTGTCCCGGGGATTGGGTAGCTCGGCGTCGGCCATTGTCGGCGGGCTCGTGGGTGCGAATCTCTTGGCGGGTTCACCCCTCGCTGTGGGTGAACTGCTGCCCCTGGCGATCGCCCTTGAGGGGCATCCGGATAATGTGGCCCCGGCCTTGTTGGGGGGCTGTCAGTTGGTGGTGGGGCAGGGCCATGACTGGCAGGTGTGCCCGATTTCCTGGCACCGTTCCCTAGGCGTGGCGATCGCCATCCCCCAGTTTGAGCTTTCGACCAGCCAAGCACGGCAGGTGCTCCCCCACCAGGTCTCGATGAAAGATGCGGTGTTTAATGCTGCCCACGTCGCCCTATTGGTTCAAGCCCTCGGCCAAGGCAAGGGGGAGTGGTTGCGGGTGGCCCTCCAGGATCGCCTCCATCAGCCCTATCGCCGGGCGCTGATTCCCCACATGGATGGGGTAAGGGCCGCGGCGATCGCGGCGGGGGCCTACGGTATGGTCATCAGTGGGGCGGGCCCGACGCTCCTAGCCATTACTCCCAACGCTAAAATAGACGCAGTTGTGCAGGCGATGCACCAGTGCTGGCAAGGGGCGGGCGTCAGTGCTACGGTCATGGCGGTGCACATTGATAAACAGGGCGCGCAATATCAGCAGCGGGAGTGCCATGAGTAAGTTTCAGTTTTTGTTAATTTCAGCGCTGATTACATCAGCATTTTGCCTGTTTTTAGGCAGTCGGGATGGCTCCAGTTGGGATGCCCTGCTCCCTGTTTCTTTGGTATTGCTTGCCGCCTATGGGCTCAACCGCTACTTGGCGGCACCCCTTTGGGAGCAGTTTGCCGTGTGGGCCAATACGACTACGGGTAAGCGGTTGTTTCGCACCCGCCAAAAGCGGCTTCCTCCCTCGCGATCGCGCCGACTGTCCTAGGCAGCCATGGCATCCCTAGAGCACCTTCATGTGGGCATCGTTGGCACTGGCTTTGTGGCCAAAACCCGCGTCCACCTCTTTCAGCAACAGTCCCAAGCCACCGTAGTAGCCATTGCAGGCGATCGGGAACGGGCAGCGGCGATCGACGCCCAGATCGCCTGGGTGCCGCACTGGTCAGAAATACTTGGCCGACCCGATGTTGACCTAGTGGTTGTTGCTACGATCAACGCCCACCATGGGGCGATCGCCGCCCAAGCCCTTGCGGCTGGAAAGCATGTGGTTGTGGAATACCCCCTGGCCTTTTCCCTTGCGGAGGCCCAGGCGCTCTATACCTTGGCCCGAGAGCGCCAGCGCCTGCTCCATGTGGAACACATTGAATTGCTTAGTGACGTGCACCGTCTGACCCGGCAGCACCTGCCTGCCCTAGGGCAGATCCTCACCGCCCGCTATGGCACCCACAGCCCCCAACGCCCCGCACCCCAAAAGTGGACCTACGCCCCCCACCTATTTGGGTTTCCCCTCACAGCGAGCCTGTCGCGCTTGCATCGGTTGATCGACCTGCTCGGCCCCGTGCGCTCCGTAGCGGCCCAGGTGCGGTATGTCCCGGAGGCACCCCTGGACTTTTTTCAGAGCTGTTTTGCCCAGGCCCAACTGGAATTTGTGGCGGGGGCGATCGCCGAAGTGGGCTACCACAAGGGGGAACATTGCTGGAGTGCCCAACGCACCCTGGAGATCTGCGGCACCCACGGACAAATCCGCTTTGAAGGGGAACAGGGCACCTTGATTACCGCCGATGACCCACCCCAATCCCTGGAAGCCAAGTCCCCCCGAGGACTCTTTCAGCAGGATACGGAAGCCGTCTGTCGTCACCTCTGTCAGGGGCAACCCCTCTATGTGGGACAGCAGAGCATTTTAAGGGCGATCGCCACTGCCGAAGCTGCGGAAACTGCAGCCCAAACCCGAACCGTTGTTGCTGTGCCCCAAGTGTGAGCGTTCTTGGTCAGCGGTTGTCACAGACTTTATAACAACCTTCTCTGTAACAACTCAGGACGACTTTGTTCGATCCATGATATTGAGGTAGCTATGCCGCGGTCGTGGCATCTACCTCATCTGGCAAGTCCTATGGCGCAAACGGTTGATCGTCGCGGGGCTGAATCACAATGCCACCGAATCTAGCCTCATTAGCCCAATATTCTATCCCTTCAATGAAGCAAATATGGCTTGGATAAACTTCTCTAGCATCCGCTATGACCGCTTTAAAACCGCCATTAATGGAGGTATTGTAAAAACTTAACGTTCTTCCCCCACTGTCACAAGCTTTGCCGTAGCAAGTATCACATACGGCACGGGGATATCGCTCCCAGTGGGGAACTGGGGTTGCACAGATTGGGCAAGGGTGAAACCGCGCATCAGTCATACCTAGAGCAATTGCCCCTTTAGTTGGGATGATTTTGGCTTTGACTCCGCTTAGTCAGGAGGAATAGTACTGGTTTGAATGGTACGCTCGTTACTCTAAATTCGCGGCTCTAAATGTGCAAAGTCGATGGCTCCTAAGGATGACAAATTTAGCTAAAGCACTCCATCGCAAATCTCAAAACGTTACCTTAACCCCAACTGCGGACAGATTGGCTCTCAATGAAGCCCACTCAGAAGTTAGGGCATACATCGATAGCATATCTAGATAGTACCCAATCCCTACAAATTGGCGGCACAGGTTGTTGCCACGGCGATCGCCTCCGAGAGCAGGGTCGTCACCTCGATATAGTCTGGTTCTCCTAGGGTAGGGACATCATTCCACGATCCCATGGTGCCGAATACGTAGGCTGTTTGGGCGGCTGCCATGAGCCGCAGAGCGATTTCCGGGGCGTGGGGGGACAACCAGCGTGATCGCGGAGGCGGTGCAGGCGCTGTCAGTTCCTGCCGGGCTTTCCGAAAGCAGTCTCCGAAGGGATCTAAATCGTTGGCATCGGCATAGGCTGCCGCTAGGGCAAGGGTGGCGCAAAATGTGGCGATCGCCTCTTCTGGGGGTGGGGGCGGGTGGGGCAGTGCCAATGCTGGAACGGCCTGCCACACAAAGCCAAAGCGTCCGTAGGGGGCGCGATCCGTCGGCGGTAGCCGGATTAGTTCCGAAGTCCAAACGTGCAGTGTGCCAGCTCCGGATTCCGTCCCGAGGCAGCGATGCCCGTAGACCGGCAGTTGGGGGCGATCGCCCGCAGCCAAGTGGTGCTCTGCATCAACCTTGCCGTAGCACAGGCGTCCGCAGTGCTCCGCTTGGAGGCGACTCAACCAGGGCTCAAGGCCCGTACCCCATCTCCGTTGCCAAAAATAAACTGGAAATCCTGCTGTTCCGCAGCTTCTAGGGGCCGAGCATCCCCATGACCTGCCAGTCTGGCATTGCCAATGCTGGTGAGCATCACTGCGATCACCGTTTCTAGATTCATCGGCCGCACCCCTAGGGAACAGGCACCCCTAAACCAATTGCTCCCAGCCGAGGGACTTCAGCCCCGTATTGCGCCGGAGGGGCCGGGTGACCAGCTCCAAAATATCCCGGGCATTGGAAAAGCCATGGATTTGGGCAAAGGTAAACTCCACCGACCACTTGGTATTGATGCCCCGTGCCTCTAGGGGGTTGGCGTGGGCCATTCCCGTAATGACCAAATCGGGCTGCAGGTCGTAGATCCGCTGCACTTGGTTGTAATTATCGGGCTTCTCAATAATTTTGGGCAGCGGGGCACCCATTTCTTGACAGGTTTTAGCCAGCAGAGCCAGTTCCGCCGCTTGGTAGCGCTGATCCATGTAGGGAATGCCAATTTCGTGGACGATCATGCCGCAGCGCACCAAAAACCGCGCCAGGGAAACCTCCAGCAGGTTGTCACCCATGAAGAACACGGACTTGCCGCGAATCAACTGACGGTATTCTTCCAAGCTGTCCCAGATTTGCTGCTCGCGCTCTACTAGACCCTTAGGTGTAACCCCCAGGGAGGCGGCGATCGCCTCGATCCAGGCGCGGGTGCCGTCGGGGCCGATGGGGAAGGGGGCGTTGATCAGTTGGGCCTTGCGCCGCCGCATCAGGGTAGTAGCGGTGCGGCTCAGGAAGGGATTAACGCCACAGACATAGCTGCCCGCTTCGATTGTGGGCAGTTCGGTGAAGCGCTTGGCGGGTAGCCAACCGGAAACCCGAATCCCTTGCTTTTGCAACTCTAGGGTGAGGTTGGTGACGACGGGATCGGGTAAGGAGCCGAAAAGGGTAAGGGGCGGATGATCGGCATAGCTAGCCTCGGTAGCGTCGATCTCCTCCTTGCCCTTGCCAAAGTGGAGCAGCCGTTGCAGCGGGTTGCGTTCCTGCTTGTCCTGGGCGGTTTCGGGCTTGCGATCGGGGCAGCGCAGGGCCATGGAAGCCAGCACGGTGTCCTCGCCCTGGGTGAAGGCGTAGTCGAGACCATTGGCGCGGGCCACCACGATGGGAATGCCGATTTCGGCTTCTAGCTTGGGTGCTAGTCCCTCCAGATCCATTTTGATGATCTCCGTGGTGCAGGTGCCAATCCAGACGATCACGCTGGGGTTGCGATCGCGCTTGATTTGGGCACAGAGGCGCTTGAGTTCTTCGTAGTCATTGAGTTGGGCAGAAATATCCCCCTCTTCGAGTTCGGCCATGGCATAGCGGGGTTCGGCAAAAATCATCACTCCCATGGCGTTTTGGAGGAAGTAGCCGCAGGTTTTGGTGCCAATGACGAGAAAGAAACTGTCCTCAATTTTTTGGTAAAGCCAAGCCACGCAACTGATGGGGCAGAAGGTGTGGTAGTTGCCGGTTTCGCAGCCAATAGTCGGGGTGGGGGTTTCGGTGGTGGCGGTCATAGGGTATGGGGAGAATAGGGTAGGGGCGGAACGGAGCTCAGTGGGGATGGAGCAATTGCTCGACGTCAAAGTCCAATCCTAGGATTTCGACCAATTTGTCGGGATCGCGATTGAGTTGCAACAAGAAGGGAATGTAGGTGGCACATTCGGGTTCGAGTACCGAGATACATCCCAAAATAAATGCCGTAGACGGACGGGTGCCGCCACTGGCGGTATTGGCATAGAACTGACTGCTGTAGTTCATCTGATCCCGTATCCAGGGGCGATGGGCTTGGTAATGGGCTATCCAGCGCTCCTTGAGAGTGCCTTTAATCTTCTCGAATTCGTCCATGAGTCCCATGGGTAAGCTCCGTAGGGCGAGGTGGAAGGCGTGACTACCTAGGCGGCGATCGCTGTGGGTTGGGGAGATTCTTTCCCGTTATTGAGGTAGAAGTCGGACAGCAGCGTAAAGAGGTCGCGATCGCTGGCGGGCTGGGGAACAACGCCCTCGGGCCGGGCCAGGATCTGGTCAGCGATGTTGAGGTAGTAGTCGCAGACGTAGTTGAGTTCCGGTTCCTTTTCTGCCATTTCAAACAGGGTTTTGCCCTTCACGCGAGAAACGCGAATGTCTTCGATTAGGGGCAAAACCTCCAGCACGGGCATAGTGACGTGGCTGATGTATTTGTTGATTAAATCCCGCTTGCTGGTGCGGTTGCCGATCAAACCGGCGAGGCGGAGGGGGTGGGTGCGGGACTTTTCCTTCACCGAGGCGGCAATGCGGTTGGCCGCAAACAGGGCGTCAAAGCCGTTGTCGGTGACGATAAGGCAGTAGTCGGCGTAGTTGAGGGGGGCAGCAAAGCCACCGCAGACCACATCTCCGAGCACGTCAAACAGAATGATGTCGTACTCGTCAAAGGCGTTGAGTTCCTTAAGCAATTTGACGGTTTCGCCGACGACATAGCCACCGCAGCCCGCTCCGGCGGGGGGGCCCCCGGCTTCAACGCAGTCCACGCCGCCGTAGCCTTTGTGGATCACGTCTTCGTGCCAAACGTTTTCGTAGTGGTAGTCCTTGGCCGCGAGGGTGTCAATGATCGTTGGAATCAGGTAGCCCGTGAGGGTAAAGGTGCTGTCGTGCTTGGGGTCGCAGCCAATTTGGAGCACTTTCTTGCCCCGCCGGGCGAGGGCGACGGAGATGTTGCAACTGGTCGTGGATTTGCCAATGCCGCCTTTGCCGTACACAGCAAGTTTCATAGATGGTGCCCTGGTAAGGTTCGTGCAGCCATTATGGAGGGGGCAGCGGGCGATCGCACGGGTGCCTGCCTATGTCTTTAGATTTCCTTTTGCGCCAATAGCGTTCCTGGCGTCAGGGCTTACCTTTTTGGCATTTCCCAACTTATTTGCAGCACGCGCAGGATTTGCCTAATCGTTTCATTTAAAACGCAATAAAAGACAAATTTCCCGCGGCGAGGGATGCCGCTGCTCCTAAAGCATTGACCACAGCCGGATTTTTAGCGGCGCAGAGCCTAAAAAAAACGGGCGATCGCCCGTGGTGTCAAGAAATGTATCTTTTATGGTGCTGTGAAGTTCTGTAAACGAAAGCCCGTTACCAGGGATCGGTGCCGGGATCGCTACTCCGTAAAGGGTTGGGGTTTGCCGCCCAGTCCGGTAACGATGGTTGTGGTGTTGACCCGCAGCGAGTCGAGGTAGGTTTCGGCACCGGAACCCTTGGCCCCTGCTCCTTCGGGAAAGAGGGGATCGCTGGACAGGGTCACTTTGGCATCCCGGGCGATCGCCGCGATCAGTTTCCGGTCGCCCGTAGCTTCGGCAAAGATCGTGGGCACCCCAGCGGCCCGGATATCGCTGACCAATTCCTGGAGGCGGGCGGGGCTGGCTTGGGTTTCTCCATCTACGCCCATGAGCGCTCCCTTAACCTCCAGTCCGTAGGCGGCGGCAAAATAGCCAAAGGCTTCGTGGGTGGTCACCAGTCGCCGGTTTTGGGGCGGAATGGTAGCGGTTTGGGCCCGGATCCAGCGGTCGAGGTTGTCAAGGCGGGTGGTGTAGGCCTGGGCTCGGGTGGTTAGTTGTTCCTTTTGGTCGGGCAGGATGGTGATGAGGCGATCGCGCACTACCTGGGCCATTGTGCGGCCGTGGGCGGCGTTTTGCCACACGTGGGGATCGGCGATGGGTTTGTCCGAGTCTGCGCCATTGGGGCTGTGATCGTGACCGTGACCGTGATCGTGACCATCCATCATCAGGGGCTTGGGAACGGCCACTTCCGCTACGGCCACCTTGGTTGCCGGAGAGGAACTATTCTGAATCAGCTTCAAAATGCTGGTTTCGTAGCCATGCCCGTTGTAGAGCACCAATTGGGCCTCGGCGATCGCCTTGGCATCCTGGGGCGTGGCCTGGTAGCCGTGGGGATCTTCGCCCGCATCCATCAGGCATTGCAGGGCAACCGTATCCTGGGCGATCGCCTCCGTCATTTCGCAGAGCACCGAAGTGGTGGCCACCACCTTGGGTTTGGGTTGCGCTGGAGTTGTCGGGGCTGTGGGTGCGGGGCTTTGGGCTTCCGGTGGCGGCGTGGGGGTGCAGCCAAGGAATAAAAGGGCGATCAGGGGCAAAGCGGTAGCGGTTTTCATCGTGGTTTGCGCGTCGTGGCAAGGGTACAGTTAGAATGATAATCGTTATCAATTTTTGTGGGGAAATCCATGCTCGAAGTTTGCCAAGTGTCGGTGCGGTATCGGGAAGTGCTGGCATTGCGGGAGGTGAGCTTTACGGTGCCTCCGGGGCAGATCGTCGGCATCATCGGGCCCAACGGCGCGGGTAAGAGCACGCTGCTCAAGGCCATGCTGCACTTGCTACCGGGGCAGCGGGGGCAGGTGTTTTACCATCAACGGCGGCTGCAGCGGCGGCAGGTGGCCTATTTGCCCCAGCGATCGCACCTGGATTGGCACTATCCCATCACCGTGGGGCAGGTGGTGATGCTGGGACGGATCGGGGCAACAGGGTGGTGGCGCTCTCCCAGTCGACGATCGCAGGCCGTAGTGGCCCAGTGCCTGGCGCGGGTGGAGTTGGATCACCTGGGTGATCGCCCAATCAGAACCCTATCCGGCGGTCAGCAGCAGCGGATGTTGCTGGCCCGCACCCTGGCCCAGGAGACGGACATTTTGTTGCTAGATGAGCCCGCCGCCGCCGTGGACTACCCCACCGAACAGCACCTGTGGCGCATCTACCGGGAACTGGCCGCCACCGGAAAAACCCTTGTTATCAGTTGCCACGACTGGGGAGAATCCCTGCACCACTACGATCGCCTGCTGCTGCTCAACCAAACGGTGATCGCCTTTGGCCCGCCGGCGGAGGTGCTCCAGGCTGACAACCTCCAACGGGCCTTTCAGGTGCGCCACAACCTGCCCCGCACCCTGCCCTCCCTGTTTTGCTAGGCGCGCCCGGACGGAGGAGAACGCGGTAGGATGGGTGCCGTAGGATTCCGTGACCCCCATGTCTCTCCTTGAAACACTGCAACCGGTCTGCGCCCCTCTGTTGATGCCCAGCGAGTCCGAGTACCCCGTTGTGCCCGTGGTGCGGGAAGAGCGCACTTGGGCGGCAGTCCGCCAGAGCTTTGGCGCTGCCCCCGTTGAGGAGATCGCCCTAGAGGAGCTTTTGGCGAAGATCGCCTTTCCCCAGGAGTGGCACGATGACCTGCAACGGCAGAATGTGCCCCTGTTCCAAGCCCTGATGACCACCCTGCAAAGCAACCTGACCGATATCCGCGTTTACCGGGTCGGGGCGATCGAAATCCACGTCCACGTGCTGGGCGTAGCCGCCGATGGGGCGATCGCCGGAGTGCAGACCGTTGTAATTGAGACCTAGCCCATGCGCCTCGTGCACCTAGCCGACCTGCACCTGGGCTACCGGGCCTACAACCGCGTCACCAGCCAGGGGGTCAATCGCCGGGAAGCGGATGTGTTTAAGGCCTTCTGCCAAGCCCTCGATCGCACCTGTGCCCTGCAACCGGAGGTGGTGCTGGTGGCGGGGGATGTCTTCCACGTGCCGCGACCGGGAAACCGGGCCGTGGTGCAAACCCAAAAGGAGCTTATGAAGTTTCGCCAGCGGTGCGCTGCGGAGGTGGTGCTTATTGCCGGCAACCATGAGTCGGTGCGATCGCGGGATAATACCTGCATTCTGGAACTTTTGGCCCTAGTGCCGGGGGTAACCGTCGTCTGCGAGGTGCCGGAGGCCGTGCTTGCGGCCAGCGGGCAGATCAAGGTTTTTGCCCTGCCCCACAACGCCCTTGAGCAAACCGCCACCCTGGCAGTGCGTCCCGATCCGGAGGTGCCCTACAACGTCCTGATGCTCCACGGCACCGTAGACCATGCCCGGATCAACGACTATGGCGGTTACACCATTCCGGCGGATGTGCTGGCCCAGCCCTGGGACTATGTGGCCTGCGGGCACTACCATTCCTTTACCCGCCTCGGTGCCCATGCCTTCTATGCCGGGGCGATCGAGCGCACTAGCAACGACATTTGGCGGGAGGCCGCCGAGCCCAAGGGGTTCCTGTGGTTCGATCTCGCCACCCACCAAGAAACCTTTGTTCCCCTGACGGGGCTGCGTTCCGTGGTGGATCTGCCCCCCATCGACGCTTGCGATCGCGAGGCAGCCGCCCTCGATGCCCTGATCGGCGACCAGGTGGCCCAGATTGGCGGGGTGGAGGACAAAATCGTGCGCCAACAGGTGCTCAACCTGCCGAAAAGCGTGCAGCGGCACCTGGATTACCGCCAGATTCGCCAGTTCCAAACCGCTGCCGTCCACTACCTCCTGGATGGGCGATCGCCCCACACTGTCCCCGGTGCATCGGGGGATGTCAGGGCATCCGGGGGGCTGGAAGAGCAGGTGACCGAGTTCCTCCATGGCTATCCCCTGCCCGCTGGGATGGAGCGTCAGGGTTTTGTTGCCCAGGGACAGACCTACTGGCAATCTTGAAGGACTGCCGGCGCGGGTGGAACGGCTGCCCAGGGGGTAGTACGGGCTCCAGGCTGGTTTTTGATAAGTACAGGGCTGTTTTTGATTGAGTAAATATAAGCTGGAATTATAGAACGCCCCTCCGGAACGGCCGAACCCTGCCCGGCACCGGTTCCTAGCAGACCAGCCGCACTTCCGAACCCTCGGGGGTGCGGGTAACTTCGAGGGTGTGGTGGAACGCTGCCTTAAGGTGGGGCACGTGGGTAATCACAAAGATGCGTTCAAAGAGGGGGGCAATGGCAGTGATGGCCGCAATGAGGCGATCACACCCGGTGAGATCCTGGCTGCCAAAGCCTTCGTCAATGATCAGGGTTTGGAGGGTGCAGCCCTGGCGCTGGGCCAAAATGCGGGCGAGGGCCAGCCGGACGGCAAAGTTAATCCGAAAGGCTTCGCCGCCGGAATAGGTTTCGTAGGGGCGGGTGCCCTTGGGGTCGGCGATTTCAATCTCCAGGGTTTCCAGGGTTTTGTCCCCCCGCTTGCTGGCCTTTTGGGTGATAAACCGCAGGGTGAGCTGCCCCTCGCTGAGGTGGGACAGGATGTGGTTGGCTTCGGCTTCGATTTGGGGCAGGATGGTTTCCAAAATCAGGGCAGGAATGCCGTTTTTGCTGAAGGCCTGCTGCAGTTCCTGGTGCAGGCGTTGGCGGTACTCCAGTTCCTGGCGGCGCTGGTGTAGCTCCTGGAGCTGTTGCCCGTAGGCATGGATTTGCTGCAGTTGTTGGGTGAGGGAGCCCAGTTGGCTGTGCAATGCCGTGAGGCGCTGGCGATGTTCCTGGCAGCGCTGCTGGAGTTGGGGCAGGTCGCTGGTGTCGGGAAGGGTGGCTTGCTGCTGGCGGAGTTGCTCCTGCTGCTGCTGGTTTTGATCGAGGCGATCGCGCCAGTGGGTTACCCTTTGGCCCAGGGTCTGGGACTGCTGCTGCACTTGGGGAAACTGGGTCTCGGCCTGGTGCAGTTCTTGGTAGCGCAGCAGGGCGGCGGTGCGCTGTTCCTTTTCTTGCCGTAACCGTTGGTGCTGGGCCGGCTGGTAGTTGGACTGGGCGATGGCGGTTTCGAGGTGCTGGATGTGCTGTTGCAGTTGGGGATGGATCTGCTGCCGATCGAGGCGCTGCTGCAGGGCGATGTAGTGCTGCTGTACCTCCGGCATCTGGGAGGCGAGGGTCTCGGCTTGGCTGCGGGCAGTTTTGAGTTCGGCGGCCTTGGGCTCGGCCCAGCGCCAGCGCTCGACTTCGTTGCGGGCTAGGGCCAGGTCGCGCTCATCGTAGTTGAGGGTGGCGAGGTGCTGCTCTAGCAGGCGGAGTTCCTCCCGTTGCTCGCGGCCAAAGTCCTCCTGGGAAAGCTGTGCTCGGGCGGTGGCAATCTGCTCCCTGAGGGTGCGCTGCTGCTGGGCGAGGGTGGCGATCGCCGCCAATTGGGCCTGGACATGCCCTTTTTTTTGCAGCAGTTCCGGCAACAGTTGGGCATTGTGGCGAATTTGGCGGTACTCATCCCGCAGGATCTGGATTTCACACTCCGAGGTTTTGCGCTGCTCGTGGAGCACCCAGAGGTCATTGTGGAGTTCCTGGAGTTCCCGTTGGTGTTGCTCCTGCACCCGCTGGCGGTGGTGGTCATCGAGGGGGCGATCGCAGAGGGGGCAGTGGGAGTCGGCGGCAAGGAGGGCTTGGTTTTTGGCCAGGAGCTTTTCCTCCAGAAGTTGCAGGTCGGCAAGGCGCTGGTTGAGGCGCTCCAAAAAATCCTTGCGCTCCAGCCCCTTTTCGTAGACCCGTTGGCAGTAGACCTGTTGCTTGTCTAGGGCCAGAATTTGCTGCTCTAGGTGCTGGAGTTCCGCCTCCAGGGTTTCCTGCGCCCGACCCTGGTGATCGCCCTCCTGCCATTGGCGCTCCCAGGATGCCAGGGCAAACTGCATCTGGTTTTTGAGGCGATCGAGCTCCTGGTGCAATTCTTGCTGCCGCTGCCGCAGGGGGGTCGTTTGCCCGTGGAGGTGCTCCAGGTGCTGGAGGTGCTGCCGGGCCTGCTGGAGGTGGCGCAGACCCTGCTCGATCTCCGGGGCTTTATGGAGCAAGGGTTGCAGATCCTGCCACTGCTGGTGCAGGTGCTGCCAGTGCTGGTGCTGGTGCGCTACCTGGGATTTAAGCTCGCTGTGGTGGCGGGTAAACTCCTGCTGGGACTGGGCTAGCTGCTGCTGCAATTCTTGGACGTACTGGGCCAGTTGGTGCTGCTGCTCATCCTGCCGGCAGAGGTGCTGGTAGTGGCCGTAGTCGGCAAGGATGCTTTCGGCCTGGATCCGAACATCCTCTAGGGCAGTGAGGTGCTGCTGGGCCTGCGCGTGCTGGGCGATCGCCTGCTGGTATTCCGCTGCCCACTGCTGTTCCTGCTCCATCAGCCACTGCGATCGCTCCCGGAGCCGTTGCGCTTCCTGCTCGATGGCTGCCAACTGCTGGTAGCGGGCGCGATCCACTGCCTCCATTGCCTGCACCTGCTGGCATTCCGCCGCTAGGGACTCCCGCTGGGCCCCAAGGGATTCCCGCTGGGCCTGCTGGCGCTCCAGATAGCCCTGCTGGTGCTCCATGGCCGTCAGGGCCGCGCGACTGTGCCGCACCACATCCCGGGCTGCCTCCGCGAGGTGCTCGTACTCTTCCAATCCCAAAAGGTCGGAGAGAATCTGCTTGCGCTCTCCAGGACGCTTGAGCATCAGTTCATCGGCTCTTCCCTGGCGCAAATAGGCGGAATGAATGAAGGTGTGGTAATCCATTCGCAAGTGCTGACGAATCACCTGCTGCGTCGCCTTGAGATTGCGAGCGGTGAGCGATCGCCACCCATCTCCGTGCCACGCTTGAAATTCTAGGGTCGTAGCGCCCTGGCGTTGCCGCGATCGCAGTACCCGAAACCGCTGCTCCTGCAACATCAGCGTCACATCCACCCGCATCTCCCGCGTTCCCAAATGGATGATGTCATCCTCGGAAGTTCCCCGGCACTCGCCCCAAATTCCCCAGGCGATCGCCTCAAAAAGCGAAGATTTCCCCGCCCCATTTTCGCCGCAAACGCAGACGGTGTGCAGACCCTGCCAATCTAGAGATAGCGTGCGATAGCTCAAAAAATTCTGTAGCTTCAGCGTCAGGGGAATCACACCAGCAACCAAGGGGAGTTTTCCCTAAAATCATAGCCCGCCCCGGGAATCCTTCACGATTCCACAACTCATGTCATGGGAACCCGATTCCTCTATGATAATTCCATAGGCCTATGTCCCGTGAATCCCTCCATGACCCTTGACCCCTGGCCCCTCGTGCTGCAGCAGCGTCTACGTCATCTCGTAGATAGCTACACCTTGGCAGGCACCGACCCCCAGGGCAAGCTGGTCTTTCACCATCGTCTGGAGCGCCTTGTGCACGAATATTCCCGGGCAATGGTCGAACTGGCGATCGCCGAAACCCTCTTGGAGGGCTGGCAGGAAGTCCCCCTAGTGCGGGGAATGCCCTTCCTTTCCCAAGTGCATGGACGCCTGCGGGCTTGGCAGATGGAGGGGTGTCGTCCCTACCTTACCCCCGGGCAATTCCAGAGTATTACGGGTCTCGATGCCCTCCTGTCGTTTTCCTGCCTCCTATCAGAGAACCCCCGCACTGCTGCGCAACCGGGCGATTACTCCCTCTAAATCGTGGGGGAGGCGGCGGGCTACTTTCCCCCGGGCTAAGTCCACGGGCACCAACGTCACCTGTCCCGAGACGCAGAGGTATTCCGCATGGCGAATCTCGTACTCCCAGACCAATCGCAATCGTTCCGGAACCTTGGAAAGGGGAAGGAGCCGCGTCATGACCACCAGGCGATCGCCGAGCCGCGCCCCGCGATGGTAGCGAAGTGCCATCTCCACAACTGGCAAATCAATCCCCGCCTGAACAAAAGCACCGAAATCCATGCCCGCGGCCTCGCGGAAGCACTCCACGCGAGCGGCTTCCATCCAGCCAATGTAGCTGCCGTGCCACACCACACCCCCGTAGTCGGTATGTTGGGGAAACACGGTTACGGGATAGAGAAACCAGGGGCCCTGAGTTCCCCGGGTGGCGACCAATGCTGAAGAATTCATCGACATAGGGACTTCCCATACTTTGTCCCGCATCATAAGTGCCCTATCCTCCATTCCGCAGGTGGGGATTTCCGCCTGGGACGGTGTGCTTTCTCCGCAACTAGAGATATAACGCCGGGTCGACAGGCTCCCCCTGCAACCGCACTTCAAAATGCAAATGGGGGCCGGTTGAAAAGCCCGTTGAGCCCACTGTCGCGATCGGCTGGCCCTTTTGCACCGGCTGCCCCTCCTTGACATACAGTTCCTGGCAATGGGCATAGAGGGTGGTTAAACCATTCCCGTGGTCAACGATCACGGCATTACCGTAGCCGCCATACCAATCTGCGTAGATCACCGTGCCCGAATCCGCGGCATAGATCAGCGTGCCCGAATCGGCACCGAAGTCTATCCCCGCGTGAAATCGCTCGTAGCCCAAAATCGGGTGAACCCGCCAGCCAAAGCCACTGGTCACCTCGCCGTAGGTCGGCACCATCAACTGCCCCGTGCCGGGAATGATCACCAGTCCGGGACTCGTGCGGGCCCGGGACACAATCAAGCTCGTCAGCCGTTGCGAATCCTCCACCAGACGATCCTCCGCCAACTCTAGGGCCCGGCGATCGCCCATAATCCGTTCGATCATATTCGCCTGGGCCGATGCCTCCAACTCCAAATTGGCTTTCTGCTGCTTCAGTTTTTGGGATACCAAGGCAATCTCGTTGGCCTGGGTCGCCACCCGATCTCGCTGAGCCGTTACTTGGCGGTTCATCTGGGTCAACTGCTCCACAAGCTGGCGATCGCCCTGCCAGATGCGTTCCATGTGCCGTCGGCGATCCGCAAACTGCTGTAAATCCCGGCTGCCCAGGGCCAACACCCACCACCGCTGGCGGGACTGGCGCTGCAAAAAACGTAGCCGAGCTCCCACGGCTCCCTGTTGCTTTCCTAGGTTGCTTTCAAGCTGCTGCAACTGCTCTTCTAGCTGGCGAAAGGTAGTCTGAGCCTTTGCCAGTTCCGCCTTCGTGCTCGCCAACTGGGTATCGGTCACCTGAATGTTGCGCCGTAGCCCGTCCAGACGGTCCTGAGCTGGTTTTGTCAGGGCCCGTAACTGTTGCTGTTGCCGCTGCACCATTTGGCGCTGCTGCTCCAAAATAGTGCGGTACTGCTGTAAATCCCCCAGGGTCTGGGCAGACAGCGATCCTGCGACCACCAGGATCGCCACGATGACTCCAAGTACCCCAAAACGCCCTTGCCAGACCATGAATCACACCCAAATTCGCTGGCATTGTAAGGGAACTCTTCCCCCAATGGCGATCCTTTCGTCAAATCTTAAGTACCAATGGCTAGACAGCGTTATTTCCATGCCCTAGGATATAAGACCGCGTCATTTACAAAAATATGAATGCAACTGCAATTATTCAGGCGGTCGAGGCCCAATACCTGAGGGCGAGCGCCTTGCCCCAAGTGTACATCGGGGACACCATTCGCGTTGGTGTCAAGATTATCGAAGGCAACAAGGAACGAACCCAGCCCTACGAAGGGATTGTTATCTCCCGCCGTGGCAGTGGCATCAACCAAGCCATAACGGTGCGCAAGGTATTTCAGGGCGTTGGCGTGGAGCGAGTGTTTTTGCTGCACTCGCCCAAGCTGGAGTCCATCAAAGTGGTGCAGCGCGGTAAAGTGCGGCGGGCCAAGCTCTATTACCTCCGCGATCGCATCGGCAAGTCGGCACGGATCAAGCAGCGTTTTGATCGTCCCCTTACCTAGGAGCCGTTCTCGCTGCCGGTCGGAGATGATTTTAAGGCGGCTTCATGGGACGTTCTCGGCGATGGGGTACGTCTAGCCTCTCCCAAACCTGGGAAAGCTCCTGCCCCCACAGCCAGTAACGTGGATCTCGTGAATCTTTAAAGACATTGGCATCGCGATCCCCTGTCTATCCGCTAGAATAACTAGATATGTGCGCTCTTAGTTCAGTTGGTAGAACGCAGGTCTCCAAAACCTGATGTCGGGGGTTCGAGTCCTCCAGGGCGCGCTTTCCATTCCAGATCCTCCGCCGCTATCCCGTCCGTCAAAGCGCCTAAGATTCCGCTGCCCCCCTATAAAGTTTTCGCTATGACCAAAAGCAACACGGATTCCGCTTCAACAAAAGCACCTGATAACACCGGTGCCCAAGCATCTTCCTTGCTGCGGTTCTTTGCCGATACCCGTGGCGAGCTAGGGAAAATTGTTTGGCCAAAGCGGGAGCAACTTTTCAACGAGTCGGCTGCGGTGCTCCTCATGGTCGTTGTGTCTTCGACATTTGTTTACCTGATCAACCAGCTCTTCGGTTGGATCGCTCTGCAAGTATTTCGCTAAAGGATTTAGTTGGAACCCCAATGGAAGAGGAATTAGAGCGCGAAGATGGCGATGTACTCCAGTGGTATGCAGTGCAGGTCGCTTCTGGCTGCGAAAAAAAAGTTAAGTCGAGCCTTGAGCAGCGGGCAAAAACCCTAGCGGTCGATGACAAGATTCGCCAAGTGGAAATCCCTCAATCTCAAACCATCAAGCTCAAGAAAGATGGCTCCCGCCACATGGTTCCCGAAAAGGTGTTTCCTGGCTATATCTTGGTGCAGATGCAGCTCGTGAAAAATGACGAAGGATCCTGGGACATTGACGATGAAGCGTGGCAGGCAGTTAAAAGCACTCCCCATGTCATCAACTTTGTGGGAACGGAACAAAAACGTCGCTACGGTCGCGGTCGCGGCCACGTTGCCCCCAAGCCCCTCAGTCGCGGTGAGGTGGAGCGGATCTTCCGGGTTGCTGCGGAGCAGGAGCCCGTTGTCAAAATTGAGATGGCGATCGGCGATAAAGTCAAAGTACTCTCAGGTCCCTTCAAAGACTTTGATGGCGAAGTCATTGAAGTAAGTCCAGAGCGTAGCAAACTCAAGGCGTTGCTGTCCATTTTCGGGCGGGACACCCCTGTCGAATTAGAGTTCAACCAAGTGCAAAAACAAGGATAAATTATGGCTAAAAAAGTTGTCGCAGTTGTCAAGCTTGCTCTCAATGCGGGGAAAGCTGCCCCCACACCGCCCGTCGGCCCTGCCCTCGGACAGCATGGGGTTAACATCATGATGTTCTGCAAAGAGTACAATGCCCGCACTGCGGATCAAGCTGGGATGGTGATCCCCGTCGAAATTTCCGTTTATGAAGATCGCAGTTTCACCTTCGTTCTTAAAACTCCTCCGGCATCTGTCCTAATCAAGAAGGCTGCCGGGGTTGCGGGCGGCTCTGCTGAACCCAACCGCATCAAGGTTGGTAGCATTTCTCAACAGCAATTGCGCGAGATTGCCGAAAAGAAAATGCCCGATTTGAATGCCAACGACCTCACGGCTGCCATGCGCATCATCGAAGGAACTGCCCGAAACATGGGTGTTGCGATTAAGGACTAGGGCAAGACCGAACTTTAGTTGCTATTCGGTTATCCCTTGTGTATTATGGTTTATGCCCTTAAGGCTTTTTTTGCTGAACTTTTCGGAATTTATTCTTTATTGTGATTCGCTTCTAATAAGGAATGAATTCTTATTTCCAATTAAACCTGAAAAAGTTAACTCTATCTAGGAGCGGGGGAGAATTTTAGAATTCGTCAGAACCCCAAATTTTATGGCTAAGAAAGTATCGCGTCGGCTGCAAGAAGCCCAAAAGAAAGTTGAGCTAAGGGCGTATCCTCCCCTTGAGGCGCTGCAACTGCTCAAAGAGACAGCAACGGCAAAGTTTGTAGAGGCTGCTGAGGCCCACGTTCGACTGGGGATCGATCCTAAGTATGCCGACCAGCAATTGAGGACGACTGTGACTCTACCCAAGGGAACGGGTCAGGTTGTGCGTGTCGCAGTCATTGCCCGGGGCGAAAAGGTTGCCGAGGCAACGGCCAATGGTGCTGACATCGCCGGGTCGGAAGATTTGATCGACAGCATATCCAAGGGCATGATGGATTTTGACAAGCTGGTTGCTACTCCAGATATGATGCCCCAAGTTGCCAAGCTCGGTAAGCTGCTTGGGCCTCGCGGACTCATGCCCTCGCCGAAGGGTGGAACCGTAACCTTTGACTTGGCTACGGCAATTGCGGAATTTAAGGGCGGTAAGCTCGAATTCCGTGCCGATCGCGCGGGTATCGTCCACATTCTTTTTGGCAAGTCTAACTTCAACGCTGAGGATCTCCTTTTTAACTTAAAGGCGCTGCAGGAAACGATTGATCGCAACCGACCATCCGGTGCTAAGGGTCGCTACTGGCGATCGCTATATATCTCAGCCACCATGGGCCCTGCTATTGAGGTAGATATTCCTGCACTGAGGGATCTGAAGCTCGGAGAAGCTGCATGAAGCAATCGTGACCCGTAAGGGCACTACAAATGCACTACAAACAATATTTGCCAGAGACAGCGGGTGTCTTAGGACTCAATTTCCCGCCGAGGTAAAGGATCTGATGGAAGTGTTCTGCTTCCGTTCAGTGATGCCTCAGCTCTACAACGTGCTGAGGCGTTTTTTTAGCCCAACAAGGAGGTGATAAGAAGTGGGTAGAACGCTAGAGTCCAAAAAAGAGATTCGTGAAGAGCTAGAGCAGCTACTCGATGACGCCCAGGTCGTCATGGTAATTGAGTACGCCAACATGTCCGTTGCGGAGATCACTAAATTGCGCCGCACCCTTAGGGACTCAGCTACGGTGTGTAAGGTCACAAAAAACACCCTGATGAAAAAGGCGATCGCCGAGCGTCCCCAGTGGCACTCCCTCGAATCGTTCCTTAAGGGTTCCTCAGTATTCCTGATGGTGAAGGGAGATGTCAGCTCAGCCCTAAAAGCCTATCAGGGTTATCAGAAGGAAGCGAAAAAAACGGCGCTTAGGGGCGGCGTTTTTGACGGACGTGCCTTTGATGCTGAGCAGTTGAAAGCTGTCTCCGAGTTGCCGCCCCGGGAAGTCTTGCTCGGACAAATTGCTGGGTTGCTCAACAATGTCGGCGGACGTTTGGCTGGAACTATCAACGAAGTGCCGTCCTCCTTGGGACGTGCCATCAATGAAGTTCCTGTTTCCGTGGCGCGCGCAGTCAAAGCGATGCACGAAAAGCAAGAGCAGAATGGTTAGTTTTTCTGAAGTTTGTAAACCTCATTCTCAATAGGGAGAAAATTCTATGTCTAAAGTTGAACAGGCCTTTGAAGTTATTACGAGTTTGAGCATCTTGGAAGCAGCTGAGCTGGTCAAGATGATGGAAGAAAAGTTGGGTATTTCGGCTGCAGCGCCCGCAGGTGGAATGATGATGGCTATGCCTGCTATGGCGGCACCGGCTGCGGCTGCGGCTCCTGCAGAAGAAGTTGAGGAGAAAACATCCTTTGATGTGATGTTGGACGAAGTTCCAGCCGACAAGAAAATTGCAGTACTCAAGGTCGTCCGTGAAATTACCGGCTTGGGCTTGAAGGATGCTAAGGAGTTGGTGGAGTCTACGCCCAAACTGGTGAAGGAAGGCATGGCCAAGGCTGATGCTGAGGCTGCAAAGAAGCAACTCGAAGAGGCTGGGGCAAAGATCAGCATCAAGTAGGCGTTGCTAAGCACACCTTTGTAGCACATGTAAAAAGTAGGCTCTACGTTGTAGGGCTTACTTTTTTTGTGAACCCTACGGTCATAGACAGTAAAGCAGCGGGATTAAAGCACGTCTATCCGCATGAGAACCTGTCCGTACTCTACGGGCTGGGCATTGTTCACCAGAATTTCTACAACGCGACCTGCAGACTCAGATTCAATTTCATTCATGAGTTTCATGGCCTCAATGATACAGACACTCTGCCCCTTACGAATGCTGTCCCCAATGTCTACGAACGGGGGGTCATCGGGAGCTGGCGATCTGTAAAAAGTGCCGACCATGGGTGAAACAATATCGATAAGCTTACGAGAAGTGGGCTCTGGAGCAGCGGGTACGGGTGTAAGTATTGCCGGTGCAGGTGTAGTGCTCGCAATTGGTGCAGCTTCCTGAACGGTTTCCCGCTTACGGATGCTCAAACGCAAATCCCCAGACTCCAGAGTCATCTCCGTTATGTCCGTCTGGTTGAGAATTGTAATTAATTCCCGTAGCTGTTCGATACTGAATTCCACTAATTCTCACGCCCCAAATATGCATCGTCGCGCGTGTCAATTTTGATGCGATCGCCAATACCGACAAACAGAGGAACCATGATTTGAGCACCGGTTTCTACCAGGGCAGGCTTACTGCCTCCGGTTGCCGTATCGCCCTTAACCCCTGGCTCAGTTTCGGTTACAGCTAGCACGACCGTGTTTGGTAATTCCACTTCAATGACCTGCTCTTTCCAGCGGACAACGCTGACCTCCATCCCTTCTTTGATGTATTTGACGCGGGAGCCAATTTGGCTGGGAGTTAGGGTCGCTTCTTCATAGGTGGACATATCCATGAAGATGAAATTGTCGCCTTCTTTATAGGTGTGTTGCATCGTACTTTTCTCCAAAACCGCTTGGGGTACGGTTTCACCAGCACGAAAGGTGCGCTCCAGTACAGAACCGGTCTGGGCACTTTTCAGCTTTGTCCTCACAAACGCTGCCCCCTTGCCAGGCTTTACATGGAGGAACTCCACTACCCGCCACACCTGTCCATCTAGTTCGATGGTAACGCCGGGTCGGAAATCATTGCTAGAGATCATGCGCTGTTAGGTAACTGCGTTGCTTATTTTAACGTAGCAGGCAGCAATCCCGTCACCGAAAACATTGCAAATTATTGCTAGTGGGGCACGGCACCATGGGAATTTGGTAAAAGAACTAGACAAAATTGCTTCTATACTCTAAACTGGAATCCTGTGCAAAAAACTGCCTCGGCTGAATTTTGTCTTTAGCCATGGACTGAAAACAGTTTTTTGATTCGTTGATCGACTTCATCGGCTTGCGCTGCTGAATTGATCGGTGCACAGCATGTAGCATCGGCAAGGGATACTGGTGACTCTGCTTCAGCAGCTTAGTTGTCTAAGTCCCGATGCAAGCTGTGTGTAATGCTTCGGATGAATCATGGCTCGGTCGTGCGCTCTCATGGAAACGTTTGCCCTTTCTGAGCGGAGTTGCGACCGATTCAGAATTAGAAGTAGGTTCATACTTTTCTCCAGATCTGTCTCTTGCACGCTTTTTTGAGTGCGGTGAGGGCTTTTCTCGAGGCATCGGAATCGACACTTTGGGCCTTGATGATTTGTTCGCGGGATGCAATCGTCCGTTCTCTTTGCGAAGGATAGGAACTGCTGTTTGGCATCTTCTACTCCCGAGTAAACATCCTTTCTTAGCGGAGTCAAAGCTCCATTCGTTTAATTCGTAACTGTATTTCTATTGGAGTACGCAGATGTCTGTCGGAATCTTAGGAAAAAAGGTTGGTATGACCCAACTTTTTGATCAGAAGGGGAATGCTGTTCCCGTAACCATCATTCAGGCTGGACCCTGTCGGGTTACGCAGATTAAGACTGTTGCTAAGGAAGGCTACGCCGCCATTCAGCTAGGTTTTGGTGCTGTTGGAGCGGCTACCCGCGTTTTGAAAACTAAAGCTGTGGAAGGTGGAGAATCGCGCCGCGCAAACAAGTATCTCACCTTGGGGCAGCAAGGTCATCTGCGGAAATCCGGTGCCGACCTGCTGCGTCACTTGCGGGAATATAGGGTAACCGACGTCAGTGCTTATCAGTTGGGACAAGAGATCAATGTCACCCAGTTCCAAGAAGGCGAGCATGTTGATGTGGTGAGTACAAGCATTGGTAGAGGTTTTGCTGGTAACCAGAAGCGCAACAATTTTGGTCGGGGGCCCATGGCGCACGGATCGAAAAATCACCGGGCTCCAGGCTCTATCGGCGCTGGAACCACGCCCGGTCGGGTTTTTCCAGGGTTAAGAATGGCTGGTCGATTGGGCGGTAAGAGAACAACGGCTAAGAAGCTGATGCTATTCAAGATCGATTCTGTCAACCATCTGTTGTTGGTTAAGGGAACGGTGCCCGGTAAGTCGGGAACGTTGGTTAGTGTTGTTCCGGCCAAGGTGGTCGGCAAGTAGTTAGGAGCAGGTTATGCCAGTTGTTAAGGATTGGACAGGAAGTCCGGTAGGGGAAGCGTCTCTCGCACTCCGTGTTGCTCGGGAGTCTTCCGCTGAGCATGTTGTGCACCGAGCGCTGGTGCGCCAGTTGGCAAATGCTCGTCAGGGAACGGCAAGCACTAAGACTAGAACCGAAGTTCGCGGCGGTGGCAAGAAGCCGTGGCGTCAAAAGGGAACGGGTCGGGCGCGGGCCGGTTCAAGTCGTTCGCCTCTGTGGCGGGGTGGCGGCGTGATCTTTGGACCTAAGCCCCGGGATTACACGCTCAAAATGAATCGCAAGGAGCGCCGCTTAGCACTATGTACTGCTCTCATGAGCCGAATTGCGGACATTCTCGTGGTGCAAAATCTGCAGGAGCATCTACCGCAGCCTAAGACCCGTGAGTTGACGGCTGCACTGCAGCGCTGGGGTGTGGCCGCCGGTGAAAAGGTTCTCCTCATCGTGGCTGAGCGATACGAATCGGTGTTCCTGTCAGCACGTAATGTTCCTACGATTCGTTTAATTGCTGCTAATCAGCTCAACGTATTTGACATTTTGCATGCCGACAAGATTGTGATCACCGAATCGGCGATCGCCCTGATCCATGAGGTTTACGGCGATGATACTGCCACAGCCACAACAAATACGGAGGAGGTGCACCATGGCTAGAATTCCGAAAACTTTTGACGAGCGGCGCTTGCCCGATATTCTCATTCGCCCCCTGCTCAATGAAAAGGCAATGCGCCTCTTGGAGCAAAACAAGTACACGTTTGAAGTTTTGCCAACAGCGACTAAGCCTGAGGTTCGAGCAGCGGTCGAACTTATGTTTGACGTCAAAGTGGTCAAAGTGAATACCCACCATTTGCCGGCAGTGTCGCGGCGCGTAGGCCGGTTTGTGGGCATGCGATCGCGCTACAAGAGAGCCATTGTTACTTTGGCACCGGATAGCAAGATTGAGTTATTCCCCGGCGTTTAGTGATTGAGATCGTAGCAACAGGAGCTAGTTGAACCTATGGGCACCCGCAGTTATAAGCCGTATACCTCCAGCACCAGGCAGTTGGTGATCTCTGACTTTTCGGAAATCACCAAGTCGAAGCCTGAGAAATCCCTGGTCGAACACGTCCACCGAAAAAAGGGACGCAACAATCGTGGGGTTATCACCAGCCGCCGTCGCGGTGGTGGACACAAGCAGATGTATCGCTTGATTGACTTCAAGCGTAACAAATTGAATGTCCCCGCCAAGGTCGTTGCCATTGAATACGATCCCAACCGCAATGCTCGCATTGCCCTAGTGGAATACGAAGACGGCGAAAAGCGCTACATTTTGCATCCCAAGGGGCTCAATGTTGGTGCCACAATCATTGCGGGGGAAGCTGTGGGTTTTGAGGTGGGTAATGCTATGCCCCTCGGTACTATCCCCCTCGGCACCATGGTGCACAACGTGGAACTGGTGGTCGGTAAGGGTGGGCAAATCGTCCGAGCTGCTGGCTCGGGGGCCCAAGTTGCTGCCAAGGAAGGTGAGTATGTGACTTTGAAGCTCCCCTCTACGGAAGTTCGCATGGTGCGCAAGGAGTGCTACGCCACAATTGGGCAGGTAGGCAACGCCGAGCATAGCAATCAAAGTTTGAGTAAGGCGGGGCGGAATCGCTGGCGCGGCCGCCGTCCCAAGGTTCGGGGATCGGTGATGAACCCCGTAGATCATCCCCATGGCGGTGGTGAAGGCTGCGCTCCCATTGGCAGAAGTGGTCCGGTCACACCTTGGGGTAAGCCTACCCTCGGCTACAAGACGCGCAAGCGCAACAAACTCAGCAATGCCCTGATTGTTCGCCGCCGTCGTAAGTCTTCGAAACGGGGTAAGGGAGGGCGCAATGCCTAACCGTATTTATCTGGAGTGCTGCCGATTTAGTCAAGGAGGAGATGTTGTATGCCGCGATCGCTAAAAAAAGGGCCCTTTGTCGCCGATCACCTACTGAGCAAGATTGAAAAGCTCAATGCTCGGGGAGAACGCCAAGTTATCAAAACATGGTCGCGGGCATCTACCATCGTGCCCCAGATGATCGGACACACGATTTCGGTCTACAACGGCAAGGTTCACGTGCCTGTCTACGTGACGGAACAGATGGTTGGACACAAATTAGGGGAGTTCGCTCCAACCCGCACCTTCCGGGGTCATGCCAAGAGTGACAAAAAAGCGAAACGATAACGGAGAAAGATCATGATTCTACAAGACGATGAAATTCCGGCGATCGCCCGATTTATCCGCATGTCCCCCCACAAGGTTCGCCGGGTGCTCGACCAAATCCGTGGCCGCAGCTATCGGGAAGCTCTTATCGTGCTGGAGTTTATGCCCTATCGTGCCTGTGAGCCTGTGACCAAACTCCTGCGATCAGCAGTCGCCAACGCTGTCCACAATGCCGGGATGCAGGCGGAACAGCTGAAAGTGCACCAAGCCTATGCTGACATGGGGCCCTGCCTCAAGCGGATGCGTCCCCGAGCCCAAGGTCGTGGTTATCAAATTCGTAAGCCCACTTGCCATATCACCATAACTGTTCGTCCGATGGAGGAAGCCAACTAATGGGACAGAAAATTCACCCCAACGGATTGCGACTAGGCATTATCCGACCCCACCTATCCCGCTGGTTTGCCGACCCCAAAAGATATCCGGTTTTAGCCGCTGAAGATTTTGAGATTCGGAAGCACATCCAGAAGACCCTCAATAATGCAGGCATTTCCCAGATCGTGATTGATCGCAAGGCCGACCAAGTGGATCTGGAGATCCGTACCGCTCGTCCTGGGGTTGTCGTTGGTCGTGGCGGCTCTGGTATCGAGCAGCTACGTCAGGGGTTGGTGAAGCACCTCGAAAAGGAGGGCACCCTAGCCAAGACCGGCACTAGCCAGGTTCGCATTAACGTCACTGAAGTTGCTCGGGTTGATGCAGAAGCCCCCCTGATTGCCGAGTATATTGCCCAACAAATTGAGCGTCGGGTGTCTTTTCGTCGCGTTGTGCGCCAAGCGATTCAGCGTGCCCAACGTGCCGGGGTTGAGGGCATCAAGGTGCAGATCAGCGGTCGGCTGAATGGCGCTGAGATTGCTCGCACCGAGTGGGTTCGCGAAGGGCGTGTCCCCCTGCACACGCTCCGTGCCGATATCGACTACGACTACAAAACCGCTAGCACGATTTACGGTGTCATTGGGATCAAAGTTTGGATTTTCAAAGGCGAAGTCATTGTGGGTGAAGAGACCCCCGCTCCGGCTGCTCCACCTCGCCGTCGTCAGACCCGTCGCCCTCAATTTGAGGATCGCTCGGGAGCAGAGGGCTAACGTGACGCGTTCATTAGCTATCAAAGGAAGTACCCCCCTATGTTGAGTCCCCGTCGTACCAAATTTCGCAAGCAGCAGCGTGGTCGCATGTGCGGGCCTGCTACGCGTGGCAATGAGATCAATTTTGGTGACTTTGCCATGCAGGCCCTTGAGCCCTGTTGGATTACCTCCAGGCAAATAGAGGCTGGCCGTCGGGCCATGAATCGTTACATCCGGCGTGGCGGCAAAATCTGGATCCGCTTGTTTCCCGACAAGCCCGTAACCCAAAGAGCTGCAGAAACCCGCATGGGTTCGGGGAAAGGTGCTCCGGAGTTCTGGGTGGCGGTTGTCCGACCAGGGCGCATCATGTTCGAAGTTGCTGGTGTTGCCGAGGAGGTAGCCCGGGAGGCCATTCGGTTGGCGGCGGCCAAGATGCCGATCAAGACCCGTTTCATCAAGCGCGAGAAGGAGTAGGTTTCCCATGGCATTACCAAAGGTTCAGGATGTGCGCGAGCTTTCCCACGAGCAGGTGGCACAACAAATCATCGATGTAAAGAAGCAGCTCATGCAACTGCGACTCAAACAGGCTACACAGCAGCAGGTCAAGCCCCACGAGTTTCGCCATGCCAAACACCGTTTGGCACAATTGTTGACAGTTGAGCGGGAACGTCAGTCCAAGTCTGTATAGGGAGAAAAGCAATGGCAGTTAAGGAACGGGTTGGGCTCGTTGTCAGCAACAAGATGCAAAAAACGGTGGTTGTTGCCGTTGAGAGCAGAACCTCTCATCCCAAGTACGGCAAGATCGTTGTCAATACGAAGCGATTCAAAGCCCACGACGAGGAAGAGCAGTGCCAGGAGGGGGATATAGTCAAAATCCGCGAAACGCGCCCCCTCAGTCGCACCAAGCGCTGGACTGTGGTCGAGATTCTTTCATCGGTGTCTAAGGAGGTCTAGCAATGATTCAGCAGGAGAGTTACCTCAATGTGGCGGACAACAGTGGAGCTAAGAAGCTTCTCTGCATCCGAGTTCTTGCGGGTGGCAATCGCAAGTTTGCGGCTGTGGGTGATGTGATTATTGCCACCGTTAAGGATGCGGCACCCAACATGCCTGTGAAGAAGTCCGATGTTGTCCGGGCTGTCGTGGTGCGAACCCGCAACACCATTCGTCGTGAGAGCGGGATGAGCATTCGTTTTGATGACAATGCTGCGGTGATCATCAATCAGGATGGCAACCCTAAGGGTACGCGGGTTTTTGGACCTGTAGCTCGGGAGTTGCGGGATAAAAACTTTACCAAAATTGTTTCGCTGGCACCTGAGGTACTGTAATGGCAAAGGTAAAAATCAAGGCAAAGCCCCAGGGAAATCGTCGTGTGTTCAAAATGCACGTTCGTACTGGCGATCTGGTGAAGGTGATCTCTGGCAGTGACAAGGGGACGGTCGGCAAGGTGTTGGCGGTGTTTCCGGATACGAGCCGGGTAACTGTGGAATCAGTCAATATCAAGACCAAGCACGTCAAGCCTCAGCGGGACGGAGAGTCTGGGCAGATCGTCACCCGCGAGTTTCCCATCCACAGCTCCAAGGTCATGCTTTATTCCGATAAGGAAAAGGTCGCCAGCCGCAGTTGTTACACCTTCACACCCGAGGGGAAGAAAGTGCGGATGCTGAAGAAGACGGGTGAAATCTTGGACAATTCATTCCTGACTAAGACAAGGAGAAGCAAGGATGCTGACGCCAATTAGGGAAATTTATGAGAAGCAGGCGGTACCAAAGTTGATGGAGCAGTTTCGCTACACCAACATCCACCAAGTGCCCAAGTTCGAGAAGGTCGTGATCAATCGTGGGCTCGGTGAGGCCGCAGGCAACGCCAAAACCCTCGAAGCTTCGTTGACGGAAATTGGCGTAATCGCTGGGCAAAAGCCCGTCGTAACTCGAGCGAAAAAGGCGATCGCCGGATTTAAAATTCGTGAAGGTATGCCCATTGGCATGATGGTTACCCTGCGGCGAGAGCGGATGTATGCGTTTCTGGAGCGGTTGATTAATCTATCTTTGCCGCGCATCCGTGATTTTCGCGGAGTCAGCCCCAAGAGCTTTGATGGACGTGGAAACTACACCCTAGGTGTCAAGGAGCAATTGATTTTCCCAGAGATCAGCTACGACAGCATCGACCAAGTTCGGGGCTTGGATATTTCCATCATCACGACGGCACGAACCGATGAGGAGGGGCGCGCCCTGTTGAAGGCAGTGGGAATGCCTTTTAGAGAGTCTTAATAGGGAGGAACCAAGAAACAGGATGGCTACGAATGACACTATCGGGGATATGCTGACGCGGATTCGCAATGCTGGTATGGCGCGGCATCAAGTAACTAGCATCCCGGCAACGAAGATGACCCTCAGCATTGCTAAGGTGTTGCAGCAGGAAGGGTACATTGATGGTTACGAAGTGGAGGGTGAGGGCATTGGGCGCACCCTTAATGTCACACTGAAGTATCAGGGTCGGGGACGTCAACCTTTGATTACGCGGTTGAAGCGTGTCAGTCGTCCCGGATTGAGAGTTTATTCTAACCATCGCGATTTGCCCCGGGTTCTTGGCGGCATCGGGATTGCCATTGTTTCCACATCGCGGGGAATTATGACCGATCGCGAAGCTCGCAAGCAGGGCGTGGGTGGCGAAGTCCTTTGTTACGTCTGGTAGTTGAGGGAGATACAAGTATGTCACGAATTGGAAAACTGCCGATCGCCCTGCCGGACAAAGTGTCTGTGGCTATCACGGGGCAGGATGTGGTGGTCAAGGGAGCAAAGGGGGAGTTGCGCCGCTCCTTTCCCGACCTGATTGAAATCGCCCAGAATGGCGCAACCCTTACGGTGCAGCGGCGCAACGATAGCCGTCCTGCCCGCCAACTTCACGGCTTGTGCCGTACCCTCCTCTCCAACATGGTGGATGGGGTGTCCAAGGGATTTTCGCGCCGTTTGGAAATCCAGGGCGTGGGGTATCGGGCTCAGGTTGCCGGCGGCAATCTAACCTTGAGTGTTGGTTACAGCCATACGGTGGAGATTGTTCCTCCCACTGGCATTGTGATTGAGATCGAAGATAACGCCGGCAAAAAAGTTGCCCAGGGGACGCAGATAGTTGTCTCGGGCATCGATAAAGAGTCCGTTGGCAGCATTGCCGCCAAAATCCGGGCTGTGAGACCGCCGGAAGTTTATAAGGGTAAAGGCATTCGCTATTCCGGTGAAGTGGTGCGACGCAAGGCTGGTAAGTCCGGTAAAAAGTAACCCTGGATTTTGGCGACTATGGATCTGTATTCCGATTTTTCATCCCGCACGACCGATTGGTGACCCTTTATGAAACCGACACGCAGACAATCAGTTGTAAGCCGCCACCGCAGGACGCGCCGTCGCGTCCATGGCACTCCCGAGCGGCCCCGTCTTTCCATCTATCGCTCCAATAACCACATCGTGGCCCAAGTCATTGATGATGTCTCCCAGATGACCCTGGCATCCGCCTCCACCTTGGAGCCGGAAGTGAAGTCCTCCCTGTCCTCTACGGCCAACTGCGATGCATCGTCAAAGGTCGGGGAACTGGTGGCACAGCGGGCAATCGCCAAGGGTATTACCCAGGTGGTTTTTGATCGCGGCGGTAATTTGTACCATGGTCGGGTTCGTTCCCTCGCTGAGGCGGCCCGGCAAGCAGGATTAGACTTTTAAAGAGGTGAGACATGGCAGTAGAACGTAAAAGTCGCGACAGCGGACGTCCCACGCAACCCGAAGGTGAAGGTCGGGACGAAAAGCGGCGCGGTAAGCGAGGTGAAGGTAAGCGGGGCGATCGCAACAACCGTCAGGAAAAGGATTCGGAATGGCAGGAGCGGGTCGTACAGATCCGCCGGGTCACCAAAGTTGTCAAGGGCGGGAAGAAGCTCAGCTTTCGCGCCGTAGTTGTCATTGGCAACGAACGGGGGGAAGTCGGCGTAGGCGTTGGCAAGGCCGGAGAAGTGGTTAACGCCGTCAAAAAAGGAGTTTCCGACGCCAAGAAGCACCTGATTCAGGTGCCGATTACCCGAACGAGCTCCATCCCCCATCCGACCGATGCCGTAGGCGGTGGGGCCCGCGTGATGATGCGCCCTGCGTCTCCCGGTACTGGGGTAATTGCCGGGGGGGCGGTGCGCACTGTCTTGGAACTCGCTGGAGTCAAAAATATCTTGGCCAAACAGTTGGGCTCCGGAAACCCCCTCAATAATGCGCGGGCGGCAATCAGGGCCCTATCCTCCCTGCGAACCTTTGAGGAGGTTGCCAAGGCACGGGATTTGACCGTTCAGGATCTTTACTAGGATGAGGTATCCATCATGAAACTTACAGAACTAGCGCCCCAGAAAGGTGCAAAGCGACGGAAGCGGCGATTGGGTCGCGGGATCTCCGCCGGACAGGGTGCCAGTGGTGGTTTCGGCATGCGGGGGCAAAAGTCACGCTCCGGTCGTCCTACCCGTCCCGGATTTGAAGGGGGGCAGATGCCCCTATACAAGCGGGTTCCCAAGCTAAAGCACTTCCCGATCATTCATCCCAAGCGGTTCACGATTGTCAACATCGATCAGTTAGCCAGAGTACCTGCTGGCAGCGAAGTCGATTTGACATCCCTGATGGAGATGGGGATCGTCACTCAAAATGATGGTGCCCTTAGGGTTCTTGGTCGCGGGGACATCGGTGTTGCCCTAACGGTTCATGCCCATTCCTTTACGGGTGGAGCAAGGGCCAAGATTGAGGCTGCTGGGGGCACCTGTGTAGTTCCCCAGGGAGTAAGTGCGGACTCCTAGCATCAGAGCAAACAGGTACAATACAACCAAGTGATCGGAACGCGGATTCAAGAATATGGTAGTTAGCAAAGGTAGGGCACCCAATGCCCGGGAGACGTTCTTGCAGATGGCGCAGGCAGCAGGACTGCGTGGGCGTCTTTTGGTAACGGTGGGGATGTTGATCTTGGTTCGACTTGGGGCCTATGTGCCCTTGCCGGGCGTGGATCGGGTCAGATTTGCCGAAATTGTGCGCAACAACGCCTTTGTCAACTTCCTCGATATCTTCTCCGGCGGAGGGCTATCCCTTCTAGGGGTATTTGCCCTGGGAATTATTCCCTTCATCAATGCTTCGATCATCTTGCAATTGCTGACGGCAGCACTTCCTACCCTCGAAAACCTTCAGAAAAACGAGGGGGAAGCAGGTCGGCGAAAAATTTCCCAATACACGCGCTACGTCGCCCTAGGGTGGGCGCTGCTCCAGTCTTGGGGCGTTTCCTTCTGGGTTCAGAGCGCTGGCGTGGTAACAAATCCGGGAACCACGTTCCTCAGTATCAACGCAGATGGTGGTGAGCGGGTGCTGCTATCTAGTTTTATCGTGGGCAGCATGGTGGCGATCGCCGCTGGTTCTATGTTCGTGATGTGGGCAGGGGAACTGATCACCGAGCGCGGTGTGGGCAATGGTGCGTCCCTTTTAATTTTTATCAGCATTGTGGCCAACCTGCCCCAATCCTTAACGGACACGATTGCCTTGGCACAGCGCGACTCCTCCCGGGTGGGTGGGGTGATTTTATTGCTGTTGGTGTTCCTGGTCATGATTGTGAGCATCGTGTTTGTGCAGGAAGGCACCCGGCGGATTCCTATTGTTTATGCTCGGCGGCAGGTGGGGCGCAAGCTCTACCGGGAGCAGACCGCCTACTTGCCCCTCCGTCTCAACCAGGGTGGGGTGATGCCGATCATTTTTGCGTCCTCGCTGCTTTTGTTGCCGTCGGCGATTGGACTCTCCTCCACCAATCCAATTGTTTTGGCTGTAGCGCAGTTCTTGGCCCCCAACAGTTGGGGAAGTGTGGCTGTCTATCTAGTGCTGATTCTGTCCTTTAGCTATTTCTACACATCCCTAGTGGTGAATCCCGTGGATTTGGCCCAGAACCTGAAAAAGCAGGGAAGTAGCATTCCCACAATTCGTCCGGGGAAGGCCACTGCCGACTACATAGGGGCCATTTTGAACCGACTGACATTTCTCGGTGCGGTATTTTTAGGGGCCGTAGCCGTGGTGCCTACCATTGTGGAGCGGGCTACGGGGGTAACCACATTTAGTGGCATCGGGGCAACTTCGCTGTTGATTATTGTCGGCGTAGCGATTGAAACCTCGAAGCAAATTCAAACCTACGTTATTTCGCAACGTTACGAGGGAATGGTTAAACAGTAATGGTGCGGGTGATTTTGATGGGGCCCCCCGGGGCAGGCAAGGGAACGCAGGGCGAGATTTTAGCGCACCATTGGGATGTGCCGCGTATTGCTCCTGGCGACATCTTTCGGGCAGAGATCAAAAAAGGCTCGGATTTGGGGTTGAAGGTCAAGTCCTACAGCGATGCCGGAAATTTGGTGCCCGACGAGGTGGTCATTGACCTGATGCGGCAACAACTGACCCACCAAGCGGCGCAGGCGGGATGGATATTGGACGGTTTTCCCCGCACCATTCCCCAAGCTGAAGCCCTCGATGCTCTTTTACTGGAATTGGCGCAACCCTGTGATCGCGTTGTCAACCTTAATGTCCCGGAGGACATTCTCGTCGAGCGCCTGCACCAGCGTTCCCAAGAGCAGGGGCGCATTGATGATACCGCCGCGGTCATTGCCAATCGTTTGGCAGAATACTTTGCCAAGACGCGCCCCCTGCTAGAATTCTATGGCTCACGAGTTGCCCATGTGGATGGCACGCCTTCTATGCCGGAGGTGACAGCGGCCATTTGTGGTTGCCTAGGGCTTTCGCTAAATCCAGAGGGGCACTGCCCATAACTTTTAGGGGGAACTACGTTTGTCTAAGCAAGATGCGATCGAGATGGAAGGAACCGTGACCGAGTCCTTGCCCAATGCTATGTTTCGGGTGGATTTGGATAATGGTTTCAATGTCTTGGCCCACATTTCCGGTAAAATTCGCCGCAACTACATCAAGATTTTGCCCGGCGATCGCGTTAAGGTGGAACTAACGCCCTACGACCTGACCAAGGGGCGCATTACCTACCGCCTTAAAAACCAGGGTGGCGGCAGCGGCAACGGTAAGGGCGGTCGCGAAGAGCGCTAGCGCCCTTACCGTTCCTAGGTAGGGGATTAGGCTTCGTAATTTTCTAGGGGAGCAATCTGTTCGGGCTCCGGCATGTGCCAACGACGAACCTGGGTGAGGTTGAGTCCCAACTGGTCAAAAGCGCGGGCAATAACGAAATCTACAAGATCCTCGATAGTCTGGGGCTTGTGGTACCAAGCAGGGATAGCGGGCACGATGCGCGCCCCAGCTTCCGCCAGTGCCGTGAGATTCCGCAGGTGGATCAGGCTGAATGGGGTCTCCCTGGGCACAACCACAAGGGGACGATTTTCCTTCAGATGGACATCGGCAGTGCGTTCCAGGAGGTCGGAGCTGAGTCCATGGGCGATTTTTGCTACGGTTGCCATACTGCAGGGGATCACAATCATACCCAGGGTAGGAAAGGAGCCGCTGGCGATGGAAGCGCCCACATTGGCCCAGGCATGACAGGTGAGTATGCCGCCGTATTCCTGGGTGCGATCGCGCCAAAATTCCTCTTGACGGTGGGGATTGCTGGGCATGGTACCCAAATCCTCCTGCTGCCACACCACAAAAGCCGCCTTGGAGGTCACAACATCGACGCGGTAGTTTTGGGCTAAAAGATGTTTTAGCGA
Source organism: Cyanobacteria bacterium UBA999 (assembly GCA_002291895.1). GTDB lineage: Bacteria > Cyanobacteriota > Cyanobacteriia > Pseudanabaenales > Pseudanabaenaceae > UBA999. The sequence goes on from DBAX01000074.1 coordinate 51,727, forward strand.
TCGCTCGGCGTAGATCATGCCGGATGCGCCGGAAATGCCAAGTACTATGGATCGCTGCAAAACCATACTGCCCCAGTGTTTACAAAACTTAATCTTGCCGTAGCTTAGCATAGGTGCACCATCAAAAAAGTGTGATCGGTGTGGGGGTAAGGTTTAAAAAACTAGGGCCGGAACTTGGGGCGGAGCGCGGGCCCTACACCTTTGAAACCCTGGGGTTTCCCCGCGGCGATCGCCCGTACATCATCTTCAACGGCATTGTCAGTGTCGACGGTGTTGCTCAGCCCACTGCCGGGGTGGATCGTTTGAGCTCGGCGGCGGATCGGATGCTATTGCGGCGGCTGCGATCGCAGGTGGATGCCGTGCTGGTTGGTGGTGGCACCCTGAGAACCGATCCCATTTGCATTCGCACGGCTCCAGAGCTTCTTTCTGAGCGGGGGCAGCAATTCCAGCTCCCCCATCCCCTAGGGGTGGGCATCAGCTATGGGGGGAACGTGCCAGACGAGCACCCCTTTTGGCAGTCCCCCTCCCCGGTGCTGTTTCTTGGGCCCGCTACCCCCTTGGCGCGGGTGGCGTTCTGGCGCTCCCGAGTTGCAGTGCGCCAGTTTGATCGCATCCCGGAAATTTTGCACCAACTGCATCGGGAATTCGCTGTCCAAGTGGTGCTATCGGAGGGCGGCCCCCAACTCAATCGCCTGCTGTTGGCGGCCGGCTTAGGAGATGAACTGTTTCTGACCATTGCCCCCCTTATTTCCGGCGAGGGCGGAGAGCGGGGGATCATCGGTGGCACGGGACTCCTGGGTCGGGGCCTCCGGCTTATTTCCGTTTGGCGGGAAGGGGAGCACCTGTTTCTGCGCTACGCCATTGCCGCCCCGGGGAGCGGTGGCGAGGATACCTAACGCGAAAAAAGGGCAGGACAACTCTGGCGCCGCAGCGATCGCGCTCTCGGGTCAGGTGCGCTAAAATGTGACCACAAATTTGCCAACGTTAACGTTCATGCCAAACCTACCGCAGCCAGCAGTGCGATCGTGGCTCCAGCTTCTGACCCAGGAGAAAGGATTGCCCCTGTGGGGCTGGGCCATTGTGCTTCTGGGGGTGATGTTCTTTTGGAACTGGGAGTTGGTGGTAGCCACAACCATGGGTATGGCGCTGCTGCTGTTGGTTTACGGTGCCCAGTCCTGGCCCTGGCTAAAAATTTGGGCCTACGGCGATCGGCTGTGGCGTCATCCCCAGCGTCCGCTGGTAGTGTCGGCTGCGGCGGGAATCGTCGGCGTACTGGGTTCCTACCTGGCGGTGCATCTCTGGGTGACGACGGGGAATATTTGGCTAACCGTTGCCCTCGGGGTGCAAGTGCTCCTAAGTACGGGCATTTTTTTACTATTGGTGCAGCATAACGCCCAACGCCATGCCGCCAACCTCGACACCCTTTTGCAGCAAGCGGTAACTGAAGACGCCCCGGGTCGGCTGGTGCGGATCCGACAACTAACCCAGTACGCCCGGGTACGGCTGCTCTTGCCGGAGCAACAGCGGGCAATTATGGGCACGTGTCAGTTGCTGTTGGAGCGGGAAACGGTGCCCGTGGTGCGTGAGGCTCTGGTCGAAACCCTCGCCGAATTACCGGCAATGGGTTTGGAATAGGTGCGGTAACAGCCCCAGGGATGGTGTACTGTGACAGGTGGATTCCTTTCATGCCGCTCCCATGACGCTACCCGCCCTCATTGAGCAAATGCTCCGCCCGGAGTTCTATCCCCACCCGGTCAAGACGCCCATCGCACTGCTCCAGACCCATATCTCCTACGTGCTGCTTACCGGGGATTTTGCCTACAAGGTAAAAAAACCGATGAATTTCGGTTTTCTGGACTTTTCCACGCTGGAAAAGCGGCATTTTTACTGCCGGGAAGAAGTGCGGCTCAACCAGCGCTTGGCCTTTGATCTGTATCTTGGGGTGCGGGCTCTCGGATGTGATGCCGACGGAAGCTATTTTTGGCTGCCGGAGCCCACCGCAGGGGAGGCGGGCGTCGAGGCCGTGGAATATGCCGTCCAGATGGTGGAATTCGACCAAGAACAACTTTTGCTCCGCCTGTTTGAAACCGGTGCCCTAGGCTTTAGTGAGGTGCGGGAGATTGGGATGCAACTGGCGGCGTTCCACCAGCAGGCCTGGACCGATGCCCACGTCGCCAGTTTTGGCACCGCTGAGGGTCTCAAGGCTGTCTGTGATGATAACTACGCCCAAACTGCCAAGTACGTGGGGATAACCCAATCGGAAGATCAACTGGCGGAAACGCGGGCTTTTAGCGATCGCATTTTTGCGGAGCAGGCCGACCTGTTTGCCCGCCGCATTGCTGAGGGGCGGATCCGGGAATGCCATGGGGATCTTCACCTTAAGAATATCTGCCTCCACCGGGGCAAGGTGCAGATTTTTGATTGTATCGAGTTCAACGAACCCTTTCGTAATACCGATGTGCTCTACGACGCGGCGTTTTTGTTGATGGATCTGCAGTTCCGCGATCGCCGGGATTTGGGTAACGAGTTCCTCAATACCTACCTGGAGCAAACGGGAGATTACGGTGGGGCGGTGCTGCTCCCCTTGTTTTTGAGCATGCGGGCCTACATCCGCGCTAAGGTAACGTCCTTTTTGTTGGATGATGCCACTATTCCCCCGGAAGTGCAGTCAGCGGCCGCCGCCGACGCCAAGGCCTACTTCCACCTCGCTTGGCAGTATACCCGTCCCCGGACAGGACGCATCCTTGTGATGTCTGGGGTTTCTGGCACGGGGAAAAGTACCCTGGCTCGCCAACTTAGTCGGGTGCTGGACGCAATTCAGATTCGTTCCGATGCCGTACGCAAGCACCTAGCGGGTATCCCCCTGCGATCGCGCGGAGATACGGCCCTCTACAGCCCAATGATGAGCGATAAAACCTACGAACAACTCCTATCCCAGGGGCTGACCCTGGCCCAAGCGGGATGTACGGTCATTTTGGATGCAAAATACGACCGAGTCGCCCGCCGGGCATCCGTTTTGGCCGCAGCAGCAGGATTGCCGGTAACGATTCTCTACTGCCATGCCCCAACAGCGGTTCTACGGGAACGGTTAGTGCTGCGCGCCGCCGCCAATGAAGATGTGGCCGATGCCACCGTGGATTTGCTGCAACGGCAACAGGAACTGTTCGAAGACTTCACCGCAGCCGAGCGATCGCACCTCGTGCAGGTTGATACAACGGCAGTGGATCTGGAAGCGCTGGTGACGCAGTTGGGTCAGGGCTGATGGATTGGGTGACGGCGCTGCTCCAAGCAGGAATCGACGGTGTGTCCTTTGGCGCGGTACTGGCCCTCGGGGCGATCGGACTTACCCTCGGCTACGGCATTCTCCGCCTAGCAAATTTTGCCCATGGGGACTTGCTCACCGTTGGTGCCTACCTCACCCTGGCCTTTCAGGCGGGCTTGCAGTGGCCCCTCCCCCTGGCGATGGCCGGGGGTGCCCTAGGGACGATGCTCCTAACCCTCACCTGCGATGCGCTGCTCTGGGCCCCGCTGCGATCGCGTCGGGCCAGTCCCACCAGCTTGATGATTGCCTCTATCGGTCTGGCCCTGGTGCTGCGCAATGGCGTGATCTTGATTTGGGGCGTGTCCCCCCAGCGGTACAACCTGCCCGTTTCTCCGGCGATCGCCCTGGGGGCGGGGCTGCAAATCACTGCCAGTCGCCTGTGGGCCCTGGGGATCGCCCTGGGGGCGGTGGTGCTGGTCTCCCTTTTGCTGCAACAAACAAAAATTGGTCGCGCCATGCGAGCGGTAGCAGATAGCCCCGAACTGGCCCGGGTTACCGGAGTGCCCGTGGGATTGGTAACGGCCATCACTTGGCTGGTAACGGGGGGCCTTGCGGCCCTATCTGGGGAGATGCTGGGGCTGATCACAACCATGCGCCCCAATATGGGCTGGTTGCTCATCCTACCGATTTTTGCGGCCACCATCCTAGGGGGAATCGGCAATCCCTACGGGGCGATCGCCGGAGCGCTGCTGGTTGGCGTTGCCCAGGAAGTGGCGACTGTCTGTCCAGCTAGCTTGGGCTCCCTTACGCAATACTGCCTCAGCACGGACTACAAACTTGGGGTAGGGCTGTTGATCATGGTGCTGGTTTTGCTCCTGCGCCCCCAGGGATTATTTCGGGGAACGCGGGCCTAGGGTCTGGTGCTTGCTAAAATCAGGGGGTCTTCCCTACCGACAACACTCCATGAGTCCCCAGATTGGTCAACCGGCTCCCGATTTCACCCTTCCCAGCGATCGCGGCGATATTACCCTCAGTTGCTATCGGGGCAAAGTGAATGTTGTACTTGCTTTCTATCCCGGCGACTTCTCACCGGTTTGCACCAGCGAGATGCAGTGCTTCGCCGATGACTGGACGAAATTTCGGGAGCTTGGCGCTGAAATTCTGGGGGTCAGCACCGATCCCATCGAAAAACACATTCGCTTTTCTAAGAAACTGGGACTAGAGTTTCCCCTTTTGAGCGATCGCGACCAAAACGTCAGCCGATCCTATGGTGTTGCTAGCCTTTTTGGCAGCCGCCGCGCCTACTTCATTATTGATATGCAGGGCATCATTCGCTATCGCCACATCGAACTTTTGCCCGTATTCAAACGCGAAGACAGCGAACTCTTGGTTGCCCTGCGCCGTCTGAGAAACTGATAGAACTGAGGTCAGCTTGGCGGGGCACATCCGGGGGGCAGGGTCTCGCTGTCAAACTGTCCCGTTGCCACAAATTCGAGGCGTAGCTTCAGCCAGCGAATAAATGTCCCGTCCGTAGAAAGGACAGCGGCAGCGGGTGCGGGGCACTGGGCGCGTACCGCCGCCAACTCGGGACGCTCCAAGAACGTAGCCTCCGCCAAAAACCAGAAGTCAATCTCCTTACCGCGATCGCGATAGTTGCGCCGACGTTCGGCCAGGGTTTCCTGCAGCGGTGCAGCCTCTTCCTGACCCAAAAACTTCTGGCTTGCAGCCACAAAATAGTAGGTTGCCATAGCTGCCCTAGGTCAATGCGGCGGCACCGCCGACAACCTCCAAAATCTCCTGGGTAATGGCAGCTTGGCGGGCTTTGTTGTACTGCAATGTGAGGTTTTTTGCGAGCTGTACGGCATTGTCGCTGGCGTTGCTCATGGCCGTCATGCGGGATGCCAACTCGCTGGCAGCCGACTCTTGCATGGCCCGCAACAGTTGGTTGGTCAGGTAGAGGGGCAGGAGCGCATCTAGAATTTGGGTGGGTTCCTGCTCAAAAATGAGTTCCTTGGGGACTTCCCGCACGGTGGTTTCCGCCGCTTCCCGCTCCACCTGAAACCGACCTTCCCGAATGATTAGGCGAAAGAGTTCGTCATCCTTAGGTTCCAAACCCTGGGGCTCTAGGGGAAGAACGGTCTGGACGACGGGTCGGGAGCTGATCAGCGACACAAAGCGGGTGTAGATCAATTCGGCGCGATCAATGCTTCCTGCCAAAAAGGCAGAGGAAATTTCATCCCCTAGGCGGTTGGCTTCCCCAGCGGTTGGCACTTGGGGCAAATTGGTGAACTGGGCAGCGATGGGTTGGTTCCGGCGACTGAAGTACTGAACGGCCTTGCGCCCTACGAGAATGTAGGTGTAGCCCAAGCCCTGCTGGACAAGTTCTTCAGCCCGCTGCTCTGCCCGGCGGATCACGTTGGTGTTGTAGCCGCCGCAAAGCCCGCGATCGCCCGAAATGACCAAAATACCGACGGTTTGCACCGGGCGCACATCGAGCAGCGGCAGACTAATTTCATCAAACTTGATTCGGCTCTGGAGGCGGTAGAGAACTTGGGCCAGGCGATCGGCAAAGGGACGGGTGGCCAAGACCTGTTGCTGGGCCCGACGCACCTTAGCAGCGGCCACAAGCCGCATGGCTTCCGTTATCTTGCGGGTATTTTTGACGCTGGCGATGCGGTCGCGAATAAGTTTTAGATTAGCCATAAATGGTTGCAACTATCGGTTTTCTATCGCTTCATCTTAATCAAAAATGGGGACACCTTGAGCGCTGCTTTTCCAGGTCTTGTGTCGCAGCCAGCGTTGGGGTATAGTTTAGGGGTACTGTGGTACCGACCACATTCGCAAAAACCGTTTAGGAAGCAGGAGGTGATGCCCATGCAATCAGACAGTAGTAAACGTAATAACCGCGTGGGTGTTCAGTCGTTCCTGGCACTGCATGTTGGCTAACTTTCAATCCTGACCTTCCGATCAGAATTTCTAAGTTGCATTCGAAAACTTGCAGATTCTACGCCAGTTGTTCTCCATAGCGCTCGGTAATAATCGAAAGTAATGGGGACGAGCTACGACTGAATACAGAAGCGATACAGAGCTTGAACTGTTTTTGTATCCTTACCTATGTACTGAGGAAGTCATCTGGGTTTTTTACTCAGATGGCTTTTTTGTTGATCCCGATTTATTGATACCGGTTGATTTGGCTTGGATATTGGGGTGATAGTACCTATGGGGATGGGAATGGCTCTCGGCTTCCGGTGTAGGAAAGGTTCCTGCTATGCCTGAGCTGCCAGAAGTTGAAACCGTATGTCGAGGATTGCAGCGCATCACATCTGGAGCCAAAATCCTGGGCGGAGAGGTACGGCGATCGCCAACCTTGGCCTACCCCACGGAACCGGAATTGTGGCAATGGTTGGTGGGGCAGTCCTTTTTGGGCTGGGGGCGTCGGGGCAAATATCTCCTAGGGCAGCTTACTGGAGCACGACAGTTGGTGGTGCACTTGCGGATGACCGGTGCCCTGCGTTGGTGCGAGCCGAGAGCGTCGCTCCATCCCCATACCCGCTTGCGGTTCTATGTTGTTTCCCAGGGAGAAGAGTGGGAACTGCGCTTTGAGGATCAGCGTACCTTTGGGCAGGTATGGGCTATTCCCGCCGGCGTTCCGGCGGAGGCAGTGGTATCCGGCTTGACGCGCCTCGGTCGGGAACCCTTCGATCCCGCAGTCAACGGGGAATATCTCCGGCACCATTGGCGGCGATCGCGCAGGGCCATTAAGTCCACGCTCCTCGATCAGTCCGTAGTGGCGGGAATTGGGAACATCTATGCCGACGAAGCCCTGTTTTTGGCCCAGATCTATCCTGAAACGCCCGCGGGCGATCTGGAACCGAGGGATTGCGATCGCCTCTACGGGGCTATCCTGCGGGTGCTCAGCGACGGCATTGCCCAGGGCGGAACCACCTTCAGTACGTTTCAGGATGTGGCGGGCGATCGCGGTACCTATTTAACCCAATCCTGGGTGTTTCGCCGTACCGGGCAACCCTGCCGGGTTTGCACCACTCCCATCCAGCGGTTACGGGTGGGCGGGCTACCCATTTCTGCCCCCAATGCCAACCAAGGGTGTAGCTCATCGGGTAAGGGACGGCGGCGACGGGTTGCTACGTCAATACATACGTGGCGCGTAGTGGCTGTGGCCACCAAGTCCCCGTGGCACCAGAGATCGTAGTGCATGGCAAATTGGACGGCGACGGGGTTGCCCACCTCGGCGAAAAGCTGAACCGTAAGGCGATCGCCCGCAAAGAGCGGTTTCTTGTAGTCCGCGCGGGCATGGACGATGGGCAGCGCCCACTGGGGGTGGCGGTAAAACTGGGACAAGTTGACCCCAGCGGCAAGGAGCGAATGCTCGTAGGCCTCGTGGCAAATGGAGAGCAACTGCGGGAAATACATCACCCCGGCGGCGTCCGTATCGCCGAGTAGTACCACCCGTTCGTAGGAAAACCACATTCATAACCCCAGGTCAGCCAAAATATCCGTGGCATGGGTCTCGGTCTGCACGGAATCATAGACGCGCAGAATAACCCCATCCCCACCGATCACATAGGTGACGCGGCTGGCAAGGGGCTGATCGTAGCCGGGCCGCTGAACATCATAGGCGCGGATGATGCTGCCATCGGGATCGGCAAGCAGCGGAAAGGGAAGATTAAATTTTTGGCTAAACTGCTGGTGTGAAGACACATCATCGGCGCTCACGCCGAGAACGACCAAATCCTTTTCCCGGTAGGCACCGTAATGGTCGCGGAAGCTGCAGGACTCCTTCGTGCACCCCGGCGTGTCGTCCTTGGGGTAAAAATACAGAATTACTGTCTTGCCCCCAAAGTCAGCCAAAGAAATCGTAGTGCCCTGGGTGTCTTTTGTGGTGAACATAGGAGCGCGATCGCCGACTGCCAATGCCATGGTGAATCCCCCAGTGATTTCAACTGATCTGAATACTGCAAATACTGCATCTGATGGCGTTATTGTACGTTTTGGTGTTCCCAAAACAAAGCACCCCAGCCGAAACTGTAGGTGCTTTGCTGCCAACGGGGCAAGGACGGTCGGAAAAACTCCTACATCATGCCGCCCATGCCACCCATACCACCGGGGTTAGGAGCATCTGCTTTCTTTTCAGGCTTTTCCACCACCAGGGCTTCGGTGGTAATCACCATACCCGCAATGGATGTGGCGTTTTGGAGCGCCGAACGCACCACCTTGGCAGGGTCGATGATGCCGCTGCTCATCATGTCGACGAAACTACCCGTTAGGGCGTTGTACCCCATGGTGAATTCCATTTCCTTGACCCGCTCGACAATGACATCGCCTTCAACGCCAGCGTTGTTGCAGATTTGGCGCAGGGGGGCGACGAGGGAGCGACGAACAATTTCAGCCCCGATCGCCTCCTCATCCTTCAGACCTACCTTGTAGGACTCCAATTCAGCAACCAAGTGGGTCAGGGTCGCGCCACCGCCGGGAATGATCCCTTCTTCGACCGCAGCGCGGGTGGCATTAAGGGCATCCTCAATGCGCAGCTTGCGATCCTTGAGCTCCGTTTCCGTCGCTGCGCCCACCTTGATCACCGCTACACCACCGGAGAGCTTGGCAATGCGCTCTTGGAGCTTCTCACGGTCGTAGTCAGAGTCACTGGCATCCAGTTCCTTGCGGATTTGGGCCACGCGCTTATCGACGTTGGCCTTGTTGTCCATCGCCGAAACAATCGTGGTCTTGTCCTTGGTAACGGTGATTTTCCGTGCCGAGCCAAGCATATCCAAGGATACGGCATCGAGACTCAAGCCTTGATCCTCCGAAATGACCTGCCCATTGGTAAGCACAGCAATATCCTGGAGCATGGCTTTGCGGCGATCGCCAAAGGCCGGAGCCTTGATCGCTACGACATTGAGGGCTCCACGCAAACGGTTGACCACCAAAGTAGCCAGGGCCTCACCTTCCACATCTTCGGCGATGATCAGCAGGGGAGCACCGGAGCGCATTGCTTTTTCGAGAACCGGCACCAGTTCCTGAATGCTCGAGATTTTTTTGTCGGTAAGCAGAATCTTGACATTTTCGTACTCCGTAACGAGACGCTCTTGGTCGGTGACGAAGTAGGGGGAAACGTAGCCGCGATCCAACTGCATCCCTTCCACTACCTCTAGCTCCGTCGAGAGGGACTTGGACTCTTCAACGGTAATCACGCCATCCTTGCCCACTTTGTCCATCGCTTGGGCAATCATCGAGCCTACTTCGTTGTCGTTGCCTGCCGAGATCGCCGCTACCTGCTGGATTTCATCCCGAGAGTCAACGGGCTTGGCCTTGCGGGCGATCGCCCCGACTAGGTGTTGCAGAGCTTTCTCCATCCCCCGGCGCACGCCGACTGGATTAGCACCTGCGGCCACATTGCGTAGCCCTTCACGAATCATTTCCTGGGCAAGAACAGTGGCGCTCGTCGTGCCATCGCCTGCCACATCGTTGGTTTTGGCAGCTACTTCACGGATGAGTTGGGCACCAGTGTTTTCTAGGGGATCTTCTAGGTCAATCTCCTTGGCGATGGTAACGCCATCGTTCACAATTTGGGGAGCACCATATTTCTTTTCCAGAACCACGTTCCGACCCTTGGGGCCAAGCGTCACCTTTACCGCATCGGCAAGGGCATTGACTCCGCGCTCTAGGGCACGGCGAGACTCTTCATCGAATACAACCAGCTTGGACATTGCTTCAACTCCTAAATAGAAGATCTAGCGCGAGTTTTGGGTGGTGGATTAGCACTCTAAAACGCTGAGTGCCAATATATCGCATTTGCATTTCACAACCGGAATTCCCCAAGATCGGCTTACCGTACTCCCGCCCTAGGGTTCCCTGGCCGCCCTAGGTGGTTTAAGCACCCGCTAGGGTTGGCGGGCAGCGCAGTCTAGCAGAGCCGTTAGTTGGGTGCGTTCCGCTTCATTCTCCAGGGAATTGACCCGTTCCCGTGCTTTGTCGGTAAGCCCCATGCCCCAATACAGGGTCACCATATCCGCCCGCAGGCGATCGCGTTGGCGTGCATCTTCCAAGGAATTCACCAGATCCTCACTTTGGGTAACCAACGGCAGGATCCGCTCCGCCGAGGTGCCCACATCCAGGTAGCCCTGGGAGAGGACGTTCCAAGCTGTAATGCGCTCAAGGGGTTCGGACAGGCTATCGGCAACCTCACGGGCTTGGTCAAGGGTGCGCTCGGCGCTGCGATCCAGGCGGGCTAGGTGATAGGTGGCTGCCACCTCGTTCATGGCCAGGGCTTTATCCAAGGAATTCGCTAGCCCCAAAAGAGACTCTAGGCTTCGATCCAAAACTGGAATGGCTTGCTCCGGTTGGGATTTAGCTAGCTTTTTGGCGATCGCCAGTTGGGCCACCGCCTTTTCTGGGGAAGTCGCAGAGATGTTGCCGACCACATCGAGGGCCCGACTGAAGTCCTCGCGTTCCAAGTACTTGCTGGCTATGTACGAAAAGGCCAAGGGCTCGAACTGCTGCTGAATTGTGGCTTTTTCCTTAGCATCTCCCGCATCACGAAACGCCTGGGATAGGGTCTCGATCGCCAATTCGTGTTCCCCGGCTACAGCAAACGTACCGGCTAACTCTGCAAACGCCCGTGCACGCTGGGCAAGGTCGGTGACCTCCAAGCTGTATTGGGCCGCTAAAGTCTGGGCCTGGCGAAAGCGGTAGGGCTCGCTGATCTCGCTAAATCCTGAGGCGACGGCTGTGTAGGCGCGCGTCTTAGCGTAAGCGTCCGACAGGGTGCGCACCTCGTTAAATACTTGGGTGAGAATTTTCCCTGCCCGGCTGTCTAAATCGGCTTGGTGAAACCCCTGGGACACCTGAATCAAGGCAAAGAGCCGCTCTTCGGGGGTTTTGAAATCCCGCACAACTGCCAGGGCCCGGTCAAAAACTACCGCCGCCCGACGTTGCTCGCCGGTAGCGGCTAGGCGCCTTCCTGCCTCCAGCAGCACAAGGGCGCGAATCCCCTCCCGTTCAATTTTGGGCGCACCATCCGCAGCCCGACCGAAAAGGGCGATCGCCCGATCCCGCTCTGCAGATGCCTCGTAGCGATCGCCCAACTGGAGGAAGGCAAAGGACTGCCCCTCGCTGTTATCGTTGCCCTGCTCGGCTAAATCCACGTAACACTGAAGGGGAATCCCTTGGAACGTCGCAGCCGCCGCGATCGCCATGCCGCTAAACCAGAGATGCGCTGCCAGTCCTACGGACAGCACACCCGTCCACCCACGTCGCCACCAACCCATACCAACAACCCCAAAGACTCATCCCCGCAAGTCTATCCAAAGAGGGAAACTTGAAGAAACATTGCAATAATTCCCAAGACTCTGTTACATTCCGTAATGTCACCATTGTTCTTATACAGGTATCTGTCATGGAAGGCGAAAATCGTAACGTTTGGTCTTGGGGCTTCACCGCTGGCGCTGAAAATTGGAATGGACGTTTGGCTATGATTGGATTTGTAGCTGCGATCGCCGTTGAATTGATCAGCGGTCAGGGCGTGCTGCACTTCTGGGGCTTGATCTAGATTAAATTTGGGTTAGTAAAATCCTACTCAGACTGAGTGTGCTGGATTTGCACTTCTCGCCCTCGAAGTGTGGTTTGGGATTTAACATCATTTACTTAAGACCTCTGGAGCGCTTCAGGGGTCTTTGTTTTATGACGGTTTTATGGCGAAAGGGCAGAGCGGCTGGACTACTGGGCACCAATGCTATGTATGTCCTCTCAGGAGCGATTGGTTCCCAAGGCTTCTGTAGCAATGTTTGTGTAATGCATTGACGTCACCGCCTCACTTTTGTTAATATTGTAGACCGTTGACTCTGCATGAAAGATGCCCAATTTAAGCAGCTGCAGTTTAAGCATTGCAATGTTTTGGGCAAATTTTCATTGAGGCATCGTGAAAAGGTTTCAGGGTTCTTAGCTGAAACCTCGTAAGCAGCAAAATCAATCGAAGTAACTCTGCAAGTCTATCCTCATCGCGTTATATGCCCACCATCCAGCAACTTATCCGCAGTGAACGCCAGAGCCTAAGTCAAAAGACGAAGTCTCCTGCCCTCAAGAACTGCCCTCAGCGGCGTGGGGTATGTACTCGGGTTTACACAACCACCCCAAAGAAACCTAACTCGGCCCTGCGTAAAGTTGCCCGCGTGCGCTTGACCTCTGGATTCGAGGTTACTGCCTACATTCCCGGGATTGGTCACAACCTCCAAGAGCACTCAGTCGTTATGATTCGAGGGGGGCGGGTGAAGGATCTCCCCGGTGTTCGTTACCACATCATTCGAGGCACGCTGGACACGGCTGGGGTGAAAGATCGCAAGCAAGGGCGTTCCAAATATGGTGCGAAGCGGCCGAAGCCTGGTCAAGCTGCTGCTCCTGCCGGGAAGAAGCGCTAAACCGAATCAAAGCAGACAAAAATTAATTCCAATCCTTGATCTTAATGTGTTGTAACTAAGGTACAGTCCATGTCACGCCGAACCCGTGCCCCAAAAAGGGAAACTCCTCCCGATCCTGTCCACAATAGCCGTCTTGTTAACATGCTGATCCGGCGACTTATGTTGAGCGGTAAGCTTTCTGTGGCTAGTCGGATTGTCTACGAAGCTCTCGAGACCGTCGGCCAGAGAACTGGTAACCCTCCTATGGAGGTTTTTGATCGAGCGATCCGCAATGCTACACCTCTTGTTGAGGTAAAGGCGCGGCGTGTAGGTGGCGCAACCTATCAAGTTCCTATGGAAGTCCGTGGCGATCGCGGTGTTGCCCTTGCCATGCGTTGGCTAGTCCAGTATTCCCGCAACCGACCCGGTCGTACTATGGCTGGTCGTCTTGCGAATGAGCTGATCGATGCCTCCAACGAGACCGGCTCTACCATTCGCAAGCGGGAAGAAACGCACAAAATGGCTGAGGCTAATAAGGCTTTTGCCCACTACCGCTACTAGGCGGTAAATTGGTGGTTTCTGTATCTTTGGCTGCCACTGCCCTGTGCTAATGTTAATAGTTAATTAAATTCTTCACTTCTGCGAGGAAACGACTGTGCCCAGAACCATACCCCTAGACAGAGTTCGTAACATCGGGATTGCTGCCCACATCGATGCTGGTAAAACCACCACCACTGAGCGCATCCTGTTCTACTCTGGCGTTGTTCACAAAATGGGTGAGGTGCACGAAGGTACTGCAGTCACCGACTGGATGGCTCAGGAGCGGGAACGCGGAATCACCATTACAGCAGCTGCCATTACCACCAGTTGGAAGGATCACAAAATCAATATCATTGATACTCCCGGACACGTTGACTTCACTATTGAGGTGGAGCGTTCTATGCGTGTTCTGGATGGAGTGATCACAGTCCTGTGCTCGGTCGGCGGTGTGCAGCCCCAAACTGAAACTGTTTGGCGTCAAGCAGATCGCTATCGCGTTCCTCGAATCATTTACATCAATAAGATGGATCGCACTGGTGCGAACTTCTTCAAGGTCTACAACCAAGTTCGCGATCGTCTTCGCGCCAATGCAGTGCCAATTCAGATACCGGTGGGCAGTGAATCTGACCTGCGAGGCATTGTTGACCTTGTGACGATGCGTGCCTACATTTATTACGATGATCTAGGGAAAGACATCCGTGATGAAGATATTCCTAGCGATGTTCTGGAAACTGCCCAAGAATATCGTCGCAAACTCTTGGAAGCCGTAGCTGAGAGCAACGACACCTTGATGGAGCGTTATCTGGAGAACGAGGGTGAAGATTTCACCACAGAAGACATCCGTAACGCAATTCGTGCCGCAACCATATCCGGGAAGATGGTTCCGCTGATATGCGGCTCCTCCTTCAAGAACAAGGGGATTCAACTCTTGCTTGATGCGGTGGTGGATTATTTGCCCGCTCCCATCGACATTGCCGCAATTCAAGGAACGCTTCCCAATGGAGAACAAACCACCCGCGATGCGGACGATTCAAAACCCTTGGCAGCCCTAGCCTTTAAGATTATGGCTGATCCCTACGGTCGTCTTACCTTTGTACGAGTTTACTCTGGAGTGCTCCAAAAGGGCTCCTACGCCTACAACGCCAGCAAGGGTAAGAAGGAGCGGATTTCACGCCTTATCGTGCTCAAGGCAGACGAGCGTATCGAGGTCGATGAACTGCGGGCGGGTGACTTGGGTGCAGTTCTGGGGCTGAAGGATACATTTACAGGCGACACGCTGTGCGATGATGCTTCCCCGGTAATTCTTGAGTCTCTCTTCATACCTGAGCCAGTGATTTCTGTTGCTGTTGAGCCCAAGACGAAGCAGGATATGGAAAAGCTTTCCAAGGCATTGCAATCCCTGTCAGAGGAAGATCCTACGTTCCGAGTAATGGTTGACCCTGAGACTAATCAGACAGTCATATCTGGCATGGGGGAATTGCACCTTGAGATTCTTGTGGATCGAATGCTGCGGGAGTTTAAGGTCGAGGCTAATGTGGGCGCTCCTCAGGTTGCTTACCGCGAGACAATCCGTGACAGGGTGAATCGGGTTGATGGTAAATTCATCCGCCAAAGTGGTGGTAAGGGGCAGTATGGTCACGTGGTGATCGACCTTGAGCCCGCTGAACCCGGAACCGGGTTTGAGTTTGTCTCCAAAATTGTCGGCGGTGTTGTGCCAAAGGAGTATGTGGGTCCTGCAGAACAGGGGATGAAAGAAGCTTGTGAGTCGGGAATCTTAGCAGGTTTTCCGATGATCGATCTGAAGGCAACCTTGATTGATGGTTCCTACCATGATGTGGACTCTTCAGAAATGGCCTTTAAGATCGCTGGTTCCATGGCCATCAAGGAAGCAGTGATGAGGGCTCGCCCGGTCTTGCTGGAGCCAGTGATGAAGGTTGAAGTTGAAGTTCCCGAAGATTTTCTGGGTGATGTAATTGGGGATCTCAATTCTCGCCGCGGACAGATCGAAGGCATGGGTTCGGAAAGCGGAATCGCTAAGGTGACTTCTAAAGTTCCTTTGGCAAGCATGTTCGGTTACGCAACTGACATACGCTCCAAGACCCAGGGTCGTGGCATTTTCTCAATGGAGTTCAGTCACTATGAGGAAGTTCCACGGAATGTCGCTGAGACTATCATTGCCAAGAGCAAGGCTAAAGAGTAATTATTCTATTGAGGAAGTTAAGGAAAAACGTCAATGGCACGCGCAAAGTTTGAAAGGAAAAAGCCCCACGTCAACATCGGTACTATCGGTCACGTGGATCACGGTAAGACAACGCTAACAGCAGCAATCACAATGACTTTAGCTGCGATCGGTAATGCTGCTGCTAAAAAGTATGAGGATATTGACGCTGCTCCTGAAGAGAAGGCGCGCGGTATTACGATCAACACTGCCCACGTAGAGTACGAAACCGAGAATCGTCACTACGCTCACGTGGATTGTCCCGGTCATGCTGACTATGTGAAAAACATGATCACGGGTGCAGCCCAGATGGATGGTGCAATTCTACTTGTGTCTGCTGCAGATGGACCGGAGCCGCAGACGCGCGAACATATCCTCCTGGCACGTCAGGTGGGTGTACCCAACTTGGTGGTCTTCTTGAACAAGGCCGACCAGATGGAAGGGGAAGAGGAGCTTGTTGAGCTTGTTGAGTTGGAGGTGCGGGAACTTCTCTCTTCCTATGACTTTGATGGTGATAATATCCCCATTGTTTTAGGCTCTGCGCTGAAAGCCGTTGAAACCATGAGTGCAAATCCTTCTACTAAGCGGGGTGATAATCCTTGGGTGGATAAAATCTACGACCTCATGGACAATGTCGATAAGCACATCCCTACGCCAGAACGTGCTGTGGATAAGCCATTTTTGATGGCTGTTGAAGATGTTTTCTCCATTACTGGTCGGGGTACAGTGGCCACTGGCCGGATTGAACGCGGCGTCGTCAAGGTGGGTGATGTTGTGGAATTGGTGGGTATTCGTGATACCCGCAACACAACGGTGACCGGGATCGAAATGTTCAAGAAGAGTCTTGATGAAGGAATGGCTGGTGACAATGCTGGCCTGCTTCTCCGGGGGATTCAAAAGGCTGATGTGGAGCGTGGTATGGTACTGGCTAAGCCTGGAAGTATCACTCCCCATACGGAATTTGAGGCTCAGGTATACATCTTGACGGAAAAAGAGGGCGGGCGTAAAACTCCCTTCTTCCCCGGCTACCGCCCACAGTTCTACGTAAGGACTACGGATGTGACCGGTACGATTGTTACCTTCACCGCCGATGATGGCAGTGCCGCAGAGATGGTCATGCCTGGTGATCGCGTGAAAATGACAGTGGAGTTGATCAACCCGATTGCCATTGAAAACGAGATGCGCTTCGCTATCCGCGAGGGTGGACGCACCGTTGGTTCCGGTGTGGTGACTAAGATTCTGAAGTAGTTCAGGCATTACCCCTTAATCTTTTCTCCTTCCCAGTTACTCTAAAAACTGCTTTCCTTGGAAAGCAGTTTTTATGGTTTTTTAGGCTCAGAAAGTAACTCTATGAACTGGGCAGCGGTTTTCTGCACCGAAAAGTGGGTCGTCACAAAATCTTGGGCCTCACGGCGGCGGCGTTGCAACTCGCTTGGGCTCAGGGTAGGGAGGGTATTGAGAACTCTGGCGATCGCATCTGGGTCAGGGTTGCAAAGGAGCGCAATACCCGCTGCTAGGGCTTCGGGTAAGTTGCAACCATCGCTAATGAGGGGGACTAATCCGTACTGCATGGCTTCAAGGACACTGGTGGGTAGTCCTTCGCTGTGGGACGGCAGGATGTAGAAGCTGCTCCGGGCTAAAACTTGGGCCTTTTCGGAGCCAAAAACAGCACCGATGTAGCGAATGTTGGGACTTTGGAGGGAACTGAGTATTCGCTGGATCTGAGGTAGGGCACCATCATCAAACCCGGCGATCGCCAGTTCGTAATTCGGATTTTGGTACAAACGAGAGCGACACCAGCCCTCAAGCAGCGGAACGATTCCCTTTTTGTGATGCAGTCGTGCCATGAAAAGGACGGTTGTGGGGCGGGAACAGTCCTGAAAGTCTGCTAGCAACTGGCTGGGAACTTGCTTGCTATCCAGTCCGTAATGGATGAGGGTAACTTGTTTCTTGGGGAAGAGTTGCTGAAGGTGCACTCTTTCTGGCTGAGAAACTGCGCGGATTAGGTCAGCGCAGGATGCCAACCTCTGCTCGATCGCCCGGAAATACAGCCATTTTTTCAACCACTTTTGCTTGCGGCTCCAGGGTTCTAGCATGCCATGGGGAGTGTAAATCCAACGACAACCCATTTTGTGGAGCAGGTGTCCCCAGCGGGTAGGGTAGTTCCAGCAGCCGTGAGACATGACAAGGGTGGATTCGGCTTTGATCGCCTGCTGTTCCAGCCTACGCCAATGGGTATCTTCTAGGGGAACCAGTTCCAGACCGTAGGCTTGGTCGGCAATGGCGTTTTGATGCTGCGGGAACCACAGCTCTGAGGTGGTGCCGTGGTCTTTGTTGAGCGCAAGGGACAGATCCGAAGTGGTTTTCAGAATCCCCATGTTGCCTTTGTTAAGGTGGTCGAAGAGGTGAATAATTCGCATTGAGAAGTTATGTCGCATTGAGAAGTTGGGTGATCGCCTGATTTTGGGAGAGAAACATATCACAGGAAGGACACTGGGGTAGTTGCGGTAGGGTTGTGCGGCTCCGTAGTTGGCGATAGGGCTCTCCATGCCACACATCGGTGAAGGACTGCGATCGCAAATCGCCAACCACCACCTGATGGGTTGTCATGCAACAAACGCTAACCTGCCCTTGGTGATCGATCAGGGCATGGGTCCAGGGGGCAAAACAGCGGTGTCGGTCGTAGTAGGAGCGGGCATAGCGGCCGTCGGCACTCTGGCTGATATCGTGGACGGAGCGGCCAAAGGGATAGGCGGCATCGGCATGCTCTAGGAGTTGGGCGGCGATCGCCTTGCGCGCCAGAACGGGAGCGATGCAGAGATTGTAGTGGAGGATTTGCCACCGGGAGAGGGAGGGAAGGTCATCGGTGTGGCGATCCATGGGAATAAGGTGGAGGCGATCAACCCTTAGCTGCTGGGCCAGATCGGGCAGATGGATGAGGGTGCAATAATTTGCGGCACTAATAACCGTGTTCAGACGGAGCGATCGCGGACGGGTGAGCACTGCACGCAGGGCACGGATACCGTCAATTGTCTGCTGCCAGGCCCAGGGTTGCCCCCGAAGGTGGTTGTGGCGAGATGGTAAGGGACTGTCAAGGGAGACGTTGACTTTGTGGAGTCCAGCGGCTACCAAGGATTCGGCGCGTTCGGGGGTGATGAGGGTGCCATTGGTGGTCATGGTGGCGCGAATGCCGTGGCGTTGCATGCGCCGGAGCAGGCACTCAAGATCGGGACGTAATGTGGGTTCCCCGCCGGAAAGATGTATTTTTTGGCAGCCCAGGGCAGCTAGCTCGTCGATGACCTCCACAATGCGATCAGTATCAAGGGGCGAACCCACTTCATCCCGCCAATGGCGGCACATGGCGCAGCGGAGGTTGCAAGCCCACACCAACTTCCATTTCACGTAGAGGGGCTTGTAGGGCAAGCCATGGCGCACGGCTTCCCGGAACTGGGGTAAATCTTTGGCGATCGCCGCAGCATCATTCATGGATTATCGTGACCTATTTCAAAGGGAGGATCTTTATCCATCGAACGTAATCCAATGACACAATAAACATAGCGCACTTATAACCTCATGAAACGGGCAGAAACACCGCTGTTTTTGGTGGACGGCTACAACATGATCGGGGCCTGGAAGGAATTGCAGCGCACCTGTCGTCAATCTGGATTCGAGGCTGCCCGGGAGCGCCTGATCGAGCAGATGGTAAACTTCAGTGCCTACGAGCACTATGGCACCGTCGTTGTGTTTGATGCCCATAGCCAACCCCAGCCCGCGCGCTGTGAAACGATTACCGAATATCTAAGCCTTTACTACACCGATCCCAATGAGACGGCGGACACCTACATCGAGCGCCGGTGCAGCGAATACCACCGCGACCTGTTGCGCCACCGCAAGCGGTTGATCGTTGCCACCTCCGATCGCACCCAGGAACTGACAGCTAAGGGGTTCGGTGCCGAGTGTTGGTCAGCCCAGCGCCTAGAGTCGGCCGTGGATCAGATGTTCCAATCCGTTCAGCGCTGTGCCACGCCTCCCAAAAAAACTCCCCGGCTCGGGGAACAACTGCGCCCTTGGACGCGGGAATATTTAAATCAGTTACGCCATCCCTAGGCAAGAAACAATTCTCTTTCCGCTATACTGCCAGAAAACCTTTAGATAGGGCGTGGGTAGGGCGTTATGAATTCGTCAACGTGGTCCAAATCACTCTGGACGGGGCTTGTGGTTACGGCGATCATTGGCGGCACGACGGTGGCGATCCTCTCCCAGCAAAGCCAAAATCCCGCCACACTCCAGCCTACCCTAAACGCCCCGGTGGAGCGAACCGTCACAGTTTATTGGCTTGAATCACGGCGCAACCGTCTGGTGGCTGTACCCCGGCGCATCAAATCCCTCAGCGAGTCCAGCACCCTGCGGGAGGTACTCGTGGAAATGGTGGCTCAGCCTCCCCGGGAGCCGAATCTCTACAGCGCCATTCCCCAGAACACAAAAATTCTGAATCTAGAAGTTCTGGGACAGGACATTCGCCTCAATCTTTCCCAAGAATTTGTGGGCGGGGGCGGTAGTGCCACCATGCAGGGGCGGGTAATTCAAATTTTGTACACCACTACCAGCCTTGACCCTGGGGCCCGCTTGTTTCTCTCTGTGGAGGGGGCACCCCTACGCACCTTGGGCGGGGAGGGTTTGGAAGTAAAGCAGCCCATGACCCGGAATGATTTTGCCCTGGAATTCTGATGCCTGCCCCATTTTCTCAGCTTTTGGTGCTGCGGGCCTCGGGCTACGCCTGGGATCACCAGCGCCAATACCCCCAATGGGAGCTCGCGAACCAGTCCCTGCGATCGCACCTGCAAGCTGGCGTCAGTGGTGTCATCCTCGTTGGCGGTAGTATCACGGAGGTGGCAGCACGAACTCAGCAGTTGCAATCCTGGGCCCCCCAGCCGCTGCTGCTGGCCGCCGATGTGGAGGAGGGGGTGGGACAGTGGTTTCCTGGCGGTACCCGCTTTCCGCCACCGATGGCCCTTACTGCCGCACGTCCCGAACTGGCGGTGGCCATGGGACAGATCACTGCTCTTGAAGCCCGCGCCCTAGGACTGAACTGGCTTCTGGCCCCCGTGGGCGACATCAACCGCAATCCCCAAAACCCTGTGATTAACGTCCGTGCCTTCGGCGAAACCCCCGGAGAGGCGATCGCCGGAAGCCGGGCATTTTTGTGGGGGGCGCAATCTGTTCCTGGAATGCTGACAACGACCAAGCATTTTCCGGGGCATGGGGATACGGTGGTGGATTCTCACCTGGCAGTGCCCACCGTGGCGGGCGACCTGGATTTTTGGCGGCAAGGGGATGCCCTGCCCTTCCGGTTTGCCCTGGAGGCGGGGGTAGATGCGGTGATGACAGCCCATGTGGTGGTGCCCCAAGTGGATGAAGAGGTGGCCACCTGTTCCCGGCGTTGGCTGACAGATGTGCTGCGGGGAGAGTTGGGTTTTAAAGGCTTGATCGTCAGTGATGCCCTGATGATGGGGGGGATTACTCGCCGCTATGCTGCCGATGTTGCCGCAGTCAAGGCGCTGCAGGCCGGAGTTGACCTCCTTCTCATGCCCGTAGATGCCGATGGGGCGATCGCCGCGATTGGTCAGGCCGTTGCCGCTGGGGCCCTGAGTATGAAGCGTCTGGAAGCTTCCCTTGAGCGCATTGATCGCGCCCGTCAAAAGACTCAGCGGGGCCCCTCGATTTCCTTAGAACAGGTGGATTTTGGGGGCCATCGCCACTGCGCCCAGGAAATCGCAGCGGCATCCTGGCACATGTCCCGCCAGACGCCTACCGGCCCCATTGCCATCCAACTGGCGATCGCCGATCACCTGCCCCTTACCGATCCCCTGCTGCGCCTCCCGGCAGTCGATGTTCTCACAGTGCAGCGCCAAACCCTACCCTTTCTCAGGGGCGATCGCCTCGAAAACGTCTGGGTGCAAATTTTTAGTCGGGGCAATCCGTTTACCCCATCGGGAGATTGCGTCACCCCCTGGCTGGAATTTCTCCAGGATCTGGGCGATCGGGGACAGCTACGCGGCATTGCCTTCTACGGCAGCCCCTATCTGCGGGATCACCTGCTGCCCCACCTGCCACCCGGGCTACCCTGGTATTTCTCCTACAGCCAGTTGGGGGATGCCCAAGCCCTGATTCTTTCCCACCTGCAAGACTGCCTGACAAGGACAAATCCATTGCCGTCCGCCTAGGCGGTTCCGTTACCCAAGAGCACGTCCGGGCGATCCGGGGTGCGCAGCACTGCCTTGGCCGCATTTTTATAAGTAAAACTTTTTGCTCACAGTAAATACATAAGAAAGACAAATTAAAATTTCTGGCTTTAATTGGACAAACCGTAGCAATAGATACAATCTATGTTATATTAAAGTCATGAAAAGAGTTTCCAAGAGGTAAATGTCATGTCTATCAAAGAACAACTCCGCAGCACCTCCGTCCGCAACCGTCAGCAAGACAAACTCCGCAGCGAAGCCGTGCTGACCCGTGCTGCCCAGCAAATTGGTGTCAACGCTAACGAAGTGCTCGAACGCAACTGGCAAGCCCACTCCTGCTAGGTTGCCTGGATTGCCTAGGTTCCTAACCGGGAGTGAAACCATGGATACACCCTTGGGGGGATAGAGAGCTATCCCCCTTGTTTTTATGGGTTTTTGGTTTTTACGAATTTTTTGCGAATTCTTTATGGACGCAGTGAACGCTATTTGAGGGCTGCCCCTGGGGAGCGATCGCCCGAAGCAGTGCGCGAGACCTGGCAGTTTTCTAGGGGCATCCAGGCATTGGCATAACGGTGGGGAAGGTGGTTGCCATAGAATATCTCCGCCAAAATTTCTAGGGAATCCAGCAGGCGCGGCCCGGGACGGTTGAAATAGGCATTGCCATCGGTGAGATACACGCGCCCCGATCGCACGGCGGGCAGTTCCTGCCACTGGGGATGGGCCGCAAAGGAAGCAGCGACCTCGGCGGCGGTCTTGGACAGGTCAAAACCGCAGGGCATGAACACCAGCACATCGGGCTCTGCGGTACTCAGATCCGCCCAACCGATCCACGGAGAATGCTTGCCTGCTTCGGCCAGGACAGGAATGCCCCCCGCGAGGGTAACCAATTCGGGAATCCAGTTGCCGGCGGTCATCAGGGGCTCAATCCACTCAATGCAGGCCACTCGGGGCTGGGGCAACCCGGCGATCGCCCCTTGGCACTCCGCGAGTCGTCGTTGCCGATCCTGCAGGAGGGGCTGGGGATCCAGGTCGAGGGCTTGGGCAACCCGTTCAATGTCCTGCCACACCTCGGCCAAAAAATTGGGCTGGAGCGAAATCAGTTGGGGTGCGAGGGTGGGGTCGTGGTGCATCAGGCTTGCTACCGCGGCCTCTACATCGGACAGACTGACGGCGCACACTTCGCACTGGGACTGGGTGATGATGTGGGTGGGGCGCAGTTGCCGCAGCAGTTCCAGATCAACGCGGTAGACGCTCAGGGCATTGTGCAGCACTTCTGTAACGCGATCGTGGATTTGCTGGCTGGTACCCTCGGGGGAAAATTTAGGGGCTGTGCACACCGGGAGGTGCTGCACCCCCTCGGGAAAATCGCACTCATGCGACCGCCCGACCAAATGGTCGACCATCCCCAAACCGTGGATGATTTCGGTGGCGCTGGGCAGGAGGGAAATGAGGCGATAGGACTGATGCATAGAGTCATCCTAGCGTACTATTGGGAGAGATTTTGTGCCCCGCCCCGGTTATGAACGCCAATACGTTGCCCAAGCAGTATGCCCCCCAAGAACGCGATCGCCACTGGCAGACCCGCTGGGAGGAAAGTGGGATCTTTGTAGCAGATGCCACCAGCGAGCGGCCCGTGTTTAGCATCATGATTCCGCCGCCCAACGTGACCGGGAACCTGCACCTAGGCCATGCCCTCGAAATTGCCCTCATCGATACGACGGTGCGCTACCAACGCATGAATGGCAAAAACGTACTTTGGCTGCCGGGCACCGACCATGCCAGCATTGCCGTGCAGACCCTGCTAGAAAGGCAGCTCAAGACCGAAGGATGCGATCGCACCACCCTGGGGCGGGCAGCTTTTTTGGAGCGAGCCTGGCAGTGGAAAGCCGAATCCGGGGGAGCCATTGTCAACCAGATCCGGCGCTTGGGAGCCTCCGCCGATTGGTCGCGGGAGCGCTTCACCCTCGATGCGGGACTGTCGGCAGCGGTGCAGGAGGCCTTTGTGCGCCTCCATCGTGAGGGGTTGATCTACCGGGGAGAATATCTGGTCAATTGGTGTCCGGCCTCGCGATCGGCGGTTTCTGACCTTGAGGTGGACAATCAGGAGGTGCAGGGTTTTCTGTGGCATTTTCGCTATCCCCTCAGCCAGGAAACTGGGCACTTGGTGGTGGCTACGACCCGCCCCGAAACCATGCTTGGCGATACGGCCGTGGCGGTGCATCCCGAGGATCAACGCTATGCCCATCTCATTGGGCAAACCGTGCGCCTGCCCCTGCAGGATCGGGAGATTCCCATCGTTGGTGATGCCTATGTCGATCCCACCTTTGGCTCCGGCTGCGTCAAGGTAACGCCCGCCCATGACTTCAACGACTTTGAAATCGGTCAGCGCCACCAGCTTCCCTTCATCAATATTCTCAATCCCGACGGTACCCTGAACGAGCAGGGCGGCGCCTTTGCCGGACTTGATCGCTTTGTAGCCCGCAAGCGGGTGGTGGCGGCCCTAGAGGAATTGGACTTGGTGGAACGGATCGAGCCCTACACCCACACAGTGCCCTATTCCGATCGCGGCAAGGTACCGGTCGAGCCCTACCTTTCTACCCAATGGTTTGTCAAAATTCGCCCCCTAGCCGATCGCGCCCTGGCAGACCTCGATGGCAACCAATCTCCCCAATTTGTCCCCGATCGCTGGGCCAAGGTTTACCGGGACTGGCTGGTTAAGCTCAAGGATTGGTGTATTTCGCGCCAGTTGTGGTGGGGGCACCAAATTCCGGCCTGGTATGCCCCCGATGGCACGGTGTTTGTGGCGCGCAATGCGGAGGAAGCCGCCCAGCAGGCGCGCGATCGCTTTGGCGCGGATGTGCCCCTAGAGCAGGATGGGGACGTCCTGGATACGTGGTTTTCGTCGGGGCTGTGGTGCTTTTCTACCCTGGGCTGGCCGGCAGAAACGGCGGATTTGCAGCGGTTCTACCCCACGACATTGCTGGTGACGGGGTTCGACATCATTTTTTTCTGGGTGGCCCGAATGACGATGATGTCCGGCTGGCTGACCGGACAGATGCCCTTTGGTACGGTTTACATTCACGGCCTCGTGCGGGACGAAAACAACCAGAAGATGTCGAAGTCGAAGAATAATGGCATCGACCCGTTGCTGCTGATTGACAACTATGGCACCGATGCCCTGCGCTATGCCCTGGTCAAGGAAGTGGTGGGGGCTGGTCAGGACATTCGCCTAGACTACAACCGCAAAACCGATGCGTCCGCCACCGTCGAAACCGCCCGCAACTTTGCCACCAAGCTGTGGAATGCTTCCCGTTTCGTGCTGATGAACCTGACGCCGGAGTGTCGGGAGGCGGAGGAGTTTGTGCCCATGGATCTGGAACTGGGCGATCGCTGGATCCTTTCCCGCTACCACCGCACGATCGCCCAAGTGCGCAACCAGATGGATCGCTACGGCATGGGAGAGGCGGCTAGGGTGCTCTACGACTTCATTTGGGGAGACTTTTGCGACTGGTACATCGAACTGGTGAAGGGACGGTTGCAAAGCCCCGGGATGGGGTCACGGCTGGCCCAGCAGGTGTTGTTTTTGGTTCTGGAAGGTATTCTGCGCCTGTTTCACCCCTTTATGCCCCACATTACCGAAGAGCTGTGGCAGATCCTGACGGCGGGCGATCGCCACGAGCGTCCCACATTTCTGGCGGTGCAGTCCTATCCCGTAGCCGATACTTCTTGGATTGACGATGCCCTAGAGGCGCAATTTGCCCTTTTGATCGCTGTTATCCGCATCATACGCAACCTCAGGGCCGAAGCCGAACTCAAGCCCAGTCAGCCCATTACGGTGCTTTTGCGCAGCGACGATGCCGCGGTGCTGGACAGCCTCCGCCCCACGGAGCGCTACATCCGAGAACTGACCAAGGCGACAGAAGTGCAATGGGTGGTGGGGGCGATCGCCATGCCCCAATCCCTGTCTGGGGTGGCCGGCACCGTGGAAGTGCTCGTCCCCCTAGAGGGGCTGATCGACCTAGATAGGTTTCAGCAAAAGCTGGAGCGCAGCCTACAAAAACTCGACGCGGCGATCGCCCAACTCGATGACCGCCTCAGCAATGAGAGCTTCCGGGAGAAAGCGCCCCCGGAAAAAATTGCCGCCGCCGAGGCTGAGCGGGCCGAAGCTCAGCAACAACGGCAGATCCTCTTTGCCCGCTGGCAGGAATTTCAAGCTCCCCAATCCCCCGACATTTAATCAAAGGCGATCGCCGATAACTTCTCGGAACTAAACATCTGAGCAGTGCTTGCTTAATCTTGGCTAGAAGTCAGTCACTTCAGCGGACTTCTCGGTTTGGCATAACGGTGAAGTTAGCCAGAATTTTTCTATCGCCGCTCCCATATTGATGGGCAAAGCTCGGTCGCAGACCATCGCGCCCCTTCAAGGTCATTCATCTACTTCGCTCTAGGTTTTTGGGTTGATTTTACCGCCTTGCCCTTGGTTGTGCCTCTCTTTCGGAGCGAATCCGCTCTAGCAATACCGATGCAGGTTCATCGTCAGGATTTTGAGGCACTAACTCACCCCTAAAGGCTTTGGCAAGGGTGGCTTGCTCTAATCTATCGCACAGCCCGCCGGCTTTTTGATACTCCTGCTCCATCAAATCAATGGTTTTGAATAGCTTTTCAACTCGCTGAACAATTTCTTTTTGTTCTGCGATTGGAGGCAGGGCAAACTTAAACTGAGATAGTCTCTCTTTCCCAATATGAAAAATATTGACACCTCTTGTTTCTTCAACAAAAATTTTAGAACGAGCGGCATGAAGAAATACAAGATATAAATATCGAGACATTGATTCAAATGGGCGCACACAAATCAACGTATTTTGAAAGCAGCAGTTTTCTATTTCGTTGTTCCATATCGCTGGTTTTCCTACTTCGTCAGCACTACCAGAACCTTCATTTATAAGAACGTCTCCAGGCTGGAGCTTATATTTTCTAAAATCTCGGTCATCGAAATTCATTTCTTTGATGTCAGATATATCCCAACCATTCCAAGTAATATTTGCAGCCCGAACATAGGGTCTCATATTGGAGCCGTTGTGATTTTTAGGAGATCTTTGCCTTCCCAAAAAAACCTGACCTATATCTTCGACTTGTGCCCAACACCAATTACTAGGAAGAAATGCATAAGAACGATCTCTATGTAAATTAGCAGCGGAAACTAATTCTCTGATAATTCCCTGCTGCTGTTTAAGTCGAATTAACAAGTCCTTTGCATTTTCAGATATTGGATTATCTTCTCGCCAATCTGCTGTTAGATCGCCGCAAAAAGCCGCCTCTAACAATGCCTGTTTATAGCGTTGAATGAGTTTAGGAATGCGCTCCAACTCCTCACGGGTGCGGCGGCTGTGGGTAAATAGACTATCCAGCTTGGCAACAATCCGCCGTTGCTCATTGAGGAGCGCTATAGGAATTTGAAGGTGTCTAATATGGCTTAGATTAACTCTAGGTCTTGTGGTTCCTTTAACTTCTACTAATAATTGATTGCTAATTACTTGGGAATTTATTAAGTAAACCAAATATCGTTTTGAAGAAAATCGCTCATCAGGTCTTACCCTCACCACATCAGCAACAATAATTCCTCCTTCGAGGTTATCTGGCACGAGGCAAGCTTTTCCTAAAGGGTCTTCCAACTTTGTAATAATAATATCGCCCTTTATAAAACTATGTCGTTTAAGAAGATTTGCCTTCTCATGACTGATGAATTTGATATTTTTATCAATAAAGAAATTTCTATCAATATTCTGTAGTCTAACTATTGGAATACCTTCTTCTAAATATTCTGATGCCTTCAAATTAGAGCCAAAAGGACCATCAACAATATGGTTCTTTGGATCAAGAGTTAAATCTTCTAGTTTCCCCAACTCCCACCCCATTGGCAATTCACTCACATGGTTGCTTTCTACTGAAGGTTCTGTGTTGTTTGGATCGCGGGTCATAGTGTTTCTGCCTCCCAATCTTCAATCTGAAAAATATCGACTTACTCATTATTCTTCTATCTCAGGCATCGGCGGCAATAAAGTTTTTATTTGTTCCAGCAAAATCGGTAAAACAGTCTCGATACTGTCCCAGAGAAGAGCATGATCGACCTGATCGTAACGATGGGAAATGATGTTCCGTAGACCAATCAAACTACGCCAATCAATTTCAGGATGAGCCTGACGAAATTCATCAGAAATTCGACGAGCCGCCTCTCCAATAATTTCAAACTTGCGTTCTACAGCACTTTGCACAAGGTCATCCACAAGATAGGAGTCACAACTCATATTCATAGTAAAGGTTTGGATCAGTTTAACTGCTCGAAAAATCTCCCATAACGAAGCGGCATCTCTGTTACTTGCGGACATAAATAACCTGGCAAGATCGCAAGATTTCTGCTCGACTGTAGGGATTTTTTAGTAAATTCTTTTGTATTAGATCAACAGAACGCTTGAACAACGCTTCAATTTGATCCTGCATCGCCAATTGATCGGACAGTTTACAGCAAAAATTTGAATCAAAGGTAACTAAAACATCAATATCACTATCACTCCGAAAATCATCTCTCAGGACTGAGCCAAACACTGCAAATTCAACGATTTTCCATTTTTGACAAAACTCAGCAATGTCTTCTTCAAACACATTAAGTCTATCAAAGATTCTTTGGTCTAGATCAATGGTTGCATTCTCCGTCATAGATAAATTACCTCAGCTAAAATGCGATCTCTAATTCTTGCCTTCAGACCATTTCTTGTAGCCACATCAACCTTAATGGTAAATAACTCACTTAAATAATCTCGTAATTCAATTAATTGCCATAAACTGGGAGCCTTCTCATACTCAACCAAAATATTAATATCATTATTATCCAAGTTATCACCAATGCGATAAAACAAAAAATCTGAACCTAGTGTCAGAATTTTTCTGTAACCCGTTTTTTCGGCTGTTAGTACAAGCGTGGCATTGGCTAAGTCCATTGGGCGATCCTGATACTGCGCCATTAATTCCAAAATACGATTATGGGCATCTTGCTGAATTTCATAGATGACTAAAGTTTGATCCAACAGCATTTGTCCCAGTTGATGTTGGATAGCCCAACCACCACGACGACCAAGCATAGGATAACGCCAGCATCACACAAAATAATAACCCTAACCCTTGTTGTCGATATTTATCCAGCAATTCCTCATGAAAATCATAGAATTAGTTCCCGTTCCGGTTGTTCTGGCTGGGGAAATTCCAATTCTTCATATACTAGGGCTAGCGGACAGCTAAAATCAATACTCAACAGCTCCAGAATCGCATCTTCCCCATCCGTCGCATCGTCTGGATAGGCAGTTAGTTCCCATTTACCCGCACTGGTTTTGCGATAGCAGTCTATGCCCACCTTCTCAGAGTCAATCAACACATATTCTTGCAGTGTGGGGATGCGGCGGTAAAGTTTGAACTTATCACCCCGATCAAAGCCAGCGGTACTCGGCGACAACACCTCAACAACAAGCTTGGGGTAATGGATGGCATCGGTCGCCCGCCGATCGCGCTCATGACAACTCACCACCAGATCGGGATAGAAATATGGCCCGTTCACCGCAACTCTCACCTTGGCATCAGCCGCATAAACTTTGCACCCGGTTCCTCTCAGCTTGCCCCGTAATGCACCGATCAGATTTACGGCAATGGCATTATGGGGTAATGTCCCACCTGTCATGGCATAGACTTCGCCATCGATATATTCATGCCTCAGCGGTTGCTCGGCTTCCCATGCCAAATACTCGTCAGGACTCATGCGGGCTTGAACATCTGCAATCATGGTTTGTCGCCTCCACTCACAAACTCTTCTATCATTTTCTCAATTTCTTGCAAGGCATTGCTCAAATGATTGGCGTTCATTGGGCGATTTGTTTTCCATGCCGCTGGTCGTTCACTCATGGGGTTGTATCCTGTGGTGGCTCATCGTCTTCCAATTCCTTATCCATCAACTTGAATCACCTCAAAATTATCCAAGTTATCACCAATGCGATAAAATAAAAAATCTGAATCCAGTGTCAGAATTTTTCTGCGACCCGTTTTTTCGGCTGTTAGTACAAGCGTGGCATCGGCTAAGTCCATTGGGCGATCTTGATACCGCGCCATTAATTCCAAAATACGATTATGGGCATCTTGCTGAATTTCATAGACGACTAAAGTTTGATCCAACAGCATTTGTCCCAGTTGATGTTGGATAGCCCAACCACCACGACGATAGGCTAGATACATCGCCTCAGTCAAGCAACTCCAAGTAGTGATTAATGGTTTGTTGAGTTGCAGAACTTGTTTTTTGTAACCATGGTGTTTAGGTTGTGTGCGATCAACCAAGCATAGGATAACGCCAGCATCACATAAAATCATAACTCTAACCCTTGTTGTCGATATTTATCCAGCAATTCCTCATGAAAATTATTGATTGGCTCGATCGGGGAAATTTCCAGGCGATCAACTGCTGTAAACCACCGTGCCCAGCGATCAGAAAGGCTGAGTAATTTATCATCATTTTTATCATTATTCTGATGTTTCAAGATTACAGAATCAATGAAATCGCTTACTTCCTCTAAGAGCGGTTCTGGCAACTGTTCTAACTTAGATAACATCGTTTCACGAATACTCATTAATTTACAACTCCTGGGTTATACAGAATGCGACTAGCTCAATTGTTGTGACAGTGTAGCAAAGGTTGAGATCGTCAAACTAGAGGGCTGCAATAACTCGATTAACAACTTACGCAACACCCAGCGATCGCACTCAGGTAGTTCTAATACTTGCTGTTTTAAGTCTTGTAATGTCATCGGGATTCTCCGTTGCTGGTAAACTCTTCCATCATTTTCTCAATTTCTTGCAAGGCATTGCTCAAATGGGTGGCGATCATTGTGCGATCTCGGTTTAGCTTCCACCCCTTCGGCAAATCACTCATCCAGCTTCCTCCTCTTGTGGCTTTTCGCTTTCCAATTTCTCATGAGTTTGTCTCCTCTTGAGCAGCCATTTGTACTATCACCATCTTGAGTAATGGCAAAGAATCTTGCAGAGTTGCCCATACCACCTCAGTATCAATTTCCCAGTATTGATGCATGAAAATATCTCGCGTTCCTGCGACAGACTTCCAAGGAATCTTTGGATAAAGGTTGCGTTTGTCATCAGGAATTTGCTTCACAGCTTCTCCAATATTTTCTAGTAACTTTACAACCGCCAAAACTTTCTCTCTGTTTGCGACAAAAGAGGCATAATCAACGCCTGAGGTAAAAGACTCAATATCAGCGATCGCCTCTAAAATATCCCGTAAAAACTCTAAGAGACTGCGTTTTGTCACAGATAAATCACCTCAGACAAAACTCTTTCCCTGATTCTTTCTTTTAGTCCGTTTCTTGTCACCACATCAACCTTGATGGCAAACAACTCACTTAAATAATCTCGTAACTCAATTAATTGCCATAAACTGGGAGCCTTCTCATACTCAACCAAAATATCAATATCACTATGATCTGTTTGTTCTCCTCTAGCATAGGAACCAAAAATACCTAATCTGGTAATTTGGTAGGTTGCCAATAACGATGACTTTTGCTGGGCTAACATCTGCAACACTTCAGTTTGGGTTTTCATGATCGATCTCCTGAGTAAACATCTCAATCTCTGCCAGGGCTGTCCGTAAATGATTGGTGATCGCCGCCGCAATGTCTTCTGGCTCGGTGAGTTCATCCTCTGGGTCATTACTTGTATCCCTCAGCCAGCTAATATCTAAATTATCGTGGCGATCGGCAATCTGCTCACGGGTAAAACAACGAAATCGCCCCTCCTCGCCTTGATCGGTGCGCGGTGCACTCCCTAAGGGGTCATCACCGAAGGCGGTTTCAAACTCGGCAAAATCCGCCACCGTGAGCAGTCTGGTCTTACCAAAGCTGTTCATATTTGCCCGTAGGTCATACACCCAAACTGCTTTCGTGTTGTCGCGATCGGTCTGCCCCCGCGTGAAAAACAGCACATTGGTTTTCACCCCCTGGGCGTAAAAAATGCCGGTAGGTAAGCGCAAAATGGTATGCAGATCGCATAATTCCATAAGTTGCTGTCTGAGCTTGCGTCCTGTATTATCCTCAAACAGCACATTATCCGGCAACACCACCGCCGCTCTGCCACCTGGTTTCAGGGCACGATAAATATGCTCCACAAAGGCAAGCTGCTTGTTAGAGGTTTCTGCCGTCACAGAAAAATCTGCTCTGGTGGGTCGTCCGCCGCCCTTCTTTGTCCCGAATGGTGGATTCGTCAGGATCACATCAGCCTTGCCCAAGCTCTCCCCATCGGGTGACAAGCTATCCCCACACAACACCACACTTTCAATGCCGTGCAACATCAAATTCATCAGGCAAAGACGGTGCGTGTCGGGCACTAGCTCCAACCCTCGGTAAGCCTCATTGCGCTGAAAATGCGCCTGATCCTTAGTCAGGGTATAAAGATCATCGGTATGCAACTTCACATATTGATCCGCCGCCACCAAAAAACCACCCGTTCCCGATGCCGGGTCTTGGATCACCTCCCCCGCTTGGGGCTTCACTAGCCTGACTATGCAATCAATCAAGGGGCGCGGGGTGAAGTATTGACCTGCCCCGGATTTCTTCTCGGCGGCGTTCTTCTCCAGCAAGCCTTCATACAGATTGCCTAAGCCCTCTTCCCGTGCCGAGAACCAGTCCAGCCGATCGATCGCATCCGTGAGTGATTTCAAATTGGTAGGCTTTCTCAGTCTGGTTTGAGCATCGGTAAAAATAGCCAGGATCACGGGGTCAGCAACCTTTTTCTGATTCCCCAGATCAAGCAGAAGCTGGCGGTAAAACTCCAACTGCTCTAACCCTTGGCGGCTATCCAGTTCACTCCAGCGATACTCAGTCGGTAAACGGCTTTCGCGCCCTGTCTCCGCCAGCATCTTGAGAAATAACAAATAGGTCAGCTCGGTGACATATTCGTTATAGGTGATGCCATCATCCCGCAGGATATGACACAAATTCCAAAGTTTCGCGACAATATCGCGGGTTACGTTACTGGTACTCATCAAGCTGTCGTTCGCCACAATTCCTCGTTTATATCTCCTAGAATTGCTTCCAGTTGTCCATCAAAAATACGATTCAGACGATTAAACCCTCCGTCTTTTTGGAAAGGTTCTTGGTCAAGAGCGGCGCGATCGACAATAAACTCACGCTCCACCTGTTCACCAATCCGCTTTAACCATTGGCGCTGTGGCTCTGTCCATACCCGCTTTGCCATGATCCGCCTCATGCCATTCCTGACCCGCTCGGCATAAGGAATCAGCGGATCACCTAACGCCGCCTGACGGATAAAGCCAATAATTGAGGCGGCAATATCCTCATTTTTGGCATCCTGCCACGCTTGGCGCAAATTGGTTTCTGAATAGCCCATCTTATCAAGCTCTAAGCGCAAATCACGCAGTTGAGCACGGGTTAGCTCTCGCGGCCTTTGCAATACCACGGTCAAGGCTGCCAACTTGTTGACATTATCCCGCACATAGGCGGTAAAGCTATCCAGAAAATCATCGGGTCTTTGACCCGATCCATAACCACGGGTCACGGCAATAACCTCATCAGGATGATGAGAAATCGGCAAAAAGCTCCCCTTGCCGCCTTCGGGATGACCGTCCAGAATCCGCCCGACACCAGGGCGATCGCTCACCCAGCCTGCCAATTCTGACAAGGGGGCAGTGCTGAACCGCGCTAGCGTCTGTTCTGGCGTTTCGCCAATGTGCGCTTCATAGCTTTCTCTGGCTTGATCCGCCAATCGCCGTAACTTTCGCCGCAGTTTAACCACGATCTGATCACGAATAGTAGCGCGGTGATCATCCTCCGTTACCTGAGCAAATTCATCAAATAACTGCTCAAGGGTGATGGAAGGATTGACCACAACAGGTTTCATCTGGGTCACATCCTGCAAATTGGCATATAAATCAACCGCATCAAAAATACGGAAAGTTTCTTTATCAATCTCAGGACATTGACGGGTTGCCCGTCCCAACATCTGCTCATAAAGAATGCGGCTATTCACCCGCCGCAAAAACACCAGATTGATAATCTTAGGAACATCAATGCCCGTGGTCAACAGGTCAACCGTAACCGCAATCTTAGGCATCGCATCATTACGGTAAGAACGAATCAGCTCCCCTACCTTGTCCACACTGCCCGTAATCTTGCGAACGGCGGCATCTTCTATCTCGCCATAATAATCAGCCATTGCCTTCTTAACCTGATCGACCACAATATCCGCATGGGCATCATTGACGGCAAAAATCAGGGTCTTACCCGGTAAGTTCGGATCAATGACGAACTTTTCGGTTTCTGCACAACACTTTCAAGTTTTGAGGCACCGGAAGCCTGTGTACCCTACCCACGGCACAGTTTGCCACCTCTGGTTAGGAGCATCCACTGCGGCAACGCAACCCCAAAGGCACCGGAGCATGTTGGGAACGCAATGCGGTACGCCCAAGGCGCACTGGTGTTCGTTAAAAGCGCACTGCGGTTCGTCCAAAGCGCACTGGGGTTCGTTAAAAGCGCACTGCGGCTCGTTCAAAACGCACTGGTGTTCGTTAAAAGCGCACTGCGGTTCGTCCAAAGCGCACTGGGGTTCGTTAAAAGCGCACTGCGGCTCGTTCAAAACGCACTGGGGTTCGCTGGGAGTAGACTGAGGTGCGATCACGCGCTCGATCTGCCATGGGAGAACTTGGTTTGGTTGCTAGGAATGGGCGATCGCCCAATTCGATGACCACCTCAGCGCAGTTTCTCTACCGGCGTCCGTCCAGGAGGAGTACCTAGAGAGCTTCCCAAAACTGAGCCCAGGACTCCCTGAGGTGGTGATTTTCGGGGGCCGTACCCACGGTGATCCGCAAACCGCCGCCCGTGCGCCGAACCCAGATGTTCCGCTGCTGGAGAAATTCCTGGAGGGCCCGGTCGTGGGACGTGCGGAGATAGAGGAAGTTGGCTGTGCTGGGCCAAATCTGGATTTGTGCGGGGCTCCAAGCCTGCCAGGCGGCATAGAGGCGATCGCGTTCTTGCAGTAGCTGAGGAATGTCGCCTAGGAGTTCTTGCCGATGCTCTAGGGCCAGGAGGGCGGCATGGGCCGAAAGGGTGGGCAGGTTATAGGGCAGCCGCACTTTTTCGAGGGCAGTAACGAGGTGGGGTTGGGCGATCGCGTAGCCCACCCGATAGGCTGCGAGGCGAAACCCCTTGGAGAAGGTGCGCAAAACCACCCAGTTGGGATGCTGGGGCAGTTCGGAAACCAGGGTGTTCTGGGCATATTCAAAATAGGCCTCGTCGATGACCACCAGCACGTTGGGCGGCAAACCCGCAAGCCAGTCCCGTTCCTGAGCCGTCAGGCTGTTGCCCGTGGGGGAGTTGGGGTGCACCAAAAAAACTATGGCAATGGCTTCCTGGGCGATCGCTTTGTTGGCGGCTGTCAAGTCCCAGGCCCAGTCCGTGGTGTGGCGCTCCAGGCGATGTACGGGGATCCCTAGGGTTTGGGCCAAAATGCCGTACATGGAAAACGTGGGATCGGCCACCAAAATGCCGCCCCGGTGTAGGGCGCTGACCAACAGCAGGGAGCGGATCAGTTCGTCGGAGCCGTTGCCGATGGCGATCCAAGCTGCGGGAACACCGGCATAGTGGGCGATCGCTTGGCGCAGGGCCCCATACACGCCATCGGGGTAGCGGTTGCTGGATAGTTCTGTAACGAGGTAACGGGCCAGCTTTTCCTTGAGCGTCGGGGGCAGATCTAGGGGCGCTTCGTTGGCATCGAGCTTACGGGCATCCCCGGGAACGAGGTGGGCACTGTAGGGAGTGAGGTGATCGAGATCGGCACGCAGCATGGATTTAGGAGTAACGCAGCTTCAGGCGCAGGAGAAAAAGATTGAGCAGCAAGGTTACCAAATTAGCCACAATAATCGGCATTTCGGCCACCATCAACCCGTAGGTAAGCCACAGGGTAATGCCGATGATAAAGGTAAGGAGGGCCGGCAGGGAGAGATCCTTGGCAGAACGCGATCGCCATACCTGGATCACTTGGGGCAAAAAAGCCGACGTGGTCAGCACCGCTGCCGTATAGCCGATGGCATCAACTAGGGCCATCATTCTTGCCGCAGGCGCACGGAATCGCCGTGGGAGGGCAGGCCTTCGGCTTCGGTCAGCAGGGTAATGGCTTCGGCCACTTCCGCTAGGGCATCAGCCCCATACTGGATGATGCTGGAATGCTTCATGAAGGTTTCGGTGCTCAGGGGCGAAGCGTAGCGGGCGGCTCCGCTCGTGGGTAAGGTGTGGTTGGGCCCGGCGAGGTAATCGCCTACGGCCTCGGGGGTGAAGTGACCGCAGAAAATCGCTCCGGCGTGGCGAATGAGGGGCAGCAGTTCCCAGGGTTCGGCAACTTCCAACTGCAGGTGCTCGGGGGCGAATTTGTTGGATAGGGCAGCGGCTTCCGCCAAATCGGCAACAACGATGGTGGCCCCGTAATTGGCGATCGCCTTTTCGGTGAGGGTGCGGCGGGGATGGTGCTCCAGTTGGCGGAGAATCTCCTTGTTGACCTCCTGGGCCAGCCGCTCGCTGGGGGTAATCAAAATGGCGGCCGCGTGGCTATCGTGCTCCGCTTGGGCCAGCAGATCGGCAGCTACGTGGCGGGGATGGGCGGTGTCGTCGGCGATCACCAGCACCTCGGATGGGCCCGCCAGGGTATCGATGCCCACCTGACCGAACACCTGCTTTTTAGCTAAAGTCACGTAGATGTTCCCCGGCCCCGTAATCAAATCCACCCGGGGGATGGTTTGGGTGCCATAGGCCAGGGCGGCGATCGCCTGGGCCCCGCCCACCCGATAAATCTCTTCCACGCCCGCGACTTGGGCTGCCACCAAAATGGCCGGATTGAGGGTTTTTTCCCGCCCCGGCGGAGTCACCATAACTACCCGCTTCACCCCAGCGGCGATCGCCGGTACCGCATTCATCAGCACCGTACTGGGATAGCTGGCCTTGCCCCCAGGGACATAGATGCCCGCCGCATCCACGGGGGTGTACCGCTTGCCCAGCACCACATCGCGATCGGGGTCGAAGGAAACCCAGCTTTGGGGTAGGCGCTTTTGGTGGAACGCCTCAATGCGGCTGTGGGCTAACTCGATCGCCCGAAGGAGATCGCCTTTGACCTGCTGATAGGCCGCATCTAGCTCGGCACCGGATACCCGCAGTTCTGCCGCGGTGAGGGTCACCTGATCAAACTCCGCGGTATACCGTAGCAGCGCCTCATCTCCCTGGCGGCGCACCGCTTGCAATACTTCCGTGACCGTGGCTTCCTTATGAAAAACCTGCTCATCAAACATGCGGTTGCCAATGCGGAGCAGCTCTGACTCTGCTTCTAGTCTTTGGGTGGTGATGCGTAACATAGGCGGCATGGAGAAGCTATGGCTTATCCTAGCGCACCTGAATTTTTTTGGGCGCTGCCAGTTTTCAGGGTGGTCTAGTTTGCTGCTATGTCCTAGGAGGAATCCGCTAAGGTATGTGTTGTTGTTGTTGCCATCCCCCATGATTGTTCCCGGTGCCCTTCCCGCCCTGACGTTCTACCCCCCGCAATTTTCTCCCTGGGTGCATGGGGTGGTGCGATCGCTGCTTCCCCACTGGTTGCGATGGCAGCGGCGAATTGCGGTCATTGAAACCACCCATATCGATCGCTTGGTGCACCTGACGGCGCAGCGGGATGCAGGCAAAGTGCGGTACTACGTCGCCTTCCGTCATCCCACCACCGACGATCATTTGGCGATGCTGTATCTATTTGCCCACGCACTGCCCCAAAAAGCTCGGGAAATGGGCATTCCCCTACGGCAGCCGATCCACAGTGCCTTCATTTATGATCGCGGCGTGGCCCTTTGGGCCGGCGAAATTGTCAATTGGTTGTTTCCCCGTCTCGGCGGCATTTCCATCTACCGGGGCAAGCTCGACCGCCAGGCGCTTCAGGTGATCCGTCAGACGTTTCTGCAGGGCGAGTTCCCCATTGCCCTGGCCCCCGAGGGCGCCACCAACGGACAGAGCGAAACCCTTGCCCAACTGGAGCCGGGTACTGCCCAGATGGCCTTTTGGGGCGCGGAGGATTTGGCCAAGGCCGGACGCTCGGAAGAGGTGCTGATCGTGCCGGTGCACCTGCAATATGAGTACCAAAACCTGTCGTGGCCGGCGGTAGATCGCCTCCTGCTGCACATCGAGCAGGAAAGTGGCATCACCCTCCCACCCCCCGACCCCACTGCCCGCTACGATCGCCTGATCCATTTGGGGCACCACCTGATCCAGCAGGTGCGATCGCACTACGGACAGCACTATCCTGCCTTTGGTCGGGAGAGCCCGCCGGAGGGGGATCTGCCCAGTCAGTTGGAGCATCTTATTGATCGCATTTTGCGCGTGGCGGAAGCACCCCACAACATCACGCCCAAGGGCACCATTGTCGATCGCTGTCGGCGGGTCGAGCAGGCCACCTGGGACCGCATCTATCGCAGTGACCTCACCCAGCGCACGATGGTGGAGCGCTACTTTGCCGATGCCCTAGCCCGGGAGGCGGGGCTGGCCGAATGGCACATGCGCCTAGCAGAGAGCATCCAACCCATTTCGGGCACCTACATTGCCGATCGCCCGAGCCCCAACCGCTACGCGGAAATGCTAACCCTGGTGTGGCGGGCCCTAGGTCGCGTTAAGGGTACGCCCTTTGGCAACATCCCCTATTTAGGCGATCGCCATTTGCTGATTTCCGTAGGCGAACCGATCTCGGTCGCAGAGCATTTTGCCACCTACCAATCGAGTCGCAGTGCCGCCAAGGAGTGCGTTGCCCAAGTCACTGCCCAGTTGGAAACCGCCATGCGGGCGGCGATTCGCCCCTCCCAGATCCCGTGCTAGGATCGGTGCACTATGCAAGTTTCCTGGCGATCGCTCCTCACGACTCTATTGATTTTGTCCCTGCTTGGTACGGTTGGGGGGCGATGGCTGCTGAATTCCCTGGCTATTTTTGTGGTTGTGCTGGCGATCGCCCCTGTTATCGGGCTCTGGGGCGTGCGCTGGTGGGTGCAACGCCGCATCGTTACTTCCCAATGCCCCACCTGCGGTACTACGTTCAGTGGCGATCGGCAAGGTCAGATGCAGTGTCCTAGTTGCGGTGAAGTGCTCGAGGTGCATAACAACCGCTTTGTCCGCCCCGCACCGCCCGGGGTCATCGACGTAGACGTTCAAGTTATCGACTAATTCCCTATTGGAGCAGGCAACGGAGCATTTCTTTTCCCTAGGGAAGTGGGGTTTCCCAGGGAGAGATTTTTTGCCGTAGAGAGTAAGCCGAGAATAAATCGACCGGCGAATTGTCTTGGGTAATAAAAAAATAGGGAGAGTTGCGAGCAGAAACTCATGCGATGGTGAACATTCGTGTCCAAAATAAAAAGCAAAGTTTACGGAAGTAACTAAAGTTAATGTTTCTTTTCCAGGATTATTTCCAGAATTGTCAAGATTGATTGATTAACGTCTGGGGAACGAGCGCCAAGTAAATTTTCTAGCAAATAAAAAGCATTTCCGATCCACTAGCTTTGTCAAGGTTGTGCGGCTCAAGGGCGATTTAGATAAGCTTGTATCGCCTAGAATCTTTTTCTAGAGAGGGTTTTTCGTTCCTGCTGCAGTCGAACACATTGCCCCAGCTATCTCAAAAACATGCGCGAGTAATGACGAATTCGCAAGCAAAAGACATGTTTTTTGCAGTGACTTTTTCGATAAAGTTACGATTCTTGTTAATGACTATGTCCGGAATTGGCATTATTTTCCGGCTTAAGCATTCCTTATCCAGGCCTTAACTTGGTATGGGGACAGACTGATAGAAAATGTCGATGGCTTGTTAAGAGGATCTGCTTTTTTTGCAAGATCGCCAAAGATCTTCTCCCCTCAGTTGCCTGTCAGCATTCACCATAAAAGGAGTCCGTGATGGTACGCATTAGCGAAATATTCTTCAACCCACCCGGGACTGACGCCCCCAATGAATTTGTCGAACTCGTGGGCACGCCCAACTCTGTTATTCCTGCTAACACCTTTTTGGTTGGCATTGAAGGTGACTCTGGTGGCGGCCCCGGAGATGTGCAGACCATTTTCAATCTCTCGGGATTAACCTTTGGCTCCAATGGATACTTGGTGCTACGGCAGCAGAATAGCCCTTACACCTTTGACCCACAATCTGTGGTGCTCACTAGCGGCGCACCAGGCTTTTCGGGACTCACTTTCTTCAGTGCAGACAGCGGCGGCACTGATATTGAAAACAGCTCGGTAACCTTTTTGCTCTATCAAGCTCCCACCGCTCCGACCCTCACTGATGACTTTGATGTTGACAACAACGGCACCCCAGAGTCCCTGCCCGTTGGTATCACCATCCTCGACTCCGTTGCCACTTTGGATGACGGTGCGACGGACATATCCTATGGAGCAATCACGTTCCGCCAAAGCACTGCAGGGATAGTTCTCACCGGCACCACGGTTGTGGATGCTGGCTTTAATCCTAGCTATGTGGGACGCATCGGAGCCAGCACGGGTTCCGCAGCCAATGCTTGGGTCGCCTCCGTGACGGCGGGGACAGCACCGAATTTCGCCCTTTCGACGGGTACAACCACACCCGCTGCCTTCGACAACTTTGCCATTAACACTGTGGGCAGCATCAATCCCGCCCTTCCCACCGACCCCGCCCCAACGGCCACCTTGGTCTCTGCGCCTACCATTACAGTGGCTGGTGGCACCACTCAAACCATTGTGGTGCGCTTTCAGGATAACAATGCCATTAACGTCACCACCCTCAATAATTCGGACCTGCGCGTGACGGGCCCCAATGGATTCAATGCCTTGGCGACCTTCGTAAGCGTGGATACCAACACCAACGGCACGCCCCGCCAAGCTACCTATCAAATCGTGGCCCCCGGCGGCACCTGGGATGCGGCTGACAATGGTAGCTACACCATTGCCCTCGAAGCCAACCAAGTGGCAGACAACGCCGGCCAGTTTGCTGCGGCTACCAATGTGGGCACCTTCGCGGTGAACGTAGCCCAACCGGGATTTTTAACCAAAATTGGCGGTATCCAAAGCGCCAACGGAGCGGAAATTCCGGCCGTAGACCTTGGCTCCCGACGTTTGTTCGTGGTGGCTGGGACGGTTGTTGAAGTCTTTAACCTGACCAACCCAGCCACGCCCACTCTCATCAACCAGCTACCCCTGAGCACCACCAACGTGCCTGTTGGCTCTAATGCCTTGCCCAATAGCGTGGCCGTGGGTAAGCGGGGCACCGTCAGCGAAGGTCTGGTGGCCGTAGCTGTGGCCATTGTCGGTGCCAGTAACCTGCAGGCCCGGGGTGAAGTGCAGTTCTTCAATGCTGCTACCGGTGCATTCCTGCGATCGGTGCAGACTGGATTTCTTCCGGACTTTGTGACCTTTACCCCCGATGGATTGCGGGTGCTGACTGCCGATGAAGGGGAACCCAATGAACCCTATACCGTTGATCCCGAGGGTTCGGTAACCATTATTGATCTACGCAACTCCGGTGGGTTGGCAGGCATTGCCACGGGCACCGTTCCGGTAGCAACGGCAGGATTTACGGGCTTCAACAACCGCCGTGAAGAATTGCGCCAACAGGGTGTGCGGATTTTTGGCCCCAATGCCACCGTGGCCCAGGATCTGGAGCCAGAATATATTGCTTTTTCAGCCGATGGCCGAAAAGCTTGGGTCACGCTCCAGGAAAACAATGCCCTGGCAGTGGTGGATGTGGAAACCGCTACTGTTGAGCGGATCCTGCCCTTAGGATTCAAGGATTTCAGCAAGGATCTGCCCACCCTGACCACTTTCGATTGGCAGGATCGCCCGGTGTTGGGAACCACGGCGACGGTTAATCCCAGCAATGCCACCCAGACAACCCCGGGGCAGGAAATTCGCCTCGGCGGCTTTTCCGGCTTGGCCTATCGCGGTACGGCAGCCAATGGCAACTTGATCTTTGTCACCCACCCCGATCGCGGCCCCAATGGCGAGCCGACCGATATTCTGACCAACGTCGCGGGGAACGAGCGTCCCTTTGCCCTACCTAACTATCAATCACGGATTGTTACGTTTGAATTGAACCCCACGACGGGTGCTTTTGGGAACGTGCAGCAAACCCTGCTCTTCCGTCAGGATGGCACCACGCCTATCACCGGCCGCCCTAACCTGCAGGCGGGGGCCCAGGGCAGCGCCTTCACCGATGAGGTGGGCGTCGATCTGTTTGGCAACCGTTTGACCAACGATCCCTTCGGAGCCGACCTTGAAGGCATTGCTTTTGCCAACGATGGCACCTTCTGGATGGTGGATGAATACCGTCCGGCGGTCTATCGCTTCAATGCGAACGGCGTATTGATCAACCGCTTTATTCCCCAGGGCACCGCTGCCGCCGTGGGGCAAGCCGTGGGTACTTTTGGGGTGGAACTTTTCCCCAGCGTGTACGGCAGCCGTCGTGCTAATCGCGGGTTTGAGGCGATCGCCATCGATACGGATCGCAACCGCCTCTATGCCTTCATTCAAAGCCCCATTGATAACCCCGACACCACGGGCGACACCACATCCCGTGCTTCTAGCCTGCTGCGGATTTTGGAGTTGGACATCAGCAACCCCGCTACCCCGACGGTCTCCGGCGAGTTTATCTACGTGCTGGATGACATTTCCGGTGCCGGTGTCGCCCGCGCCGACAAAATTGGCGATGCGGCCTACATTGGCAACGGGCGCTTCTACGTCGCCGAGCGGGATGATCGCACCACCCTGCAGTCCGATAAGTTGATCTACGAGATTGACATCAAGAATGCCACCAACATTAACAACCGGGCGATTACGTTCCCGGCGGGCAAAACGGCGATCGAGCAGTTGACTGTCGATGAGCTGGTGGCTGCTGGCGTGCGCCCGGTCTTCAAGCAACTGGTGGTCAATGCTGGCTCCCTGGGCTATGAGGGCGTGTCTAAGCTGGAGGGGCTGGCCGTCATTGATGCCAATCGCATTGCCATCCTCAACGACCAAGACTTTGGTCTGCAGCCTGCCCCCATTACGGGCAATGGCACCGTCAACCTAGCCGCCAATCCCGAGCCTGTCCGTCTGGGCATTATTAACTTCAATAAGTCCAATGGTCTTGACCCCAACGACCAAAACGGCATCAATATCCGTAAGG
Source organism: Cyanobacteria bacterium UBA999 (assembly GCA_002291895.1). GTDB lineage: Bacteria > Cyanobacteriota > Cyanobacteriia > Pseudanabaenales > Pseudanabaenaceae > UBA999. Next base: position 94,648 of record DBAX01000074.1, read on the forward strand.
CTCCGGTGCTCGGTATCTATCAACCCGATGCGATCGCCTCCTTTGTCAGCGGTGGACAAACCTTCTTTGTCTTTGCCAACGAAGGGGACTCCCGCGATCGCGCTGGCTTTAGCGAAGAAGCACGGCTTAGCACCCGCACCCTCGACCCTGCCCAGTTTCCTAATGCGGCCGAGTTGCAGGCAAGTACCAACTTGGGGCGTCTGATTACCACAGTGACAGGTGACCTAGATGGCGATGGCGATCAAGACCGCATCGTCTCCTTCGGTGCCCGTTCTTTCTCCATCGTCGATACTGCCGGCAACATTATTTTTGACAGCGGCGACGATCTAGAGCGCATCACTGCTGCCCTACTGCCCAACTTCTTTAATGCCAGCAACGCCAACAACACCCTAGACAACCGCAGCGACGACAAGGGACCGGAACCCGAAGGCATCGCCACGGGCACGATCAACAACCGCTCCTACGCCTTCATCGGTGCCGAGCGCATTGGTGGGGTCTTCGTCTATGAAGTCACCAACCCCCGCAAGCCCGTCTTTATCCAATATCTCAATACCCGGGACTTTAGCGTTGCCCCAACGGCAGCGAACAACAACGCCGGCCCCGAAGGATTGCTATTCGTGCCGGCTAACGAAAGCCCCAACGGTCAGCCCCTCCTGGTGGTCTCCAATGAGATCAGCAACACCACCGAGGTGTTTAGCATCAACGTGGGCACCCGCATCAGCGACATCCAAGGGGCAGCCCATCGCTCGCCCCTCGAAGGGCAAACGGTGACTACCCGAGGTGTGGTGACCGGGATCCGCAGCAATGGCTTCTTCATTCAAGACCCGACGCCAGACAACGACGATCGCACCTCCGAAGGTATCTTCGTCTTCACCAACTCTGCCCCTAATGCGGCGGTGGTGCAGGTGGGCGCTTCGGTCAGCGTGCGCGGTCGGGTGGATGAGTTCCGTCCTGGAAATAACGCCAACAACCTTTCGATCACCCAGGTCAATGCCAGCGTTAGCGGCGGGCTGGTTGAGTCCATTGCTTCCCTGGGCACCATCACGCCCGTGGTTCTAGGACAGGGCGGACGGGCCATTCCCACCGGTGCCATCAAGACCACGCCGATCACCCAAACCCTGACCTTGAATGCTTTGGCCTTTGCCGATGAGATTCAGCAGCCCAATGTCACCCCCAACACGGGTGCCACCGGCCGGTTTACCTACAGCCTCAATGGCAACACCCTCACCGTTACCGGCGGCAGCTACAGCCAACTCACCAGTGCCCTGATCGCCACCAATCCCATTACCCTCAATGTGGGTGCTCCCCGGGCCTTCGGTACGGAAATTGGCGCTCTGACGGTGACCCAAACCACCAATGTGGCCGGCACCTTTACGGGCACCTTTACCCTGACGGCGGAGCAAACCACTGCGGCACAGCAGGGACGACTCTACATCAACATCAGCACTGCCAACTTGCCCACGGGTGAGCTGCGCGGGCAACTGGGCCCCAATGTGGAACTCAGCGCCAATTTCGACCCCGTCACCAATGCCCTCGACTTCTTTGAGAGTGTGGAGGGCACGCAGGTGCAAATCAATCGCCCTGTGGCAGTGAGCAACACCAACGAGTTTGGCGGCGGTGCTGAGGAAATTTGGGTGCTGGCCGATGCCGGAGCCGGTGTGACCAACCGCAATCCCCGGGGCGGTGTCACCATTACCCCAGGCAACTTCAACCCCAGCCGCATCCAAATCGATGATGAAACCAACGGCACGGCCTTCCCCAAGGTCACCGTTGGCGATGAACTGAGCACGGTGGTCGGCAACGTGAGCTACGACTTCAACAACTACGAAGTTTTGGTCTCGGCTGCCAACACCCCCACCATTGCCCGCCCCAGCAACCTCCAACCGGAGGTCACCAATTTGGCCCCGGCAACCGGACAACTGACGGTGAGTAGCTACAACGTGGAGAACCTGGATCCCAGCGATGGGGCGCGGTTTAACACGATCGCCCAGCAAATTGTCACCAACCTGCGATCGCCCGACATTATCAACTTGGTGGAAATCCAGGACAACAGTGGCGCTACCAACGATGGCACGGTTGGCGCTGGTGGCACCTACAACATCCTGATCGATGCGATCATCGCTGCTGGCGGACCTCGCTACGAGTTCCGGGACATTAACCCCGTCAACAACCAGGACGGTGGCGAACCCGGCGGCAACATCCGGGTAGGCTACCTGTTTAATCCCCAGCGGGTGCAACTGGTCAGCCGCGGCAACCTAGCGCCCGCCGCCCAGTCGATTACCAACACCACGGTGAGCAACGTCAACGGCAAACCCCAGCTTTCCTCCAGTCCCGGGCGGATCTTGGATCGCACCCTGACCGATGGCGATGCCTTCAATGCCAGCCGCAAGCCCCTTGTGGCCGAGTTTATCTTCAATGGGCAAACCGTGTTTGTGATCGGCAACCACTGGAACTCCAAGGGTGGCGATCAGCCCTTGGCTGGGCCGACCCAGCCGCCGGAAGTCTATTCCGAAACCCAGCGGCTCCAGATTGCCCGGGAGGTCAACGCCTTTGTGGATCAGATCCTGGTGATCGACCCGGCGGCCAATGTGGTGGTGCTCGGAGACCTCAATGACTTTGGCTTCTCCCGACCCCTGGATGTGCTGCGCGGTACCGAAGACAACCGCATCGTGTTGTTTAACCTCAACGAGACGGTTTCGCCCCTAGAGCGCTACACCTTTAATTTCCAAGGTAACTCCCAGACCCTGGATCACATTCTCGTCAGCCAAAACCTGCGCACCAACCTCAACGGCTTTGACACGGTGCACATCAACACCGAGTTCTCCGATGCGCCGGCGGATCACGATCCGGAAGTAGCACGGTTTAACATCAGCGCTCCTCCCA
>DBAX01000052.1 GCA_002291895.1 Cyanobacteria bacterium UBA999
GGCGGGGGAGGCAGCAAAGTAATCGGCGATCGCCGCGACCAATTTGGACTCCGGCAGGTTACCAACCACCACCACAGTCATGTTGGGAGGAATGTACCACTGTTGGTGAAAGTCGCGCATCTGCTCCACGGAGACAGCGGCGATCACCTCAGCCGGACCTAAAACGGGGCGACGGTAGGGAAGTTGGCGGTAGGCCTGTTCGCTGCTGTGACGATAGAGGCGCCGTTCTGGGCTGTCTTCGCTGCGGCGGATCTCTTCGAGTACTACGTGGCGCTCCCGCTGAAACTCAGCATCAGGCAGGGCAGCCCGCAGCACCAAGTCCAGTTGCAATGGCGCAAGCTTGGCATAGTCCTGGGGGGCAACGTTGATGTAAAACATGGTGTAGTCTTGGCTCGTAGCGGCATTGGTGTTGCCGCCATGGGACTCGATTAAGGCTTCAAACTCCCCCAGCTTGAGGCGATCGCTGCCCTTAAAGATCATGTGCTCTAGAAAGTGGGCCATACCATTGATGGCATCAGGCTCTAGGGCCGAGCCGGCATTGACCCAAACACTTAAGTTCACTGCCTCGATGGGAACTTGCTCGGCAATAACGGTGACGCCGCAGGGCAATAGGTGGATCTTGGGAGTCATAGGGCAGTGGGATTGGGGATCTAGAAAAGGATGCTGCAAATACCTCTAGTGTACACACCAGCTACTGGGGACGTGATCGCTGCAGGATGTCACGGGCCATTTGCCGATAGTCGGCTGTGGGTAGGGGTGCCCCGTTGGGGTTGGGAACGGATTCGGCATCGATTTCCACCGTCGGCGGAATAGCCAGCTCCGGCAGGGCTTGGGGCTCCACATCCACGGTTCCCAGGGGTGTGCCCGAGGTGAGCACCCGCGGTGTGTAGAGCAAATAAACAATGCGATCGCCTCGTTCCCACTTCATATCCGTAGTGAAAATTTGCAGCCGATCCTTGCGCCGCACCGCCAGAGGCAGCAGCGTCCCCCTGCCGTAGAGGGCATTGAACCGCGTGAGGGCCGACTCCACATCTATGCCATCGTTGAGGTGCAGTTCGCCCACCCGTACTTCCCGCTGGAGGATGTATTGATTCCAAGTTTTGATCGGAATCCGGCTGCCCAGGGCCTGCTGAATTTCCTTGTTTTGCCCGTGGTTGGCACCCTCCTGAGCAAATACCGCCAGCACCTTGGGCGGATGGAATTCTTCCTCCACCCGCTGGGCAATCACCACATTCACGTCAAAATTTACGGTCATGGCAATGAAACTACCAACGGCGTCCAGTCCGGCCTGGGCGAGGGAGCGGGCATCCATCCCATTGCTGACATAGGCAGGGATCCCAGCCTCCGTGGCCTGCTGGCAAACATCCACGCTACTATCGACGATTGCCACCCGCTGCCCATCGCGCAGAAACAGCCGGGCCAGCAATTGCCCCAGGGGATTGCCCCCCACAATCACCACCCCCGACACATCCGGCTCATTGAGCCCCAACAGCCGGGCCACCCATTTGGCAGTTAGCCCTTGGCAAAACACCGTCATGGCGATCGTAAGAAATACCAGGGACTTGATGGCCTCTCCGCCGTTGACACCCCGCTCCGTCAGCACAATGGAGAACAGCGATGCCACCGAGGCGGCCACAATCCCCCGGGGGGCACACCAAGCCATAAACGCCCGCTGCCGCCAGGAAAAGCTGCTGTTCCACGTGCAGATTAAAACACTGAGGGGGCGAACCACTAACATCAGGCACAGCACCGTTAGCACCCCACCCCACCCCAAGGCCACCAAACTAGCCAGGGAAAGATTGGCAGACAGCAAAACGAACAAAATGGCGATCGCCAGGGTAGTCAGTTGGCTTTTGAAGCGGAGAATTTGTCGCTGATCGGGCAGTTCCAGTTGCCTCAGCACCAATCCGGTGAGCACCGATGCCAACAGCCCCGATTCACTGCGAATGGACTGGGCCAATCCAAACAAACCCAGCACCCCGGCGACGACGACGGAGCTTTTGGTGTCTTCATCAAAGAATGTGGCCCGTTTCAATACCTGCCCAAGGAGCCAGCCGCCGCCCAAACCGATACCGCCACCCACCAGCAGCCGCAGCACCAGATCCTGCACCACAACGATCGCCGTAGCATCGGTATTCAACACAACATTGAGCACCACCACGGCCAGGGCAGCGCCTATGGCATCAATCAACACCCCCTCGCCCTCCAATATGGTCGAAAGGCGGCGATCGATTCCCACCTCGGCCAAAATGGGATTGATCACGGTCGGGCCGGTGACCACCACCAAGGAAGCGTACAAAAAGGCGATGGGCCAGGGGAATTCTGCCAGCCAATGGGCAGCAATGCCGCCCCCCGTCAGCGTAATCAGCGCTCCAACAGTGATCAAATTGCGCAAGCTGGCGGAAACCTTCCCCAACTCCCGCAGTTTGAGGTTCAGCCCCCCGTCCAACAGAATCAGCGCCACGGAAAGGGAAACGATAACTTCGAGCCCTACTCCCAAAACCTGCGGCCGGAGCAAACCAAGACCACTACCTCCGAAGGCCATGCCAAAAAGGAGTAAAAAAGCAACGCTAGGAATGCGGAGGAACTTGCCAAGCGCACGGGCCGACACGCCAGCAACGACCGCCGTAATGAATTGCATCGTGATTGTAAAAGACCCTTCCATAATCGGTAGTAAATACCTCTACTCCTAGGGTCAAGACCACTTACGGCAGCCAGTCGCCATTACGCAGGAAAAATGCGTAGGCGGCGATTGGGTTCCATCCCCACACTCGATGATTTTAAATGGTAGTGCTCGACCAACTCATGCTGCATCTTTCGGATGACAGAGGAGCGGGGCAATAGCTCTACGGGTTGCCCCTTGGGAATGACAATCTGCTCCACTGCTAGGCGGGCCTCCTCGAGGGCTTCTAGCTCATCGTCGGAGTCGCCAAAGGCAAAGGCATTCAGGTCGGCGATCGCCACTTGTTCTGTGGGGCTGGTGTCTAGGTGCAGCAACCGCCGCAGCGCTCGGGTGATTTGTGCCACCGAGCTGCTTTTCACCCCATGGATCGGAATCTGACGTATTTCGGCCATGTGCCGGAGCTTAGAGTTATGCCGCATCTGCGAGCGCAACGCCACCACGACATCGGCTTCATCAATATCGCGGCAAATTTCTACGGGCAATTGTTCGTTCTCAATGACCTGCTCCGTGAGTTGACGGCTTACGGCGTAGAGGTAAATTTTGGCAGGCTCGTCCTGGGGCAACTGATGGTGGGCGGGAGCCACATACTCCTCTTCTTCATCGTCGTCATCCCAGGCTTTGGGGGCATAGGGCAGGGGTTTCATCCGTCCTGAAGCCCGCCAGCCATTGGCAGCATTGGGATTGCGGATCAGGGGAGTCTCCTCGGTGGTGTCCACGGTGCCCTGGTCATTCACTGCCCGGATTTGCCGCGCTATAGGGCGATCGCGCAGGAGGTTATCCACGGTTTCCGCCACATCCCGATGTACGGCCCAGCGGTAGCGCTCCATCATTTCCACCGCAATTTCAAAAGTTGGCTGGGCTTTGCGCTCCAAAATACTTTTCTGGGGCAGACCGCGCCGACGCATTTCCTCATCCCCCAGGGTTACCGATTGGATCCCGCCGATCAAATCGGAAAGGGTGGGGTTTTTAATCAGATTCGCCAGTTCGTTACCGTGGGCCGTTCCCACCAGTTGCACGCCGCGCTCGGCAATGGTGCGGGCCGCCAGGGATTCCAACTCGGTGCCAATTTCATCGATCACGATCACCTGGGGCATGTGGTTTTCCACAGCTTCAATCATCACCTGATGCTGCAACTCGGGTCGGGCCACCTGCATCCGCCGGGCTCGCCCGATCGCCGGGTGGGGAATGTCCCCGTCGCCAGCAATCTCGTTGGAGGTGTCGATGATCACAACCCGCTTGTGCAGTTCGTCGGCTAGCACCCGCGCAATTTCCCGCAATGCCGTGGTTTTACCCACGCCCGGCCGCCCTAGGAGCAAAATTGATTTCCCGGTTTCCACTAAGTCGCGAATTAGGGTGCTCGTGCCATAAATTGCCCGCCCCACGCGGCAGGTCAACCCGATGATAGTACCCTTGCGGTTGCGGATGGCACTGATGCGGTGGAGGGTGCGCTCGATTCCGGCGCGGTTGTCGCCACTAAATTCCCCGACTTGGGATACGCAGCGGTCTAGGTCTTCCTGGGTAATGGGGCGATCGCTGAGATCCTTGGTGAAGCTAAAGTACCGCGCTTCCGGTAGCCGCCCAAGATCTAGCACAATTTCCACCAGCTCCTCGTGGTGTCCAATGTGGGCCAATCCCTCCTGAAGGACTGGGGGCAAAATAGATAGCAACTGCTCCAGGTTATCCGTAACTTGTTGGCGAAAGTGTTCCAGCATGGGGATTAGGAATAAAACTAAAAAATGGCATCGACGGGGACAGGCTTCAATTGAGCAACAAGGTCTCGGGCGACGGCAACCGCTTGCCTCAAGAGGTGGGGATGTGCTTCTAGGGGAGCATCACCACAGTCCCGCAGAAACGGCGCGACCAGAGTTCGGGCATAGCCACCATAGGCGATACCATGGGCAGACCACCCCTGGGAACGCATCTTGGCTACGGTGCTCCGGTTGGTTCCCCCCGCCAACTGCACTGCCCCAAGGGGCAAGCCCCAATCTAAAACCTTCTTTCCCAGGCGCAGCGCGGCATGGGTGGCACCATCTCCGACATCTCCACTCATAGATCTTCCGTCGGTTTGCCAAATTATCGCCGAAGTATCTGCCCCTAGGACTTCCGTCAGAAAGCCCAGGTAAGCGAGCAATTGCGGATGATCGGTCACGCTGACAGACACCACATGCCACTGGGGCAGCCATGGGCGAAGTCGTTGCCACAGGTCCCAAAAAGCTGCGTTGTGCCCCACTTGGGTGTGAATCTCCAGCGCCGTGACCGTAGGGCCCGCTTGGGCTAGGGTCGCTTCCGGATCCTGGTGCACTTCATAGGTGGTAATCAGGTGGCTAGGACACACCGGCACGCAACGTCCGCAGCCATAGCATTGGGCTTCGCTTACGCCCGCTGGCGGGAAGGGAAGGCGGATTGCTTCCGTAGGACATACACCTAGGCATGGGCGATCGCAGGACTCGGGGCAGCAGGCCGCAGCAAAAGATGCCTTACGGAAGTGGCTGTCGGAGCCATCGGCAACGCTGATCATCAGCAGGGGGGAGGGTCTCCGGGGCTGGAGTTCGTGGGCAGCCACGATGCCCGCGTGGGCCACGCGAACTACCGCCGGGTCGGCGGACACGTCAAGGCAATCGGCACCCGCTAGGGCATACACCAAACAAAGGTTGCGAATCGTGGGCAAATCTTGGTAGCTAGCGCCGCAGATAATCTTCACCCATTGCTGCTGGGCGAGGGAGGCTACGGGGTGGTTGGTTAGGGTTGGCATTATTCCCTATTCTAATCACGATCCCCAAAGGATTAAAAGGGCCTTTTCAGATTTCCCTAGGACTTTTTGGTTAGGAAGCAGCTTTGGGCGTTAAAACCCCATTCAGGAAAATATCAGCAATACCCTCTGCCATTTGTTGCAGTTCGCTGGGGGATTGGGTTCCACCCATGGTTTCACTGCTGAACCCGGCGACAGCAAACATACCGACAAACACGCGGGCGATTACCTTGGGACTCAAACTTGGGCGGTACACCCCCTTGGTAATGGCTTCTTCAAAGTAAACTTCGGCGATTTCGGTCATTTTGCCGATCACTTCCGATTGAATCCGTTCGCGCAAATCGGGGTGAAATTGCGCTTCCATAAAGCACACTTTCATCAGATCGATGTTTTCCGAAAGGTTCAACATCCGGCGGCGCATCATCTGGGCGATCGCCCGATAGCTGCCCATTTCGCTCAATTCCGTAAGGAGATCGGTCAGGATCTTAATCCAGCCTTGGGTGGCAACTTCCACGAGGATGGCTTTTTTGTTTGTAAAATATCGAAACAAAGTTCCTTCGGCCACGCCAGCAGCCTGGGCCAAATCTTTGGTAGTTGTGCCATCAAAGCCCCGCTGCGCAAAAAGACGTTGCGCCGACTGGAGAATTTTGGCTTTGGTGTCGAGCTCAGCGGGGGTGGGTCGTGGGAAAAACTTCATAGGATAGTGATGGCACACATGCCCTGAAATCATGACCCACTTGCTCCAGCGAACCATAATCCTTGATAATTTCTTTAGATACGCCCGTGCCCTATGAATTACGCTGGATCGGAAATTGCCCGCCTTAAGGATCTGCTTCCTGCTTCGTGGCGGATGAGCACCACTGTGCAGTCGGTGGGACAAACCGGGGTAATCGAGGTCTCGGCGGCGCGGTTTCCCTGGCAGGCGACCGTGGCCGTCGGCATTAACTTTCCGCTCTGGGAAGAGTTGAATTCCTCCCAGCGAGATTTAGTATTTTTAAGAACGGTGGCCTGGGGGCAGGAGCAGCGCCTCTACCGACCGGGGCGGTTCCAAGCCGTAACGCTGTTGGCAGTGCTGGGGGGGATTGCCGAATTAGCCGAGGGCGACCTCGTTGGTGTTGCCATTGCCTTGCTCCTAGCAGGGGTGGGGGGCAGCCAAGTGTGGCGACAGACCCGAAGTTCCCAAGTACAGTTGGCGGCAGATCGGGAGGCGATCGCCGTGGCCCAGCGCCGGGGGTACGGCGAACGGGAGGCGGCCCAGGCACTCTTGGGGGCAATTCCGCTGCTGGCCAAGTTGGAAGGTCGCACTACTCCGGACTTTGTGGAACTGCTGCGGTGCCAGAATTTGCGGGCGATCGCCGGTCTGTCCCGGGTAACGGTGCCCACGGGCTTGGAATAAACTTGCTTTGAATAATGTAAGGGAAGCCCGGCATCTAGCTACACTTCCTGCCAAATGCCAAGCCCCATTGACTGAACGATCCTAAACAAATCCCTATGTGCCACCGAGGATGATCTGGCAAGGGCTGGGTACCCTAAGCCCGTCGGCGTGAGAGACGCATAGCCCCTAAGCCCGCCGCTGCCATAACACCGACCAGAACCCCTGGCCCCGGCACCGCCCGGACAGGATGCCCGGTTAGGGTCACTTCATAGTTGCCCGTAAAGGAAATGCCATCATCAGCGGCTACCAGACCCGACCGCGTGGCAGAAAAGCTGTAAAGATAACCTGTTTTACCATCATAGGAATATTTCACCAGTTCACTGAATTGGATTGGATTCGGAAATAAGCTCTGGAAAAACAGGCGATCGCTTAGATTCATACCAGCAGTGAGAATCGGTCGGGCATCGAGAAATCCCGCCAAGCCAATGCGGATGATGCCCGCATTGTCCTGATAAACATAGGAAATGTTGGGATCGCTGAGCCGTCGCTGAAGCATTTCATTAAGTGCACGTGCACCCACCTCAGCTTTGATCTGGTCCCTAACTCCAGACAAATTAGATGGCAGGTAGGCATCAACCAAGTCCCCAATCCATTGAGTGCCCACCGACTTCCAATCTGCGGCGGTTAAACTACTGAGGGTAAGCGCTTTGCCTGCAATCATGCCGGACAGAGCCGTGTTTTTTGTAAAATCGAAGCCCAATGTCTCGCTGCTGGCGGCGAGTTCTACATTGCCAGTAGGATTGACCGCATTACCATCCAGGGCCTTAACCGCATTGCTTAGGGTCGATGGAACCCTAGCCAGGGTCGTGCCAGTGCCATCGAACACAAAGTAGTCGCCGGGAGCAGTGCCACTAAAAGTAACGTTTTTCAAGGATGCGGCTTGGGCAATACCCGCACCCAGCAGAGAAACACATCCCGTTGCCAATAAAGACCAGAGTTTGACCATAAATAAACTGTTGCACCTGCATAGATACGATCAATCATACTGGGGGCAAACCCCGAGCCAGCTTAAGAAATAGGGGAATATCTGCCCCAGGAAGGATGGCAGGTGGGAGAGCCATTGACTGACGGACTAGCCGATCTAGGTTTTACCTAGAGTTGTGTTCAGTGGCCCAATTTTGGTGAAAATGAATATAATTGGGGTACGACATTCCCTGGAAGCCTATGTTTACTGCCCTGCGATCAACGGCATCACCTACCCTACCGATGGATCTTTTCGGGGCGATTCAGGCCCTTAAGCGCGAGTTAAACGCCGTAATCCTGGCCCACTACTACCAAGAGGCCGACATCCAAGATATTGCCGACTATATCGGCGATTCCCTCGGGCTTTCGCGGCAGGCGGCCCAAACCGATGCCGATGTGATTGTCTTTGCGGGGGTGCACTTTATGGCCGAAACCGCCAAAATTCTCAACCCCACTAAGCAGGTGCTGCTTCCCGACTTGGCGGCGGGGTGTTCCCTAGCTGACAGTTGCCCGCCCCGTGAATTCGCTGCTTTTAAAGCGGCGCACCCCGATCATCTGGTAATTTCCTACATCAATTGCACGGCGGAGATTAAGGCGCTAAGCGACATCATTTGTACCAGTTCCAACGCGGTGGCGATCGTGCAGCAGATTCCGGCAGAGCAGCCAATCATTTTTGCCCCCGATCGCAACCTAGGGCGCTACGTAGCGGCAGAAACGGGACGGGATCTGGTGCTGTGGGAAGGAGCCTGTATGGTGCACGAAAACTTCTCGGAGCAAAAAATCGTGGAACTGCAGGTGCGCCACCCCGAGGCAGAGGTGATTGCCCACCCGGAATGTGAGGAGGCGCTGCTGCGCCACGCCCAGTTTATTGGCTCGACAACCGCCCTGCTCAAGTATTCGGCCCAGAGCCCAAGCCAGGCCTTTATCGTGGCCACGGAACCCGGCGTGATTCACCAGATGCAAAAGCGATCGCCCGGGAAGAAATTTATCCCCGCCCCACCGATGAATAGTTGCGCCTGCAATGAGTGCCCCTACATGCGGCTCAACACCCTGGAAAAAATCTACCTTTGCATGCGCGATCGCACCCCAGAAATTGTCCTACCGGCAGCATTGGGCACTGCCGCCCTGAGACCTTTGCAGCGGATGCTGGAGATGAGTGCCTAGGAATTGCGACTCCTCAGGTACGCGTCAACGGCGCGTCAACTGGGCGTTAACGGCTGGGGGAACGCCTGGCAAGCTCCTGACACAGGGGCACCAACCCCAACTGGGAAGGAAACCTCCCCTCATTCTTAACCTGCAGCAGTAGCGCCTCCGGCACCGCAAAACCGAGGCGCTTGCCCAGAATTTTCACCACATCAGTGCGATCAATCACCCCAGCTACGGAACCGACCGCAGAGAGCACCACCAGAAAGGGCACTTGCCGCTCTTCTAGTAGCAAAATAATGTCCCGCAGGAGCGTGCCCTGATCAATGGCGTCCACTTGGTTGAGGGGCGTCACTAAGTCGATCACTGTCCGCTGCGTCCAGGTGACAGCATCGAAATGACGTACCTTTTCCGGCTGGATCAGCCCGCGATCGCGCCCGTCCGCAGTAGCCACGTAGACGGTATGTTGGGCTTCCTGGAGCAAGAGATAGCGATCCACGAACTCCCGTAGAGTCATGGTTGCTTCCACCAGCTTGAAATCCCGGGTCATTACTTGCTCTGCTGGTTCTTCAAGAAGCACTTTCTGTAGAGCACCGGACTGGAGCGCCCGGGAGGCATTGCTGTAGAGGAACCATCCGATCAGCGCCAGCCACAGCCCGTTACTCCCGCCACCGCCACCGAAAAACAGTATCCCTCCCTGAACCAGCATCAGGAGCCCGAGGGCTTGCCCCGAGTAGCCTGACCATCTCGTGGCTTTTTGGCGATCGCCCGTGATTTTCCACAGCGCGGCCTTGAGCACCTGCCCGCCATCTAGGGGTAACCCCGGCAGGAGGTTAAACAACCCCAGCACCAGGTTGATTTGGGCTAGGTTGAGCAGCATCACGCCACCGGCCGCCCGTAGCGGCCCAATCGCCTCCACCAGTTGAGCAGGGTCGCGCAACGAACTATTGAGGGCGTTACCGAGAAGTTCCCGACTCCCAAGGAGGGTTAGCAGGGCTAGGGACACACTCACCAAGGGCCCGGCGATCGCCATGCGGAAGGTGTGCCAAGGAGTGCTAGGTTCCCGCTGAATCGACGCCATTCCCCCAAATAAAAACATGGTGATGGAAAGCACCTCAATGCCCTGGGATTTCGCCTCGATGGAATGACCAAGTTCGTGGAGCAGCACCGACAGAAACATCAGCAAGGCAAATTGGAACCCCAACACCAAACCCAATTGGGGATAGAATTGACGAAATAACGGTTCGGAAGTAACCGAAACCAAACCCGCCACCAAAAACCACGACAAATCTACAAAAAGGGGAATGCCGAAGATAGTGCCGAGGCGAATACCGGATTTCATGGAGCCTACGTCTGCGCTGCAACTGTTCCATCATAAGCGAGATCGCCGCTGCACCTCTCTGCCAATACTTTGGAGGGTACCCACTAGGGAATCCCGAAAAATTTCCTGAAACACATCCCGAGGCACCCCCTCCTTAGGCTGGGCTCGCACCATGTGGGTGATCAAAATTTGGCTTGGGGGACGGAGGGGAATGGGAGAGACGGGCTCGATCTGCCACGAACCTTCCATGCGCTCAAGGTCTCCGGCGATCAGTTGAAATTCAATCTGTTGCTGGGGGTTTTCACGGATTTGCAGCCGCAGGCGAGAGACTATAGACACCAACAGCACCTGCCGCCGATCTACCTGTTCTACAACTTTGCGATCGCCCTCCTGTTGCAGTACCCGACTCTCCACCATATTGGGAATGAACTTGGGCAAGTTGGGGTAATCGGTGAGCACCTGCCACACTTGGCTGGCATTGGCGTTGAGCAGTACCCGCGCCGTGTAATTCCCCTCGGCACCCGTTACAACGACCTGCCCTTGGCGTAGGGCATTGCGCTCTAGGGGTGACAGCCGATCCACCGGGCCCGTGAACAGGCGATCCTGGGCCAGGGCTCCAGGATGGAACGAGAACAACAAAAGTGAGGCAAGGGCTACCGTACGATGCATAAAATTCATATAACCAGTACCAGCCTAAACGATGTTTTGCAAAATTTGTGGCGTTACCCAGCCGCAGCAGGCCGCCGCGATCGCCCAATTGGGCCCCAGTGCCATCGGCACGATCGGTGTTCCCGGCACACCGCGTTATGTAACACCAACCGCTATGGCGGCGATCGCCCGAGCGATTCATCCCCCCATCCATCGCATTGGCGTTTTCCTTGACCCAGACTGGGACACCCTAGACCGATACCTTACGATCGCGGATCTCAGCGGCGTGCAGCTCCACGGAGCCGAGCCCCCCGCCCTAGTTGCCCGCCTCAGAGCCGCCTTTCCCCACCTGATTGTTATCAAAGCCCTAAGGATTTCCCAACCCGCCGACCTGCTCCTTGCCGCCCAGTACGATGTCGATTACCTCCTCCTGGATGCCTACGACCCCCACAGAGCGGGCGGCACCGGTCAGACGATCGATTGGAATTGGTTGCGATCGTTTGCGCCGCCGGTTCCCTGGCTGTTGGCTGGTGGGCTCACACCCGACAATGTAGCCACCGCCGTGGAGCGGCTTCATCCTGCTGGGGTTGACGTTTCTAGCGGCGTTGAGTCTTCCCCCGGCATCAAGGATCTCGATCGCGTTGCCCAGTTTCTTAGAGTTCTTAGGGCGGTTTCGTGAGTGGAACGGCCTAAAGCTGGTTTCTTGCCAAATCAACTGGCGATCGGCGGTGGGCGATGCCTTCCCAGAATGTCCAAGAAAAGCTCGTTTTCTAGTCGTTACAACCCTTGGGTGCAATTAGTTTCAATTAGTTTCAATGGTGCATCTCTAGGTAAGAGACAGTATCCATAATTTGTATCGCACTTGCATATTGGATGAGAACAATTTTGGCTTCGACTCCGCTCAGCCAGCAGGGATGAAATTTCCCGTGGCTGACAGAATGTTAGGGGCGATCGCCCTAGATCATCTCTGCTGCACAACCCCTAGGAATTGACGGAATGGAGATAGCCGATCGCCCGATCCCGCCCGCGAGATTTACATTCGTACAGAGCCTGATCGGCTAGGGAAATTAACTTGGTTACGGGGAATTCTGTGCTGGGCGTGGCACAGGCAATACCGACACTGATGGTGACACATTCTCCCGGAGAACGGCGATGGGGAATTGCTAGGGCACGTACCTGATGGCAGATGCGATCGGCAATGCGCTGCGCCTCCGAAAGGGTGACCTGGGAGGCTAGAACAACAACAAATTCTTCACCACCATAGCGTGCCATAAGATCGCTTTCTTGGCGCAGCGCAGACTTGATTGCCTGGGCTACATCGTACAGGCAGGCATCACCGGCTTGGTGACCGTAGGTATCGTTGAATGCCTTAAAGTGATCCACATCGCAGAGCAAAATACCCAGGCATTTTCGTTCTTCTAGGTGTGTCTGCCACTGCTGAAGCACGTATTCATCAAAATAACGGCGGTTGGCTACCTGGGTGAGTCCGTCGGTAATCATCATCTGGTAAAGCTCGCGATTTGCTTGGGCTAATTCGGTGCTTTGCTTTTCAATGGTGCGCCGATAAAAGTAGTGCTTGACCTTATCGACAAAGAAAAGATGTCCCACGTAAAGGGCAGCGATGGTAGCAAGTGTGCCAGAGGCGATCGCTGCCGTTACTTTTAGGGGTTCGGAGTTACCTGTGGAAACCACATACACATAGAACATCCAATTCAGGAACATCAAGCCGTAATTGGGCGGCGTGGGATCGTGGAAAAACAGCGCATAGGCTATGGTGCCAACAATATAGTTGGCGTTGAGCCCTACCTTCAGCCATTGCACAACGAAAAAGGCATTGGCAAGGATCAGATAGGCCATGGAAAAAAAGACCACAAAAAAGCGATAGTATCGATGGCGACGAATCCAGCTTTCTGGGGGCGGAAAACGCGCGCCTAAAAGTGCCCCTACGGATACTAAAAACCCCCCTCCCATGATGGAAAAGGTGTAGGGGGCGGACCGGGAATCGGGATTGAAGCGCGTAAGCAGCAGAACTAGGGCAGTGACCACGCAAAACGATAGGCTCAGCCACGCTAGGCGGGTACAAAACTTGTACTTGTCCTCCAAGTGCTGGCAGAAAAAGTCCCTTTGCCAGTCCGTAGGCATGTGGCGGATGGAGTGCATAATTCACCAAGTGCTTCTAATCAAGGCAATGGAGAGGACGCCCACAGGTTGCCGGTTTACGGAAGTCGCGCTCGAAGCTCCAACACCCACGGCATCCCTAGCTGCTCATATCAGAAATCACCAACATCTTAAATGTGCATCAGCTCGGGATAGACCGTCAGTAGTTCCGTCGCCGTCAGCGTGTAGTCCGATGACTGGGGCTCCCACAGCACCTCTACGCCTAGAAGGTCATCGTTGGCAACAGCCCCCAAAATCCCTAGGGCTTGGCGCAACTCCTCAGCATGGCGCACCTTGATAGGGAGCGATCGCAGGCTATCTCCCGTAGCGGCCACCATCACCGTAACCACTAAGTATTCGCTCGGATCTTCTACCGCCAGGGAGGCAACATCAGGCGCAGAGGGCTGGCTTTGGCGTCGTATGCCATTGCGGTTGCTGATCACCTCGGCGGAAAGCTTGGTGCGCTCTGCCATGGTAAGACGGTTGAATGCTGATTCTGCTTGGCTAAACGCCGCTTGCTCCTTGGCACTGCCCGCATAGGCCCAGTACTCGGGATGGCGCGCCACCGCTAGGGTGGTTTCTCGCAAGAGCAGGGATAAACCCTCATTGGTGCCGGTATCGGCCAGGGCACTAAGACGGTTGAGGTCATCCTGCAGCGATCGCGCCGAAGCCAGCAACCCCACCTGCACCTTAGCGACCGTCACCGTTTCTTCCCCGGTGGCGATCCCACGCTCCCGAAAAAATTGCAGCACCACTCCGGCGATCGCCACTAGCACCAGCAGACCGAGCAACCCGCCACCAAAGCCGAAGCTGGGGAAAAAGAAGAAGCTGCTACCCCCAAAGGGAAACGCCGGGCCGGCATTGTAATAGGCGTTGTATTGGTTGTAGCTGCGCCCGGGGGCTGGACGGGAACGGCGAACGGGATTGCTTCGCGTAACGGGCGATCGCCGGAAAGAACTACCCCCCATGCTGCCGCTGCCCCGTTTTGCCTGGACCGGCTCGGGATGCCCCAACCACAGAGCGCTAGCGACAGCGGCCACCAGAGCCCACACCGTCAGGCGCGACAGGGTCCGAGCGAGGGAGGAACCAAAATTTTGCCAACAGATTTTCATAGCACCTTGCTTTTACTGCGAATTCATTCCTACCGCGATCATAGCGGACAGCTTCCGCAGCAGGTTCGGGAAACATGGCATACTTTTAACATTCTTGCCGACATCAAACCCATGACTGCTCAGGATTCCTTAGCTTCCGCCCCGGATTATAAAGATACGGTGAACCTCCCCCAGACCACCTTTCCCATGCGGGCCAATGCCGTGGAGCGCGAGCCGCAAATCCAGCAGTTTTGGACAGAACAAAATATCTACGCCTCCTGCGCGGAGGACAATCCCGGCGAGCTTTTTGTGCTCCACGATGGGCCGCCCTATGCCAACGGCACCCTGCACATGGGCCATGCGCTGAATAAAATCCTAAAAGACATCATCAATCGCTACCACCTGCTCCTGGGGCGCAAGGTGCGCTACGTCCTCGGTTGGGACTGCCACGGGCTGCCAATCGAGCTAAAAATGCTCCAAAGTCTGGGCGCAGACGAACGCAAATCCCTCACCCCCCTAGATCTGCGCCAGCGGGCCCATCGCTATGCCCTATCGATTATTGCCGAGCAGGCGGCCGGTTTCCGCCGCTGGGGGGTTTGGGGGGAGTACGACCATGCCTACTTCACCCTCAAACCAGAATACGAAGCCGCCCAGATTGGCGTGTTTGGGCAGATGGCCCTCCAGGGACACATCTACCGCGGTCTCAAACCGGTCTATTGGTCGCCAAGTTCCCAAACGGCTCTTGCTGAGGCGGAGCTGGAATATCCGGAAGGTCACACTTCCCGCAGCATCTACGTGGCCTTTCCCGTAGAACGGGTGGGCGATCGCCTGGCCCCACTGCTCACGGAATTTTTGATGCCCCACTTAGCGGCGCTCATTTGGACCACGACCCCCTGGACGATTCCCGCCAACCTAGCGGTATGCGCTAATCCGGCCCTCACCTATGCCATTGTCCGGGGAGGTGACGAGTCTTACATCATTGCGGCGGACTTGCGGAGCCACCTCGAAGAAGTTCTGGAGCGATCGCTGGAACTGATTGTCACCTTTAGCGGCGAGGTTTTGGAGCACACGCTCTGCCAGCATCCCCTAGGCGATCGCCCTAGCCCGATCATTTTGGGCGGGCATGTGACGGCAGAATCGGGTACGGGTTTGGTGCACACCGCCCCTGGGCACGGACAGGATGACTTCTCGGTGGGCAAAAGCTACGGTTTGGGACTGCTCTCTCCCGTTGACAGCTGGGGAAACTTCACCGATGAAGCCGGTGCCTTCGCCGGGCTGAATGTGCTCAAGGAGGGCAATGACGCGGTGGTTACGGCTTTAGCCGCGACGGGAAATCTCGTTAAGGAACTGCCCTACATTCATAAATATCCCTACGATTGGCGCACCAAAAAGCCCGTCATTCTCCGGGCTACGGAACAATGGTTCGCTTCCATCGATGGCTTCCGCGAAGCTGCCCTCCAAGCGATTCATAACGTGCGTTGGATTCCCACCTCGGGTCTGAATCGGATTACTTCCATGGTGCAGGAACGTTCCGATTGGTGCATCTCCCGGCAGCGGGCTTGGGGCGTTCCCATCCCCGTTTTTTATGATCGCCACACCCGCACTCCTTTGCTTACGGCCGAAACCATTGCCCACGTGCAATTCCTTATTCGCGATCGCGGTTCCGATGTGTGGTGGGAATTGAGTGAAGCCGAGCTGCTCCCTCCCTCCCTGCGATCGGAGGCTGAGCGCTACGTCAAGGGCACCGACACCATGGATGTGTGGTTCGACTCCGGTTCCTCCTGGGCAGCGGTTTTAGGCGGGCACATTACCCCCTACGCCCTCCAGTTCCCGGCAGATATCTACCTCGAAGGTTCGGATCAGCATCGCGGTTGGTTCCAGTCCTCCCTCCTCACCAGCGTGGCCACCCAGGGCTGCGCTCCCTACAAAACAGTGCTCACCCACGGCTTTGTGCTCGACGAAAAGGGCCAAAAAATGAGCAAATCCCTCGGCAATATCGTTGACCCCATGGTAGTCATCAACGGCGGCAAGAATCTCCAACAGGAGCCGGCCTATGGAGCTGACGTAATGCGGCTGTGGGCCAGCAGTGTGGACTACAGCGGCGATGTTCCCATTGGCAAGACCATTCTCAACCAAACTGCCGATATTAGCCGCAAGATTCGCAACACGGTGCGCTTCCTCCTCAGCAATCTCTTCGATTTTGACCCCCAGATCCATGGGGTTCCCTACGGGATGCTACCGGAGCTCGATCGCTACTTGCTCCATGTCCTCCACGGGATGGGTACCGAGATTGATCGCGCTTACCAGCAGTTTCAGTTCTTCCAATTTTTTCAGACTATGCAGAATTTCTGCACCGTAGACCTATCCAATTTCTATCTCGATATGGCGAAGGATCGCCTGTACATCAGTGCGGCCAACAGCCCACGACGCCGCAGTTGCCAGACGGTGCTGTACCACTGTTTAGAGGTTTTGGTGCGGGCGATCGCCCCGGTGCTGTGTCACACGGCCGAAGATATTTGGCAACACATTCCCTACGCCAAAACCCAGGCATCGGTATTTCAGGCGGGTTGGTACACCCTAGACCCCCAGTCGCAGCAGGCCGAACTCGCCCATCGGTGGCTCATCCTCCGGCAAGTGCGTACGGAGGTGAATCGAGTTTTGGAGGTAGCCCGTACGGAAAAGCTGATCGGCTCATCCCTCGATGCCCAAGTGTACCTGGCCGTTGCCCCTGGCCATTCCCTCGCGACCACGTTGACAGCCCTGGCGGCGGAACTGCGCTATCTATTCATTACCTCCCAAGTCACCCTAGGCGACTCCCTCCCCGCCGACCTCTCCCATCGCCTGACCACGGATGATGGTCTAGAAATCGGTGTTGCTTTCGCTACGGGAGCCAAGTGTCAGCGCTGTTGGAACTATGCCCCCTCCGTCGGCACCGATGCCATCCATCCCCATCTGTGCGATCGCTGCGTGGGTGCCCTTGCTGGCACTTTTTGAGCGATGCGCCCCGACCTTGCAGCCCTCGTGATTCCCGATGTCGCTGCCCTGAGTGGGGTGCCGATTCCCCGACCCCGTGCCCTCGGTCACTGGCAGCTTTGGGGGGCGATCGCCAGTTTTGCCCTCAGTTTTGGGGCGATCGCACTTACCATGATTCCGCCGCTGCAAATTCCCCTCCTGCTCTTTTTAGGAGGACTGCTGGTCGGCTTTATCTGCCTGGAAATCGGACTCGCTGAAGGTGCCCTCCTGGGACTGGGGTTGGCGATTTTATCCCTAGGCTATGGCATTTCCCAAACCATCGGGCTCTATCTCGGGCAACTGGGGCTAGCCCTTGCGGTTGCTGCGACCCTCACCCTCACCTGCGTCCTGCTCTGGCGCTATGGGAACGTGCCTCGCCTCTCCCCCACCCTGCGCACCCTCTATGCCGAAGTAGACCGCTACCACCGCACCCTAGGGCAACTCGATGTTTTTGACCAGTTGATTGATGCGGGCAACCCCCTGCCCCTCCACGGCCGCGTTCAGGCGATCGCCGCTCTGGCCCACATGCGCCGTGAACTGATCCGTGCCCTCAAAACGGAACGTATTCTGCGGGAAAATCCCTCGTTCCGACCCGAGCACTTTGCCATCGACCTGCAAACCCTGCAACCCCTCGATGATCGTGCCGCCGAGTACGGGCAGATTTTTGCCGCCACCCTAGAAATTGCTGCTGAGGTGCAGTCTGCAATGCAGGCGCTGCAAAGAGAATATTCCATTACGCCCTAGAATTTTCCTTCTCCTTTGTCGCTGGCATTGATAGGGCTCTGGGTAGGGCGATCTGCTACTGCAGATCAGGTTGCCCCTAATGTACTCGGCAGCCCAATGCGCTACCGTTGGGCAAAACCATTACTCCACTCGACTTGACAGCCTCTTTATCCGTAAATACAATGTAATCACACACCTATAGTAACCTTATAAAATGAGTACAGCTATCAGAACCCGGATCACCAAAATCGGCAACTCTCAAGGCATTCGTATTCCTAAACTCCTCTTAGAGCAAAGTGGCATCCACTCGGAAGTTGAAATCGAGGTTCAGGGCGACCGTCTCATTGTTCGTAAGGCATCCGGCGTGCGCTGCGGATGGGATGAAGCCTTTGCTAAAATGTCCAAGCAGCAAGATGATGCCCTTCTAGATGAAGGCAGCACCACCGATTGGGATCAAACTGAATGGGAGTGGTAGTCCATCGTTTTGATGTTTTCGTGGTTCCTCTTGCCCCCACTATCGGTAGTGAAATTCAGAAGACACGCCCCTGTGTCATCATTTCGCCAGATGAGATGAATCGCAATATTGCCACGGTTATCATCGCTCCAATGGCTACCAAAGGAAAGGCATATCCTACTCGTGTCGCTTGTCAATTTCAAGATCAAGATGGGTACATTGTTCTAGATCAAATCCGCACAGTAGATAAAACTCGCCTAGGCGGAAAACTCGGTCAAATCAGTCAAGAAGCACAAAGATCAGTTCTTGACATCTTGGCGGAGATGTTTGCCGAGTAAGCCACCTAACAGGAATGTGCAACGGAACGCATGCATGAATGCCCGCTGAAATTCTCACCTTTATGTCAACAGCGATCGCGCCCTAAAAGTCACCTAGATGCGCGAAGGTCGAGTAATCGGAAATAATCGCCTTCAGGTTGGGTTCCGAAAAGTTGCGAGCGATCGCCCTGAATACAAAGCTTGGTTGGTGGGAGAGGTATTCGACCTTGATATTACTGCTCTTCATGGTTCTTCAGTGGAGGACAAGGAAGTACTACCAGCGCTTGCCCGTTTCAAAGTACTTGTTGATAGCAGCCCCAAAGGCGATCGCCAAGCCGATCTTAGCTATGTCAGTGATTGCCAATAGAGATGGCAAATCAAGAACTCTTCCCAAACCCAGTCGGCTTTGCCCTATACTGATCCTTACTGACCCGTGCGTCCATAACCTGCACCACCACCCTAAACCACTAAGGGCAAAAATGAGTAGAAGCCAAGGCGCACCCCTAGAAGTAACGCTGCACCTACCCGTTAAAACCTATGACATAGACTTCGCTGCTGTTGTTAGCAATATCGTTTACATTCGATGGTTGGAAGATCTGCGCCTAGAAATGCTAAACCATTACTTTCCCCTCAATGAGCAGCTTAAAAACAATATTGCGCCGATAGTAGTGCAAACCAAAATTAACTACAAGCAGCCCATAATAATCTTTGATGCACCCCAGGGAAGAATTTGGGCAAAGCTTATGGAGCACGTGCGGTGGACAGTGGGAGCCGAGATTGTCGTCCAAGAAAAAGTAGCGGCGATCGCCGAGCAAGTTGGCATTTTCATTGATTTGCAAAGCTTTAAGCCAATCCGCATTCCCAAGGCGTTGGCGGAGATCTATCGGGGGTGCGTTTTGTAGTCTTTAGCGTAGCCGCCGCAGGTGAAGGATGGTGGGGAAGATTTTCTTGTCCGTCTACTTGAACGATTCGGGGACAAGCATGCTATCTTTGAAAGCGATTCGGTTCTAACGGGGATCAGCCGTTAGAGGTAACGGGGAAAGTCCGGTGTAAATCCGGTGCTGTCCCGCAGCTGTAAGGGGAAAAACTTCCCTAAGTCAGAATGCCCGCCGAGTTGCAAACCCGTTACATAAACATCTGCGAGGTACGGATGATGACAGTTTTTCACTGCTCTGATTGGCTCAGCATCAGGATATTAAAGCTTTAGCACGATGCCCAAAATCTTAGGATTGCGTTCATTCTGATTGCCCTAATGGTGTCAGGAAGGTTTATGGCGCCGTCCCAAGCTAAGCGTTTCACGAATAAATCGTTTGAGCGATTCTAATCGAACCTGCTCGCAATTCATCTTGGCAATCTTTAAACTTAGGAAGATCAATCATGCCCCTTCAAACCGCAACGTTGGGATATCCTCGCATTGGTAAAAATCGCGAGGTAAAAAAGGCCCTTGAAGCCTTCTGGAGCAATAAGTCTGATGCAGAGACCTTGCTAAAAACGGTACAAGGCATTGCGTTTACCGATTGGGAAACGCAACTTAAAGCAGGCATTGATCGCATCGGCATCGGTGACACTACCCTTTACGACCATGTGCTGGATTGGAGTATGCGCTTCAGACTCATTCCCGATCGCGTTCGCCATTTATCTGGACTCGACCAATACTTTGCCATGGCACGGGGCAAAGATGGCATTCCTGCCCTTGAAATGACCAAGTGGTTCGATACCAATTACCACTATCTCGTACCCGAAATTGCAGCTAATGCAAAGCCAGAGGCTAACTTCACCGACTTTTTGGCTATGGTGCAGCGAGCCACAGCCCTCCTGGGAGAACGCACAGTTCCCATCATCCTCAGCCCAGTGACCCTTCTCAGCTTGAGTCGCTATGAAGGGGACTTAACAGCACACCTTGAAAAACTATTGCCCCTGTATTGCGACCTGTGTTCCCAACTCCGGGCACTGGGGATTGCAGAAGTACAGATGCATGAGCCAATTTTGGTTACTGGAAGTGGCGCAGATGTACAAGAGGTCATGAAAACCACGTACTCCCAACTGGCGCAAGTCGGCATTCCCATCCATTTGGTTACATACTTTGATGATTTGGGGACCACCTATCCCTGGGTGATGGAATTACCCGTCGCTGGCATCAGCCTAGATTTCACGCGGGGAAACAACTTGGATCTATTGAAACAGCATGGCTTCCCGGCGGAGAAACAGTTGGGTGTAGGCATTGTGGATGGGCGAAATGTCTGGAAGATGCGCCCCGAAGCAGTATTGTCAACCCTAGAAGTTATTCGCGGCATCGCGCCTAATGTTCGCTTGCATCCCGCGTCATCCCTGCAATTTGTCCCCTACGATGCCACACAAGAGACAAAGCTACCGGAACCCCTACGCAATGTTCTGAGTTTTGCCGAACAAAAGCTGGAAGAGATTGTGATTCTGGCACAGGCATTAGCGGTCGATGACCCGGAAGGGCGATTAGCAGTCGTGCAAGGGCAATGGCAAACTTTCGAGCAGTTCAGCCCTGTAAATTCAGCAGTACAGGATCGGCTCCGCAACCTGACTGTCAATCATTTGGAGCGTGCCATGCCCTACGAGCAACGCAAAAAACTCCAGCCACCACTACCGCCCTTCCCGACAACAACCATTGGCTCATTTCCACAAACCTCAGAGGTACGGCAACTACGAGTCAAGCTAAAACGGGGTGAAATCACTCAAGCCGAATACGAAGCGGCGATCGATGCAGAGATTGCCAAGTGCATTCAAATTCAAGAGGAAGCTGGGCTAGATGTGTTGGTGCATGGCGAGTTTGAACGCACTGACATGGTGGAATTCTTTGGCCAACAGCTCTCTGGATTTGCCTTTACCGAACACGGTTGGGTGCAAAGCTATGGCAGTCGCTGTGTGCGTCCACCAATTATTTACGGAGATGTCGCCCGAACCCAACCTATGACAATTCGAGAGTTCAAGGTGGCGCAATCCTTCACCGATAAAATTATGAAGGGGATGCTGACTGGGCCCGTAACGATGATCAACTGGTCGTTTACTCGCAAGGATATTCCTCACAGCGAACAGGCAATGCAGATTGCTCTGGCACTACGGGAAGAAGTGGCAGATTTAGAAGCGGCTGGGGCGAAGATGGTGCAAATTGATGAACCCGCTCTGCGGGAAGGATTGCCCCTGAAGCCAGAACGCTGGAATGATTATCTGTCTTGGGCAGTCGATGCGTTCCGTTTGGCGGCAGGAGTTGCCAAGCCCGAAACCCAAATTCACACCCACATGTGCTACTCCGAGTTTGGCGACATTATTCAGCACATTGAGCGTCTGGATGCGGATGTGCTGTCGATCGAGAATAGCCGCAGCAACAATGAGACCCTATTTGAAATTACGGATGCAGGCTACCAACATCAAGTCGGCAACGGCGTTTACGATGTCCATAGTCCAGCGGTTCCCAGTACTGAGTTGATGGTGCAGCAGCTAAAAACTGGGATTGCCAATCTACCGATTGAACAAATTTGGGTAAATCCCGATTGTGGACTTAAAACGCGCCGCTGGGAGGAAGTGATTCCAGCCCTAAAAAACATGGTGGCCGCCGCGAAAATTATTCGGGAGCAGGGCCATGACACCCAGGAATGATGGCTGGCAGGAGTATGGCGGTTATTGGCAAAATCTCTTTATTCACGAAAATGTCCTGCCCCTAGGGTACACGGCGTGGCACGGATTTATCACCCAGGGAAGGGGCTTAGTGGCATGTGCCATGGCAACCATCGATGCTCGGTCAATGGATTGGGCTAGGGACGTCGGGGCGCACACCCTGCGGTTTGTTCCCCTCATGGATGTCTCAGCCCATGGGCACATGCTCCATCTGGAAGCCCATGTCACAGAGTGCCTGATCGACAGGGTGTACACCTATGACCCCATCCGGGAAATTCTGCTATCCATCCACGAAAACGGAAAGGTAGATATTAGCTTGCTATGCAACCTTAAGGTCAGTCCCGGGGATTGTTACCGGCAGGTGCGACGGCGTTGGTCTGAGTTTCAGCTTGATTGCTCTCCGCAAAACACCTATGAACAAAAACCCTAACTTGATGGACTGGCAGCAGGAGTTTATCGCCACAAATTTGCTGGTGATTGGCTACAACGCCTGGGTGGGCTACCTCAGCGGCGATCGCGGTGCCATCATTGGCAGCACCAATGCTCCAGCGGTTGGTGTTACGGGAGAATCGTTCCGCACCTACTTTGTGCCGCGATCGCGCCTTGCCCCCTTCCTCAACGCCTGGTTAGCGGTTCCCGACACAGTGATTATGAACCATCACCATATCACTAATCACATTTTGCAAGCAGTGGATGGCTACAACCCCGAAACGGATGTGGTTCTGTTGCTGGAATCTTTTAACCAGGTGACGTTCTTTTACCTGAAAAATATACCCATCACCCCACCCCAATGCTACGCCCATGCGTGCAAAAACTGGGAAGAGTTTCAGCCTGCCATTTGTGCTGTGCCCCAGAGCATGGAACCCTAGCCCACGGACATCATGGGTGGCTTTCTTCAACTGAACGGCATGACATTCAAGCATGAATAAAAACCGTCTTGGCATAGTTCCACCAGCGGTTCGTAGCTTTGTCAAAAATTCGTTTTTTTTCCATCAAATTTGGTCGTCGAATCCTGCTCTCGAATCTGTCATCACAAACACCTCCTATGCTGAGAAAAGCTGACTTCATCTTGACTCCTTACATTAAAAGTAGCGATCTGCGCGGTGCCTACCAAGTTGGCAACACCCTAATTCCCTATGCCCTTCTATGGGTCATTGCCGGACACGCCCCAGCGATCGCTCCATGGCTAATCCCACCCGTTCTCGTCCTCTTAGTACTCCTGTCGCTGCGCTGTTTTTGCTTGATGCATGATTGTGGGCATAATTCTCTCTTTCGATCAAAATGGGCGAATCGTTTCATTGGGTTTGTGTTGGGAGTAATCAATGCCATTCCCCAATATGGCTGGTCGCGGGATCATGCCTACCACCACAAGACCAACGGCGACTGGGAGCGGTATCGGGGTGTTGCTGATTTTTTATCCACTAGGGAGTTTGCCCAACTAAAACCATGGCAACAAAGCGTGTACGAACTACTCCGCCATCCCCTGATGGCTATTCCCGGCGGCTTTTTTTATCTTGCGATCAAACCGCGCCTCACTTTGATGTTGGGAGTTTATGATTTCACCTGTTGGATATTTAGAAATCGGAACCAAGATTTACACCTCAGCGCATGGTCAAAAATCTCTACTTATCAGTCCCAATATTGGCAGTCAGCTACGGAATTTTGGGATTTGCTGCTGAATAATTTGTGTGTGATCGCTAGCTGGGTCGCGCTCAGCCATCTATGGGGCGCTGCTCGATTTTGGAGCTTGTATACACCGGTGATGAGTTGCTCGGCGACGATTTTTATTTGGGTCTTTTTTGTTCAACACATTTTTGAGGGAACCTATGCCCACACAACAGCGGGCTGGGATTATGTCTCGGGGGCAGTAAAGGGCAGTAGCTATTTGGAATTCCCTGCCATTCTCAGGTGGTTTGTGGCAGA
Source organism: Cyanobacteria bacterium UBA999 (assembly GCA_002291895.1). GTDB lineage: Bacteria > Cyanobacteriota > Cyanobacteriia > Pseudanabaenales > Pseudanabaenaceae > UBA999. The sequence continues at coordinate 24,265 of DBAX01000052.1, forward strand.
TATTGGTTACCACAATGTGCATCACCTCTCTGAAAGGATTCCCAATTACCACCTCGCCGCCTGCCATCGAGCCAATAGTTCGTTGCTCTCAGAAGTGAAGACGCTGCGGTTGGGGGATTTGATGCACTGTGCCCAATTTCTCCTATGGGATGAAGAAGCCCATTGCCTGATCACGATCGCCTCTTTTCGGCAAAAGTTTGGCAGCGTTGCTCCCAGTACCGACACTCCTGGGGCACCTTAGGGTATGCTTCGCTGCTGGAAAGAACTATCTAGGTAGGCTCCCATTGGGATGACGCATTCTAAGTCCTAGGGTCGGGGCACCTGCCACAGATGGATATTGCCATCTTCACCACCGCTGACGAGGGTATGTTGGTCGCGGCTAAGGGCGATCGCTTCGACAAGGCTGCGATGGCCGTTGAGGGTCACTAGTTCGCTGCCCTGCTCCAGATCCCAAATCTTGATGGTTTTGTAGCTGGCACTGACCAAAATGCGATCGTCCTGGCTGAGGGTAAGGGCCCGCACCCAGCCCCGATGTCCTTCCAGGGTGCGGCGCTCGGTGCCGCGATCGAGATCCCAGATTTTGATGCGGGTGTCGAGGCTGCCGCTCACTAGGGTGCGCCCATCCCTGGCGATCGCAAAGGACAGAACCCGCGCCGAATGACCAATCAGTTCCCACATCTGGGCTCCAGTGGCCCCATCCCACACCCGAATTGATGTGTCCCAACTGCAACTGGCGATGCGACTCCCATCGGGACTCAGGGAAACGGCATCCACCAAGTTGGTGTGTCCCCGCAGGGTGCGCAGGGGCACCCCGGAAGAAATTTGCCACAGGCGAATGGTGGTATCCTGGCTGCCGCTGACAAGGGTTTGGCCATCCGGGGCGATCGCCACAGAATTGATGTAGCCCTGATGCCCTTCAAAGGTTCGCAGCAGTTGGTGGGTGTCGGTGCGCCAAAGTTTGATCGTGCGATCGCGGCTGCCCGTGGCCAGGAAGGTGCCATCGGGCGATAGGCTCAGGCAGCGCACGGAGTCCTGATGCCCCGTAGCGATGGGTAGGCACTGCCCCGTACCAAGATCCCAGCGGTAGACCGTCGCATCGCCGCAGGTGCTGTACAGGCTCCGCCCATCGGGAGCCAGGGATAGCGCCACCACCGCCCGCCCGCCGTGGGAAAAGGTTTGCACCACATCTAAAAACTCGTAGGGGCGCATTCCTGCCAGGGCCCGCCGCACCTCCGGCTCGGGGCGGTACCACAGCCGCAGGCAGGCTGCCCGCCGCAGCAGGGGATCCCCCAGCGCCGTTAGGAGAATTTCGAGTTCGGCTTCGGGGTAGTGGGCGGCTGCCAAGAGGGCCGCCATTTTTTGGCGGGGGTGCCCCGACCCGAGGCGATGGCGCACAGCTTCCAGTCCACCCCATACGGCTGCGGTGGTGGTGCATTGGGCCCCTCCTCCGGGAACCGCGTCATGGGGATGGGGCGGCATCCCGAATAAAGGTGATGGCACAGGTGTCGGTGCCCTCCCCCTTGCCTTGGTGGTAAAAGGTGAAGCGATACTGGGGAAACTGCCCCGATTTTTGAATCAGGTCGGTGGCCACCATCAGGACGTGGCGCTCGCGTTGAGGCAGATGGAGCATGCCCCGGGGTACCCCCTGCTGCAGGGCAGCAACAATGCGCCCGTGCACCTGCTTGAGCATCTGGGCATCGATGGTCACTTCTTCTACGGCCGGCTGCTCAGATTGCTGTTCAGGTGGCTGTTCAGATGTCTGGTCAGAAGGTTGTTCAGAATCGGGCATGGGAAACCGCAAACTCCATGGCTCCATCCTAGCGGCATTGGCCCCAGGTTCTGCCACATTTCTTTAGGTTTGCCCCCAAAGAGACGGCCTAATATTGCCCTAGCGCGTGCACAACCCCTATGTCCATTGCCTCAATTAACCCCACTACCGGGGAAGTGCTCCAAAACTTCGCGGCACTTACCGATGGAGCGCGCGCGGCGAAGCTGGATGGCGCGGCGGCGGCCTATGCTCTCTGGCGGCAGGTGCCCATTCCCCAGCGGGCAGCAATTTGGCTGCGGGTGGCCGAACTCCTGGAGCAGCGATCGCCCGAATTAGGAGCCATTGCCACCTGGGAGATGGGCAAACCCATTGGCGCGGCGATCGCCGAAGTGAGGAAATGTGCCACGGTCTGCCGCCACTATGCCGTCCACGGAGCGGAGCTGCTGGCCCCCACCGCCGCTAGTACCGACGCCACTACGGCCCTGGTGCGCTACGACCCTCTGGGAATCATCATGGCGATTATGCCCTGGAACTTTCCCTACTGGCAGGTATTTCGCTGTGCGGCTCCCATCCTTATGGCGGGCAACGTGTTGGTGCTCAAACATGCCTCCAATGTGCCCCAGTGCGCGATCGCCATAGAAACCCTACTCCTAGAGGCGGGATTGCCGCCGGGGGTATTTCAGACACTTCTAATTACGACCAACCAAGTCGAGGCCGTCCTTGCTGATGGGCGGGTGCATGGGGCCACCCTCACGGGCAGTGAGGCGGCGGGGCAGAGTTTGGCGATCGCCGCCGGTAGGCACCTTAAAAAAGTTGTGCTCGAACTGGGGGGTAACGACCCCTTCATCGTCATGCCCTCCGCCGATGTGGAACGGGCTGTACAGGCTGCGGTGCTATCCCGAATGCAAAACAACGGCCAGTCTTGCATTGCCGCCAAGCGCTTTCTCCTCCATCGGGCGATCGCCCCCCAATTTACGGAACTACTCCAGGCCCAGCTTTTTGCCCTCAGGGTAGGCAACCCCCTCCTGCCGGAAACCCAGGTAGGCCCCCTTGCCACCCCCCGCCTGCGCCAAGAACTCCATGCCCAAGTGCAGCGCACCCTCGACCTGGGAGGCACCCTCCTTTTGGGGGGCGATCCTGCCCCCTACGATGCCAGTTTTCCCTATGGTTGCTTCTACCCTCCAACCATTTTGAGCGACATTCCCCCCCAGAGCCCCGCCGCCACCGAAGAACTCTTTGGCCCCGTCGCGGCATTGTTTGTGGTGGATAGCCTCGACGAAGCGATCGCCCTGGCTAACCAGTCGGAGTTTGGTCTGGGAGCCAGCATCTGGAGCAGCCAACCCCAGGAACAGCAGCAGGGCATCGCCGAGCTCGAAGCCGGGGCAGTTTTTGTCAATGGCATGGTCAAGTCCCATCCCGCGGTGCCCTTTGGCGGCATTAAGCGATCAGGCTTTGGCCGCGAACTCGGTCGCGAAGGCATCCACGAATTCACCAACATCAAAACCGTCTGCACCTGGGAGTAACCATGAATACCGCCGAATTGCTGGTCAAATGTCTAGAAAATGAGGGCGTGCGCTATATCTTTGGGCTGCCCGGCGAAGAAAACATGGCCGTCCTCCATGCCCTGCGCCATTCTCCCATTCAGTTTGTCACTACCCGCCACGAACAGGGGGCGGCCTTCATGGCCGATGTCTACGGTCGGCTGACCGGCAAAGCGGGCGTATGTCTCTCCACCCTGGGCCCCGGTGCCACCAACCTCATGACGGGTGTTGCCGATGCCAACCTCGACTGCGCCCCCTTGGTGGCCATCACGGGTCAGGTGGGCACCGATCGCATGCACATCGAGTCCCACCAGTACCTCGACCTCGTAGCTATGTTTGCCCCCGTCACCAAGTGGAATGCCCAGATTGTCCGTCCCAGCATCACCCCCGAAATTGTCCGCAAAGCCTTTAAGCTGGCCCAACGGGAAAAGCGCGGTGCCGTGCACATTGATCTCCCCGAAAACATCGCCGCCATGGACGTAGACGTGGCTCCCATTCCCATCGCCGCCCATGAGCAACGGCGCTATGCCTCCTACCGCAGCCTTGGGGACGCGGCCCTGCGCATTGCCCACGCCCGCCAACCTCTGATTCTGGTGGGTAACGGGGCCATTCGCTCCGACGCCAGCGAGGCCCTCACCACCTTTGCCACCAAGCTGCACATTCCTGTCGCCAATACCTTTATGGGCAAGGGCGTGATTCCCTACACCCATCCCCTAGCCCTGTGGACGATCGGGCTACAACAGCGGGACTACATTACCTGCGCCTTTGAGGAGGCGGACTTGGTCATTGCCGTGGGCTACGACCTGATTGAGTATGCTCCGAAAAAATGGAATCCCCAGGGACAGATTCCCATCATTCACATTGGCGAAACCGCCGCCGAAGTAGACAGCAGCTACAACCCCGTAGTGGAAATTGTGGGAGATATTTCCGATGCCCTAGGGGAAATTCTCCACCGCTGCGATCGCCCAGCCCAAACCCCACCCTACCTCACCCGTCTCCGGGAATCCATTCGGACAGACTACGAAGCCCATGCCCAGGATGATGGCTTTCCCGTGAAGCCCCAAAAGATTATCTACGACCTCCGCCAGGTGATGGGCCCCGATGACATTGTTATTTCCGATGTCGGAGCCCACAAAATGTGGATGGCCCGCCACTACCACTGCGATCGCCCCAACACCTGCATCATCTCCAATGGATTTGCGGCCATGGGCATTGCCATCCCCGGGGCGATCGCCGCAAAGCTAGTGCATCCCCAACGCCACGTGGTGGCCGTGACCGGTGACGGTGGCTTCATGATGAATATGCAGGAGCTGGAAACCGCCTGCCGTCTGGGCACCCCCTTCGTCACGATTATTTTTAACGATGGCGGCTATGGATTGATTGAATGGAAGCAGGAACTTCACTACCACGAATCCAATTTTATTAAGTTCAACAATCCCGATTTTGTGAAACTAGCCGAAAGCATGGGACTCCACGGCTATCGCATCGAACGCGCCCAAGATCTGATGCCCACCCTGCAAAAGGCCCTCACTGCTCCCGTACCCGTGGTGATTGACTGCCCCGTCGATTATCGGGAGAACCTTTACTTTTCCCGCAAGGTGGACGAGCGCGCCTGCCCCGCCTAGGACGCCCAGCCCTCCCAAGCCAGAACCCTAGTTTTTTTGGATCAAGGCAAAGTAGTCGCCGCCGCAATCGCCGATGGTATAGCCCCGCTCCCCAAGGAGGGAACACAGAGCTGCCTTCTCCTGGGCATTTAGATGTTTATGTTCCACAAAGATAGCCAGCGGACGGATCGCGGAAAAATCCAGCGTTCGCAAAACCTGGTAGTCGTGCCCTTCGGTATCAATGTGGAGCAAGTGGCACTCCCTGATGTGGTTGCGGTCAAGGATTTCAGAGAGCGATCGCACTTCAACTTCCATCTCCCGGATAAAGGGTTCCAAAATCCCGTTGAGATGCTTCAGAATATGCTGCCGGTCAAAGGAACCCAGCTGATCCGCCCATTGGGGCAGATCGGGAACAACGCGCCGCGCCTCTTCGCTAACGCAGTAGAGGGTAGCTTGGGAATTTCCCGGCCCCACGGCAACCTGCTCCAGCACAAATCTATCGGTATCGCTAAAGTTGCTCTGCAACCTGGCGAAGCACCAGGGAACTGGCTCGATCAGCAACCCCTGCCAGCGGCGATCGGCCACAAGCAAATCCGAGCAGGGGTCGCCCGTCAGACCATCGTTGGCCCCAACCTTAACAAAGAGGGGACGGGAGACCCATTGGGGCAATGCGCCACAAAAGCGCCGGAATAGTCCCATATTGGTCTGCCAATGACCGGGCCCGTCCCCTGGCAGAATCGGTTCCTCAATACTGCGCATTAACTCCGGGAAGCTTTGGAACCAAGGAGCAAACCCGCTGGCTTCGTTGCTACTATTCATGGAATACCCATCGTGGTTAGGAGCATGTTCCCCATCCCTACAAACCAGGGGATCGGGAGCGTCGGAGCACCTAGGGCTTCACCGCCGCTAGGGAAAGAGTGTAGTAGCCCATCTGCTCTGGCACTCGCTCCCATTTGCCATCGATTTTGCCCTTGGAAAGGGTTTTGGTCACCCGATCCTTAGCCAAGCGAAACTGATCGGGAGTCAAATCTTCAAACAGCGCTTTTACCACACTGTCGGCATTGACGTATTCGCCTTTCCGTTCGTTGAGAAACAAGGTGATCGCTTCATTCAAGGATTTATCCTGGTAGGGCGATCGCACGGGCAAACCGTCTAAGCTAGTGCCACCACGGCGACCCCCAGTGGCTTTGGCACCGTTCATTTCCCGAGATGCCGCAGTGGCGAGGGACTGTCCCCGATCGCTCCGCGGCGCCTGGGCCGCACCTAGGGCATACTGCCCCATCTGATCGGGAACCCGCACCCAGAATCCCTCCAGCTTGCCCTTAGAGAGATTTTTAGTTACCCGATCCTTGGCGAGCTTATGGGAGTTAGGAGACAGGGAGCCGTAGAGAGCAGTCACAACATCATCGGCATTGACGGAGTCGGGATAGCGATCGCGCATAATTTTGCCCACGGCTTCGGTCAGGGTACAACCGCGAAATTCGGGAACCATAGCCAAAATGCCCCGCCGCCCCTTGGTTTTTTTGCCTCCCTTTTCAGCGATTACCAGACTCTTTCCCCGAGGAGCCTTCTCCGGTTCGCGCCGTACGGGAGGTTCCTCTGACTTCGGCAGCACATCAAGACTCTGGAGGAGTGCCTCAACGTGCTGAAGCTGCACCTGGGCCTGCTGCACCCTCTCCTCATGGGTATCGAGAAATTGCTGCAGCCTTTGCTTGAGAAGCTGTAGGGACGAAAGGTCAATCGCAGAGAGGTCAAGATTCATGGGTTCATATCCTTTTCCAAAAGTGTCGGGAGGACTCTCTCCGTAGCCGAGCTAGCCGTAGCCGAGCTAGATAGTGTACTGAGCTAGATACCAAGCTAACGAGAGAAACTTCTACTCAATCTTTATCACCTTTTGAGACCCCTCGCAAGCTAAACCTCGCCCTGAATCCGTTCCTCAATCCTTACCCTGCTGAGGAGCGGTCGCTTGCTCACATCTGGGAGAAAACGGGCTGCCCTTCCTGGGGCTCCTTGAGGGGCTCCGGGGTATCTTCCCGGAGGCTATCGGTAATACTGCGTACCGAGCTGGCGATGGGCACTGCCACCACCAAACCCACGGGGCCGGCAACTTTTAGACCCACCAGCAGGGAAATCAAAATCCAGGCGGGGTTCAAGCCCGTCAACTCCCCAAGGATACGCGGCGCAAGCACATTGGAAATAACCTGTTCGATAATCGCCCAAGCTACGAGCACCTTCAATCCTAGCCAAAAATTATCCAGGGCAATCAAAAAGGTAATCACGCTGATGGAAAGACTGCCACCGAAGGGAATGAGGCTCATTACGCCAATGCCAAGACCAAACAGAATTCCAAACGGAACTTTGAGCAGCACAAATACAAAGGTCAGGGTACCGCCTATGAGGGTGGCAACCGTAGCCTGTCCCACGTAATAATTTTGGAAGTTCTGTCGCAGCCGCAGTTGCAGCAAACTGCCCAGTCGCGGGGAGAACCAGAGAAAGACGCCGCGCCAGATGCGATCGCCGTTGGCCAGCAGGTAATAGGTCAAAATCACGACCAGGATCAAATTCACCACGCTGCTAGCGGTGTCGAGGGCAATGGTGAGTAGGCGTGAGGCCAGATTTTGGAACTCTCCGGTGAGGCGATCGGTCAGCTGCTTGCCGATGCCGCTGAGGTCTACGGGAATGTTGCGCTCGAGGGCCCAAGCTTGGAGGGAGTTAAGCTGCTCGGTACCGGTGCTAATCCAACTGGGCAACCGCTTGATCAATTCACTGAGCTGGCCAATGGCGATGGGAACTACGGTAAGGGCAACGGCGGCGAAGATAGTCAGCGCCAACAGAAAAACCGCCGTTACGGCCCGGGGGCGGGGCACATGGTATGTGGTTAAAAACTGAACAACGAAGTTGAGGAGGAACGCTAAAATAGATGCCGTCAAGACAACGCTAACTAGGGGTTGCAAAAATTCAAACAAACGTAGTCCCAGCCATAGGTTGAGCACAAATAGGGGAAAGGTCAACCAGATGCCCGGAAATTGGAATTGTTTGTCTTGCGACATAGTATGGCTTAGTATAAAGGACTGGAGAGATGGCAGAGTGGTCGAATGCACTCGACTTGAAATCGAGCGTTGCGAGAGCAACCGAGGGTTCGAATCCCTCTCTCTCCGTTTTAACATACCCTATCGTGGGTTCTAATAATGCTGCAACGCCTGCGCATTGAGAATTTTGCCCTGATTGAGCGGTTGGAGTGGGAGCTAACTGAGGGTTTGCATATCCTGACGGGAGAAACCGGCGCTGGCAAATCCATCATTCTCGATGCCGTCGATGGGGTACTCGGCGGCAAGATGGGGGCACGGGCGATTCGGGCTGGGTGCGATCGCGCTTTGCTGGAGGCAGATTTTTCCCTCGACGCCTCCGTGCGGGCATGGTTGTCTGCCCACCAAGTGCCCCTACTCGATGAAACCCACGTGACCGTGAGCCGCGAAGTGACTCCCCGCGCGCCCCGCAGCCGCGTCAATGGGGTGGTGGTGAACCGGCAGCAAATTCTAGAACTGCGCGATCGCCTGATTGTGATGACGGCCCAGGGGCAGACCTTTCTCCTGTCCGAAGAGTGGTACCAACGCCAGTGGCTCGATGAATTTGGCGGCGCAGAACTGCACCAGGCCGGGCAACAGGTCAAGCACCTCTACGAGCGGCACCAACGCCACCTGGCCCAGCTAGAGGCAGAACGTCAGCAAGACCGCAACCGCCTGCAACAGTTAGACCTGTGGCGCTATCAATTGCGGGAGCTGACCGCCGCCGACCTCGGGAGCCCCACGGAACTTGAGGACCTAGAGCGGGAACAGCACCGCCTGGCCCACACCGTAGAATTGCAGCGCCAGAGCTATGTGGTCTACGACCTGCTCTACCAAGGCGAGGGACAAACTGCCTGTGCCGAAGTACTGGGCAAGGCCGAGGACATCCTGGAGTCCATGGCCCAAGTTGATGACCAAGTCCAGGGACTTTGGGATCTCGTCAGCAATGCCAGTGCCCTGGTAACCGAAGCCAGCCGTCAACTGCGCATCTATGCCGATCGCCTCGACACCGACCCCGATAGTTTGGAGCAGGTCATGACCCGCATGTCCCAGCTCCGCCCCCTCCTGCGCAAGTACGGCGGCAGCCTGGCAGAGGTCATCGCCTACCGTGATCGCCTGGCCAGCGAACTGGATCGCCTTGAGGATTTTGACCAACACTTGGCAGCCCTCGCCGCCACCGTCGCCCAGGACCATCGCGAACTCCTAGCCGCCTGCGCCCACCTCACCCAACTGCGGCAACAATCTGCCCGCAACCTGGAGCAAGCCCTGGTTCCGATTCTCAAAAAACTGGCCATGCAGCGGGTGCACTTTGCCGTTACGCTCGCCCCCACCACCCCTATGCCCCACGGCAGCGATCGCGTGGTGTTTGAGTTTAGCCCCAACCCCGGTGAGCCGCTCCAAGCCCTCGCCACGACCGCCTCCGGCGGCGAAATGAGTCGGTTTCTCCTCGCCCTGCAAACCTGCCTTTCCCAGAGCTACAGCGGCACGATGTCCTTACCCACGCTAGTGTTCGATGAAATCGATGTGGGTGTCTCCGGGAAAGTGGCCCAGGCGATCGCCCAACAGCTCTGGCAGATCGGTCGCCGCCACCAAGTTCTCTGCGTCACCCATCAACCCATCGTCGCCGCGATCGCCGATCACCACTACCAAGTGAGCAAACACGTTCGCGAGACTAACGGCACAGAACGAACGAACATCCATCTCCAGCAACTCAACCCCGAAGCCCGCAAAGCCGAGCTCGCCCAATTAGCTGGCGGCGATCCTAGTCCCCGGGCCAAGGGCGGGAGCAATTCCGCCGTTGCCTTTGCCGAAACCCTGCTCCACCAAGCCAACACCATCAAAGCGACGCAGCAGCCGTAGGCAATTCCTGACATTTACACCCCAGAAACCCCGGGGCGATCGCAAATGACGCCCAATTCACGCATAGAATGACGTCCAATTCACGCATAATTAATGTGCTGGTGTACGAGAGAACTATGGGTCGGGCAAAGAAAGTTGTTTTGGCATATTCCGGTGGGGTGGACACCTCCGTGTGCATTCCCTACCTCAAGCACGAATGGGGCGTAGAAGACGTCATCACCCTAGCTGCTGACCTCGGTCAGGGGGATGAACTGGATCCCATCCGGCAAAAAGCCCTCGATTCCGGTGCCAGCATCTCCTTAGTGCAGAATGTGACGGCGGAATTTGTCACAGACTACGCCTTTGCCGCCATCAAGGCCAATGCCCTCTACGAAAACCGCTACCCCCTCACCACCGCCCTAGCGCGCCCCCTCATTGCCAAGATCCTCGTCGAAGCCGCCGCAACCTACGGAGCCGATGCCGTCGCCCACGGTTGTACCGGCAAAGGAAACGATCAGGTGCGGTTTGATGTATCCATCGCCGCCCTCAACCCCCAGCTTAAGGTGCTAGCCCCCGCCCGGGAATGGGGCATGAGCCGAGAAGAAACCATTGCCTACGGCGAGCGCTACGGCATTCCCTCCCCCGTCAAAAAGTCCTCCCCCTACAGCATCGATCGCAACCTGCTGGGGCGCAGCATCGAAGCCGGAATCCTAGAGGATGCCTGGCAGGAACCCCCGGAGGAAATTTACCTCATGACCCGGGCGATCGCCGACACCCCCGACACCCCTACCTACACAGAAATCACCTTCGACCAAGGTATTCCCGTTGCCCTTGATGGCCAAACCCTCGATCCCGTCGCCCTGATTGCCCAACTCAATGCGATCGCCGGCAGCAACGGTGTGGGGCGGATTGACATGGTGGAAAATCGCCTCGTGGGCATCAAATCCCGGGAGATCTACGAAGCTCCAGCCATGGCCGTACTTATCCAAGCCCATCGCGACCTGGAGATGCTCACCCTCACCGCCGATGTGACGCAGTTCAAGCGCGGCATTGAAGAAACCTACGGGCGGCTGATTTACAACGGTCAGTGGTACAGCCCCCTCAAAGAATCCCTGGATGCCTTTATCAACAAAACCCAGGAGCGGGTTTCCGGCATCGTACGGCTCAAGTTCCTCAAGGGGAATGCCACCATAGTTGGGCGGCAATCCGCCTACACCCTCTACGACGAGGATCTCGCCACCTACACCAGTGCCGACCAGTTCGACCACCGCGCCGCCGAAGGGTTCATCTACATCTGGGGATTACCGACCCGCGTCTGGGCCCAAAGAGGGCGCTGATGGAACCGGAAGTCATCCTGTACGAGGGTTCTCCTGCGGTGCTCGGCAGCGTCTCGCGCCTTGTCATCGCCATCGCTACCCTGGGCATCGCATGGCTGTGGTTTTGGATTAAGACGAGTAACATTCGCTATCTCATCACTTCCCAGCGCATCGTGATTGAGTCGGGAATTTTTTCCCGTCGCACGGAAGCTTTGGAGGTGTACTCCATCGACGACATTCAGTTAGAAAAACCCCTCAACCAGAGGCTGATGGGCACCGGGAACATGCGCTTGCTCACCCGCGATGCCACCACCCAGAGTGTCTACCTAGAGCGCCTGCAAGTGGATGTGCGCCAACTCTACGAGCAAATGCGTCCCCACATTCAATCCTCACGGCAAAAGTTTCGCGTCTGGGACGAGGACGTGCATCCCTAGGTTTTTGTCATCATTAATTGTGCGCTGAGTATCGTGCGCGAGTCCACCGGGAACGCTCTCTTTGGTCAGAGATAACTATCGGTGGTAAGCTGGAAAAAAATCTTTGGCTTGGGAGTTTAGTAATGACCCTCATCTTTCAGTTGCTCTTGTCTTTTTTTGTGCTGTTTTCCTTTGTGATGGTTATTGGGGTGCCTGTTGCCTACGCCACACCCAGCAACTGGACGCAATCTAAACCTCTCATCCTGGTGGGTTCGGTGATTTGGCTGCTGCTGGTGGTCGCCCTGGGCGTCTTGAATTCCTTCGTGGCCTAGTTAATGGCAGTTTTTGAGGGTAGTTTTCAGCACACCGAGCATTTGCGTCTGGCGATCGTCGTCGGTCGTTTCAACGATCTGGTGGTTAACCGGCTGATCGACGGCTGCCGCGATGCGCTCTTTCGCCATGGGGTGCAGGAAGAACAGGTCGATTATGCCTGGGTGCCCGGGAGTTTTGAAATTCCTATGGTGGCCCGCCAGCTCGCTTTGTCGGGGGTCTACGATGCTGTGATTTGCCTCGGGGCCGTTATTCGTGGCGACACACCCCATTTTGACTACGTGGCGGCGGAGGTGTCGAAGGGCATTGCGGCAGCGGCTTTTCAAACTGGGGTGCCCATCATTTTTGGGGTACTGACCACGGATACGATGCAGCAGGCCCTCGAGCGGGCTGGGGTCAAGAGCAACAAAGGCTGGGAATATGGCATGAATGCGATCGAGATGGCAAATCTGATGCGCAGCATTCGCGAACAAATGCCTAACGGCACGCCCCAGGGGCTTTTTACACCCCAAACGTCAGTGCCCGTCCGCGCACTTGGGGATTGACCCTGCCGTTTTGGTAGACAATTTCGCCGTTGACGAGGGTGGTGTGAACCCAACCCGTAAGGTTCCAACCTTCGAAGGGGCTCCAGCCGCACTTGGTGCGCAGGTCTTCACGACGAACCGGATGATAGGTGGTCGCATCAACCAAAATGAGGTCGGCATCCCAGCCTATCCGAAGTTCGCCTTTGCGAGGAATTTGGTAGGCGCGGGCGACATTGCGGCTCATCCAGTGGCTAACCTGGGCAATGGTGCAGCGACCCTTCATGGCTTCTGTGACCATGAGCGCCAGGGATGTTTCCACCCCAGGCATGCCTGACGGTACGTTGGCAGGCTCTAGGAGGATGGCTGCCGCCCCCGTCCCCGGATCGCTGGGTGGTTCCCGTTCGGGACTGCGTCCTTTCTCTGCCAGGGTGTGGGGCGCGTGGTCGGTGGCGATGAAATCAACGACGCCATCTAGGAGTGCTTGCCAAAGAGTGTGTTGATCCTGGGGCGATCGCAGCGGGGGATTCATCTGGGCGAGGGCACCGAGGCTGCCGTAGGCACTTGTGTTGAGCAGGAGGTGTTGGGGTGTCACCTCAGCGGTCACCCAGGCAGGCTTGTGCAAGCGCAGAAACTCCGCTTCTTCCCCCGTGGACATGTGCAAAATGTGCAGGCGACGCTGGTACTTTTGGGAGAGCCTAAGCGCCAGTTGGGTAGCGTTGAGGGCCGCTTGGTTGTCCTGAATTAGGGAATGTTTGGCAGGATCTTGGCTGTGGGCAAATTCTTGGCGGCGCTGGGCAATGCGGGCTTGGTCTTCGGCGTGAACGGCGATGAGGCGATCGCCTTGGGCAAAAAGCCGCTCCAGGATGTCCTCTTGGTCCACCAGGAGATCCCCGTGCATGGATCCCATGAACACCTTAATGCCGCAGGTGGGGGTAGCGGTGAGGAGATCGGGCAAAAGTTCTGCTGTGGCACCGATAAAAAAACCGTAATTGACCACACATTTGCTCGCTGCCCGCTGGAGCTTATCATCGAGGGCGGCTTGGGTAATCGTGGGCGGGCGGGTGTTGGGCATTTCCAGGAAACTGGTAACCCCACCCTTGGCACAGGCCCAACTGGCTGTCAGGAGATCTTCTTTGTGCTCCAGTCCGGGTTCGCGAAAGTGCACTTGGGGATCAATAACACCAGCGAGCAGCAGCAACCCGCGCCCATCCAGGCAAGGTTCCCCCGGCTCGGGTGCCAAATGGGGGGCGATCGCCGTAATTTTGTCCTCGGTGATGCGCAGATCCCCAACCAGCCACTGCCCTTCAGGCAACAGCATCTGACTTGCTTGGATCAGCATGGGGTCAGGCCTCGGGCTGGGAACGGACAGGCTGCACCAGTTGGGCTAGGTATTGCTCTAGGCGCTCCATGGCCAGGAGCAGATGGGGCGTAGGATCCAGCACGTACCACGTGCCTTCGACTTGCTCCCACAGCTCAAAGTGCAAGTGGGGGCCCGTGGAATTACCGGTACTGCCAACCAGCCCCAGTACCGTACCCTGGCTAATTTCCTGCCCTTCAGCAACAAAAAGCTCCGCCAAGTGGGCATAGCGGGTTTCGTAGCGATCATTGTGCCGGAGCACGACCATCAGCCCGTAGCCCCCCACCCAGGCTGCAACCTCTACCCGCCCGCTAAAGGCAGCTACGACGGGTGTGCCCTCGGGGGCCGCAAGATCTGTGCCCTGATGGAACCGAATGCCGCCATGGATCGGATGCCAGCGATCGCCAAAGGGGGAGGAAACCAAGGCGGGAATATTGAGCGGGAATACCATCTGGCGATCGCCCCGACTAGGAACGCTAAGCTGACGAATCTCCTGGGCGTTGAGGGTGCGGATGCGCACCGGTGGTTCTTGACCGCGGCGATAGGATGCGAAGTCGGGCTCCCGAGGACAGAGGTCGGCACGATGCTGCCCCAGTTCGTTACCCCGGGCCCGGCAGCCACTACTGCGACTCTCCAGGATGATTTCTGGAGCCTTGGGGGTGACGATAACCACTTGGGGCGCTGCGACAACTGGGGCGACGGGTGCTTTGGCTGGCGCTTTTACGACCGGCTCTTTTACAATGGGCTCCCTAACGACCGACTCTGGGGCGATCGGTGCTTCCAGGTTCACCACCGGGGGCGACGCCGGCTCGACCGCAGGGGTCTCCGGGGAGGGGAGTTCCGATTCCAGAACAGGAGGGGCGATCGCCGATTTGGCACTGGCCCAAACCCCACCCCCAGGCAGAGAAACAACACCGAGAAGGGAGGCAGCAAGTAGCAGGGTCAGGGATGAACGCATGGGTACGCTCCAAGGGCGAATTCTGTTGGCATTTTAGGGCACTTTGGCAATTTTTTGCTTCCTACCCACGCCAGGTCGCGGCGCCCGTTCATGGATCGGACTGGATTCGTTCTGGCAAAGGAGCATCGATCGGTCAATTTCGATGGCTCCGCGATGGATTTCGGCGGATTTTGCCAAGCACTAGCAACACCCCGAAGGGTGCGGGCAGCGAGCTCAGAGCTGATGAATGGAGCTCCTAGGTTGCTGCTCCTTACTAATGGATTAATGGGCAGATTAATGGGCAGCCTTAATGAGCGGAATGTTGATGCTCCGTTCTTTGTCTATGCACTTGTCTATGCACCAGTGCTCGCCCATTGCCATTATGTGAATTGCGCCAAGCGAGAGAGCATCACCAAAAAACGGATGAAACGCAACCTTCAATAACGAAGGGGCTTCACGGAGGATTCCACCGTAAACCTACTAACTAATTCCCCAAAAATCGGAAATCAATTGGAAATGCACCGGGAATCAAACCGGAAATCAGTAAATTGACAACTTCCACATCGGCAGAAAGGTGGGTAATTCTCTGGAATAAATCAGGGCGACCGATGGGGATCGAACCCACGAATGGAGGAACCACAATCCTCTGCCTTAACCACTTGGCTACGATCGCCAGACACACTGGATTTTCAATGTACCATGAAATCACCCGAAATCAACCCACTAAATGCGGAACGTGACGGTGTCACCCAAAATTTTGAGGAAGTTTTCCCGGGTCTGGGCATGGGCTTCCCGCTCCTGTTGCAGTTCCTCATAGAGGCGATCGCATTGGGCTTGGAGGCGGTCACACTCGGCGCGGTACACGGCCAATTGGGCTACCAGTTCTTGATGGGTTAAAACACGGTTGACCATGGGCTTCATCCTGTGGGGCATTAAATTCGCCCCATCATAATGCCATTAGCCAATTTTGGATCACGGGATTCACCAATTCGGGGCGATCATCGTGGGGGCAGTGGCCGGCATCAAGAAAATGCTCGGTCAGTCCGGGGTAATACTGCCGAAATTTAGCACTGCGGCTGGGTGCGTTCATCCAGGGATCGTTCTGTCCCCACAGCACCAGCAGGGGGCAGGTCATCGATTGCAGCAGGGCATCGACGGTTTTGCCTTGGCGGGTGGTAAAAATAGTGGCAAATACCTGGGGGGCCCCAGGGTCGCAGGAGGGGGCGTAGATCTCTTCAACGAGGCGATCGGTGACGGCGGCTTTGTTGGTGTAAACCTGGAGCAGGGTTTGGCGAATGCGGGACTTGCGGCGCACGGACTCAAACAGAAGACGGTTAGCCCAGGATTGCTTCAGCAATACTTGAATGCCATCGCGGACAAGCTTTTGGAGGGGATTGACGCTGCCCGAGCCTAGGGGTGTGGTGTCGCTAAAGGCCCCGGCGCTATTGAGCAGAATGACTCCGGCTACGGATTCGGGACGCTCGCCAGCGGTGCACAGGGCCGCGTAGCCCCCCAGGGAATTTCCCGCCAAGACGGTGGGGCGGCGGATGTGCTCGGTAATAAAGTCGTGGAGTTGGTCGCGCCACAGGTCGCCGTTGTAGGTCCAGTTGGGTTTTTGCGATCGCCCGAAGCCTAGGAGATCGATCGCCCAAACTTCAAAGTGCTGGCTCAGTTCGGCTATGTTTTTGCGCCAGTGATCGGTGGAAGCGCCAAAGCCATGGATCAGCAGCAGCGGTGGACGGTGGGGGTTGTGTCCCGCCCGAACGTAGTAAATTTTTTGCGATCGCCAGAGCCAGTGGGTTCCGGGAAATGCCGACTCGGCGGGTGCTGCTTGGGTCATAGGGGCGCCTTAGATTGCGAATTCTAAACTTTTATAGCAAGTTGGGGGTCAGGAAACGCCTATATAAAGGGGGAACGCCCCGCGTATTCTCTGGGGAGGCCTATACTGAAGGGCAAGATCATCCCAAAGGAGTAGCAACCGTGACTGCTGTGGCCCCTGCCCTCGAACAACGCATCCAAGAACTTGCCGCCCAAATCTTGCACGTGGGGTCGGGTTCCCTGTGGCATCGGCTGCGGGATGGAATTCGGGATTCGGTGCAGCTCGATGAAAAACTCATGGCCTGGGCTATGGGCAACGAGGGGTTGCGGGTGCAGTTGTTTCGCATGATCGATGCCCTGCCCTCCCTGCGCAGCAAGGCAGAGATTGCCCGCCATTTGCAGGAATATTTGGCATCGGAAGCCGTGGAACTCAAACCGCTGCGGGATCTGCTGAACTTCAGCACCGAGAACCCCCACCATCCGGCGGCGATTCTGGCGGCCAGTGGCTTTAGCGTGGCGGTAGAGACCCTAGCCCGCAAATACATTTGCGGAGCAAACTTGGCAGAGGCCCTCAAAACCATCGAACGTCTGCGGCGCGATCGCTGCACCTTCACCATCGACCTATTGGGGGAGGCGGTGATCAGCGAGGCGGAGGCATCCCAATACTTGCAAAAGTACCTGGATTTGATCGCTGCTTTGGGGCAACAGGCACGTTCCTGGGAGCGCCAGGCAGCGGATTTGCCCCCCGTGCAGGTGTCGGTGAAACTGAGTGCCTTCTATTCCCGCTTCGACCCCCTCGATCCCGAAGCCACCTTCGCCCATGTCAGCGAACCGGTGCGGGTGTTGCTGCGCCATGGGGCCCACTGTGGCTGTGGCGTGCACTTTGATATGGAGCAGAGCGCCTTTAAGGATCTCACCCTCAGAATTTTGCAGCGGGTACTGATGGAGCCTGAATTTGCCCAGCGGCGAGACGTGGGCATTACGGTGCAGGGCTATCTACGGGACAGCTACCGGGATTTGGAGCAGTTGATCGCTTGGGCCCGGGAACGGGGACAACCGATCACGGTACGGCTGGTCAAGGGAGCCTACTGGGATCAGGAAACCATCCGGGCCTACCAGGAGGGCTGGGCACCGCCGGTATTTCAGGACAAAGCTTCAACGGATGCCAATTATGAGGCGCTGATGGAATTGCTGCTGTGCCACCACGATGTCCTCTATGGGGCGATCGCTAGTCACAATGCCCGCACCCTAGCTAAGGCCATCGCCCTAGCCGAGCAGTATCGGGTACCGAGCCGGGCCTTTGAAGTGCAAGCCCTGTACGGGATGGCGGAAAAAACCATGAAAACCATCGCCCAGATGGGGCATCGGGTGCGCATCTATTGCCCCTACGGGGCCCTGATTCCCGGGATGTCCTACCTCATCCGGCGACTCCTGGAAAATACCGCCAATAGCTCCTTTGTGCGGCTGAGTGCCGGGGAGAAGCCCCTCGCCGAACTGCTGGCACCGCCGGTAATGTCGGAGCGGGATCGGGCAGCGGCCCAGGCGGTGGGCGTTTCCTTCACCAACTTCCGCAATGCCGCCAATCGGGACTTCGCCCTCGATGCCCTACGTCAGGCTTCCCAGGATGCCCTTGAGCAGGTGCGATCGCAGTTGGGGCGCACCTATACCCCCTGGATTGGGGGGCAATTTATTCCCGAGGCGGAAGTGGTGCGATTTGTCGATTCGGTCAACCCCTGCTGCACCTCCGAGGTGATCGGTCGCGTGGGCATGGCGGATCTAGCCCAGGCCGATCGGGCGATCGCTGCGGCCAAAGTGGCCTTTCCCGCCTGGCAAAAGCTTCCCGCCAAGGAGCGGGCCGACCTCCTGCGTCGCGCTGCTGACCGTATGGAGGAACGGCGTGCCGAGCTCGCCGCGTGGTTGGTGTACGAGGTTGGCAAGCCCGTGCGCGAGGCCGATGGGGAGGTTTCCGAAGCCATTGATTTTTGCCGGTACTACGCCAGTGAGATGGAGCGCTTAGCAGTCCCCAGTCGCCGCCCGGTGCCAGGAGAAGAAAACGACTATTTCTATCAGGGGCGGGGGGTAACCGTGGTGATTTCCCCCTGGAACTTCCCCTTGGCGATCGCCCTGGGGATGAGTGTGGCCGCCTTAGCAGCGGGGAATACGGTGGTGCTCAAGCCCGCCGAGCAGTCCTCCGTAATTGCCGCCCAGTTCACCGAGATCCTCCAGGGGGTGGGTCTGCCTCCCGGAGTCTTCAATTACCTTCCCGGAAAGGGTTCGGAGGTTGGCGCCCACATGGTGCACCACCCCGATGTTCACCTGATTGCCTTTACCGGCTCCCAGGAGGTGGGATGTCGCATCTATGCCGAGGCCGCCGTCCTGCGGCCGGGGCAAAAACACCTCAAGCGCGTCATTGCCGAAATGGGCGGCAAAAACAGCATCATCATCGACGAAAGCGCCGACCTTGACCAAGCGGTGGTGGGGGTGCTCCACTCCACTTTTGGCTATGCCGGACAGAAGTGCTCCGCCTGCTCCCGGGTGATCGTATTGGCTCCGGTGTACGAGTCCTTCGTGCAGCGGCTCGTGGACGCTACGCGATCGCTGGTTGTGGGGCCCGCCCACCTGCCCCATACCCAGATGGGTGCCGTGATCGATGGCGCTGCCCAGCAAAAACTGCTCGCGGCGATCGCCCACGCCAAGGATACCGTCCCTCTGGCCCATAGCGGCGTGGTGCCCAGCGACGGCTTCTACGTTCCGCCCACCATTTTTACCGATGTGCCCCCCGACCATCCCCTAGCCCAGGAAGAATTATTCGGCCCCGTCCTGGCGGTGCTCCGGTCCGATACCTTTGACCAAGCCCTAGCGATCGCCAACAATACCCCCTATGCCCTCACCGGGGGGCTTTACTCCCGCACCCCGTCCCACATCCAACGGGCCTACCGGGACTTTGAAGTTGGCAACCTGTATATCAACCGGGGAACCACCGGAGCCCTAGTAGACCGCCAACCCTTTGGGGGCTTTAAACTGAGCGGCATCGGCTCCAAGGCCGGGGGGCAAGACTACCTGTTGCAGTTCCTCGAACCCCGGGTAGTGACCGAAAATACGCAGCGTCAAGGGTTTGCGCCCTTGGATGCGCTAGAATCGCCCCATGATTGACCCCCACCAATTATTTACGTTCACCCTCGATCCCTTTCAAAATCAGGCGATCGCGGCTCTGAACGCGGGGAAATCCGTGGTTGTCTGTGCCCCTACCAGTTCCGGCAAAACGGCGATCGCTGAATATGCCATCTACTGCGCCCTCGCCAAAAAAAGGCGGCTATTCTACACCACTCCCCTGAAGGCTCTTTCCAACCAAAAACTGCGGGACTTTCGGCGTCAGTTTGGCGAAGAACATATTGGACTGCTCACCGGAGACACTTCGATCAACCGGGATGCTCCCATTTTGGTGATGACCACGGAGATTTTTCGCAACATGCTCTACGGCACCCCCATTGGCGAGGTGGGCACCTCCGTTTCCGGGGTGGACGTGGTGGTCCTGGACGAGTGCCATTACATGAACGATCGCACCCGGGGCACCGTCTGGGAAGAATCCATCATCTACAGCCCGCCCCAAATGCAGCTCCTCGCCCTTTCGGCAACCGTAGCTAACAGTGCCCAGCTCTGCGAATGGATCGGTCGCGTCCACGGCGATACCGAACTGGTCTATTCCGAATACCGCCCCGTGCCCCTAGAATTTCATTTTTGCAACAGCAAGGGCTTTTTTCCCCTCCTCACCGAGCAAAAGCAGTTAAATCCCCGGCTGAAACTCCGCCCCCACGGGCGCAGTCGCGCTGCCAAAGGAGCCAGTGCCACCGTCGATCGCGATTGCCCCAGCCTCGCCGCCGTAATCACCCACCTGCGCGAGCGGCAGATGCTGCCCGCCATTTACTTCATTTTTAGCCGCCGGGGCTGCGATCAGGCCATGGCCCAACTCAGCGAACTAGTACTGGTCGATGGCAACGAAGCCCAGGAGATTAGCCAAGTTCTGCAGGCTTTTGTTCAAGATAACCCCGAACTCAACCGCCCCTCCCCCATCCTCACCGCCCTCAGCCGAGGGATTGCCGCCCACCACGCGGGGATTTTGCCTGCCTGGAAAGGTTTGATTGAGGAACTCTTCCAACGGGGGCTGATCAAGGTGGTTTTTGCCACGGAAACCCTGGCCGCCGGGATCAACATGCCTGCCCGCACCACAGTGATTTCTAGCCTTTCCAAGCGCACCGATCGCGGCCACCGACTGCTCACTGCGTCAGAATTTTTGCAGATGGCAGGACGGGCTGGCCGCCGCGGCATGGACACCGTCGGCTATGTTGTCACCCTCCAAACCCCCTACGAGGGTGCTAAGGAAGCCGCCCACCTGGCCACCTCTCCGGCCGACCCCCTCATCAGCCAATTTACTCCCAGCTATGGCATGGTGATGAACCTATTGCAGACCCACACCCTCGAGCAGTCGCGGGAGCTGGTGGAGCGCAGCTTTGGGCAGTATCTTGCGGACCTCACCCTGGCGCCGCAAATGGATCGCCTCGAAGCCCTATCCACCCAGATCGCCGCCATTGAGCAGGAACTGTCCGCCGTAGACCGCACCGCCTTCGATCACTACGAAAAACTGCGCGATCGCCTGCGGGAAGAAAAACGCCTGCTCAAAATACTCTCCCAGCAAGCCGAAGAGCAACAACAACGGGATCTGTCCGCATACATTCCGTTTTTACTCACGGGCACCAGCCTTTTGTTCCAAACCCACCGGGGCCCGCTGCAAACCGCCGCCCTCATCGCTAAGGTACCCAGTTCCGGACAGTTTCCCTGGCTGGTATGTCTCGGCATCGACAATGGCTGGTACGTCCTGAACCACAAGGATATCCGAAGCCTTGGCAGCCCCATTCCCCACCTCACCGACTATCCCTATCCCGCCGAACTCACCCTCCGCCCCGGCAGCTTTCTGCGCGGCAACGAGCAAACCGCTGCCATTGCCGCCCTCCTCCCCCC
>DBAX01000057.1:0-2825 GCA_002291895.1 Cyanobacteria bacterium UBA999
GACCCCAAATTTTGGCTTGCCAGTAGGCGTGACAGGGTGCAGGCATTATCTTGGCCTCATAGACTCAAATTAAGATAGCGCACCAAGGGCGCACTTAAAGTTAAGAGTGATGTCCTAATCGCTCTAGGCACTTCTAAAAGTAAAAGCCTCGTTACGTTGCAAGCAACACCTCTTAAAAATATCTTAAAAATATCTCAAAAACATCCCGATAGAGAAGCGCAACTGAGAAGTTCAGTTGCGCTCTAGGGAAAGTATTAGGGAAGAGAGCAGAACGAAACAGAAAGAGAGCAGTGCAAAGAAATCGCTCCTATCAATTAGGATTCCCGGCTTTCTCGCAAAGCTCTATTGCAATCTCTAGGGTCTAATCCACTTCTAAGCGGGCGACCGTGACCGCCGCAAAGGCAAAGGCCAGGGTTGCCGGTAGGGGGTGTTCCCAGGAGTAACTCATCGCCAGGGAAACGATGGAGACGAATACTGCGGCGATCGCCCAGCGTTGTTCGCAGTCGCTCATGCCTTTTTCCGACTTGATGGCACGTAAAGCCGTGGGGGGAATGGGAACAGGCATGACGGCATTGGGGGGAAACGCCCAATAGGTGCTGGTGCGCTCCACAAATAGGTCAGTCCAACCGTTGGCTTGGCACCATTCTAAAATCCATTCATCCCGGTAATGTTTCATAGCTTCTTATGTCTGTATTATCAATTACAGCTACCCTATCAGGAACTTCGCAAATCCTCGCCCCCTGAGCTAACAAACTTAATGAAATGGGAGGAATTGCGATTGTCAGTGAGTATGTTTACTCAGGAAGAGGAGCGGCAACGGAAAATCCCTGCTCCGTCAGGGTGCGATGAATCGTGGCGTACCACCCTCGCAGGTTCCCCTGAAACTGCTCGGTGTGGAGCCCCTTGCGCCAGAGTAGGAGGGCATCTTCCGTAGGATTGGCATAGTACTTAGCCCGGTGCCCAAAGACGGCAAAACCAAAAAACTGATAAAGCCTCAGGGCCCGCTGGTTGCCCGCCCGCACTTCCAGCAGTGCCCACTCGGCTTTTTGGGTAGCAGCATGGGACAGCAGCCCCCACAGCAGCCACTTGCCCAGGTGCTTACCCTGATATTCCGGGGCGATCGCCAGGGCCGAGAGGTGGGCTTCTTCGAGGATGTGCCAGCAGATGCCGAACCCCAAGAGTTCGTGGATGCGGGTAATTCCTAACACCGTCGAGGCGGGCCGGGTAAGCTCCTGGCTAAAGCTTTGCTCCGACCAACCACTGTTCATGGTGGTGCGATCGAGGGCAAGGATTTGGGGTAGCCACGATGCCCCGAGGGGATGGAGTTGGAGGGGTGCCATGGGGGGGAACCTAGGGCGACGGCGAACCGGAGACCAATTCCACCAAATTGCCGTCGGGATCGAGCAAAAAGGCCACGCGCTGGTGCCACGGCATCACCGTGGGGGGCTGGAGAATCCTAAACTGATAGATTTTGCAGTGGGGTTCCAGGCTGCGGAAGGTGGCATCCAGGTCGGTGACCGTCAGGGAGAGCAAAAAGGGGTGGCCCTGGGGCGGGAGGGCGGGCAGTTGGGGGAAAAGCTTGGGCAGCCAATCTCGGCTGTAGATGCCAATTTTAAGACCGCCGCTGTAGCCTTCGACGCCCTCGTTCTGGGGTGGTTTGTCGAATTGGAAGCCCAGCACATCCCGGTAGAAGGCTAGCGATCGCCCCACATCGGTCACAAAGAGGGCGAGATAGTCTAGACCCATGGGCGAAACCTTAAAAAAGATCGGTTCCATTGTCCCCCGAACCGTCCGGACTTAGTACCCTTAGGCCAAGTGAATGTGGTTGTTTGGGTGAGGCACGATGGCAAAACTACGGATCGGAATCAATGGCTTTGGGCGCATCGGTCGCCTGGTACTGCGGGCGGGGATCCACCACCCCGACCTGGAATTTGTAGGCATTAACGATTTGGTGCCCCCCAGCAACCTGGCTTACCTGCTCAAGTACGACTCTACCCACGGCATTTTTAACGGCAGCGTCACCGCCACCGAGGAGGGCATCCAGGTGGGCGATCGCTTTATTCCTTGCACGGCTGTGCGGAATCCAGCGGAACTGCCCTGGGGGGCCGTTGGAGCCGACTATGTGGTGGAATCTACGGGATTATTTACCGGCTATGACGGGGCCGCCCAACACCTCGCCGCCGGGGCCAAGCGGGTGGTGATTTCTGCCCCCACCAAGGATCCCGATCGCATTCCCACCCTGCTGATGGGCGTAAACCACGAACGCTTTAATCCCGAAACCGATGCGATCGTCTCCAACGCCAGTTGCACCACCAACTGCCTCGCTCCCCTGGCCAAGGTGCTTCACGAAGAATTTGGCATTGTGGAAGGATTGATGACCACTGTGCACTCCATGACCGCCACCCAGCCCACGGTGGACGGGCCGAGCAAAAAGGACTGGCGCGGCGGCCGGGGCGCTTCCCAAAACATCATTCCCTCCTCCACGGGAGCGGCTAAGGCCGTGGCTCTGGTGCTGCCAGAACTGAAGGGCAAACTGACGGGTATGGCCTTTCGGGTGCCGACCCCCGATGTGTCGGTGGTGGATCTCACGGTCAAAACGGCCAAAGCCACCAGCTATGGCGCTATTTGCGCGGCCATGAAAGCGGCAGCGGCGGGGCCCATGGCAGGAATTTTGGGCTACACCGATGAAGATGTGGTGTCGATGGATTTTCGGGGCGATGCCCGCTCTAGCATTTTTGACGCCGGGGCTGGCATTGAGTTGAATGCCACCTTCTTTAAGGTGGTGTCCTGGTACGACAACGAATGGGGCTACTCCAACAAGTGTC
>DBAX01000057.1:3141-3394 GCA_002291895.1 Cyanobacteria bacterium UBA999
GAATGGGGCTACTCCCATCGGGTGGTGGATCTGATGCGCACCATGGCCCAAGTGGAAGGACTGCTGCCCGCCTAGGAAGCGTTCTCCGCCCCTCGGTAGGGGGATCGTGGCGTGTAGGTATAAGCCTAGGGCATGATTCCATCGGCGATCGCTAAGCTGGAATGATAGAACGCCGCCCCGGAATGGCTACCCGCTGCCGTTGGGCCCTTCCAGGGGCACTGTCATTTGCCCCTATACTGAACCCATTGGATTT
>DBAX01000057.1:3728-4165 GCA_002291895.1 Cyanobacteria bacterium UBA999
GTACGAACTATGGCGGTTCTTAATCAGGTGGTCGGCGCGGCGATCGCTTCGGCCCTGGCGATCGCAATGTACTTCTTTACAGGGCTGATTGCGGAAAAGCTAGCCCTTGCACCCCTACCGGACGGAGCTTCCCTCGCCGCTAAGCTGACGGCATTGGTGCGGGCGGCCCTTTTAGCCGTGAGCACCGGGGCCACGATGATCTTTGGCATCATTGCCCTGGGGTTGACCCTCCTGGCGCTGCAGCAGTTGGGCATCGCCCTGTGGCAAAAAATGCGTGGGGTTACGGGAGAGCAGTAGGGCATGGCGAAGCATTGTGCGGTTTACGACACGACCCTGCGGGACGGGGCGCAACGGGAGGGGTTGTCCCTGTCGGTGGAAGACAAGGTCAAAATTGCCCATGCCCTCGATCGCCTAGGAGTGCAGTTCATCGAGGGAGG
>DBAX01000002.1:0-8037 GCA_002291895.1 Cyanobacteria bacterium UBA999
ATCTTCAATGGGGTAAACCACCTGGCCAAAGGGGGCAAAGGTTTCCGGGGTCAGGGGTTGGGGCACCAGAAGTCGCATCTCAGCCGAAGGTAATGATGAGGTAGCCATCCTGGAACTTAGCCCCGACCGCCTGCTTGCCACTCAGTTCCGGCGGCAGAAAGAGGTTGCGCCGCTGATCGCCAGCTTCAATCGTAATTTCCGGCCCCAACTGGGTAAGTTTTACCTGCCGTTTATCAAAGTGGGGCAGGTACAGGCGGGCCTGTTGGGCCGGGACATCTAGAGTAATCGCAGCGGGGGCGGCAGCTGCCGGAATGGGGGTGAGCTCCTCCGCGATTGGGGCGACCACGAGCGGGGCAAAACACTCCGGGTGAACCGTTCCCCGGCAATAAACCCCACCAACGGTAAGGCCCACCTGCTGGGCACTTCCCCAAAGAAACTGGGCCACAGCGATCGCCTCGGGATCATCGCTAGTGACCAGGTAGACCAGCACTTGGGTGCGATCGCCCACGGCTGCCTGGCCGCGATCTAGAAGGCTGGTCATCTTGTTGCCAGACTGTCCCAGATCGGGGGTAAAGGACACCTGGAGCACGCTGCGCAGCATCGGCTCAATAAAAGGGGTCAAGGCCTGACCTAGGGCGGAGCCGGTCAAAATCTGACGAAACCGCCGCAGATACCAATTGAGAATCTCGGGCATACCCCACATGCGCAGGGACTGGAGATCCCCCGGGCCGTCGTAGATGATGAAATCGTACCGTCCTTCGTCGTAGCGCTCCCGGAGGTAGCTGAGGGCAAGGGCCGCATCCATCCCCGGCAAAATCCCCAACTCCGCACCAAAGACCTCTTGCAGCACCGGCATTCGCAGATACTGGGCTTCCAGCCCCTTCATCTTTTCCCAATAATCTGCCAGGAGGGTCGTTGCCGAAAGCTCGATCCCCCAGAGCTGGGGCTCAAGTTCCTGGGCACTGTCCCCAAGGGGCCGCCCCCAGCGATCGTTCCAGGGGGTGCCATTGCGATGCCCCATAAACAGGGTACGCCTACCCGTGCGGGCGGCCGTGCGGGCGAGGGCGATCGCCACTGTGGTCTTGCCCACCCCGCCCTTACCCAGCAGGGTGATTATTTGGGTCATGGGTTACAGTACCGCTTCCAACTCATCGGCAAAAAACCAACTGGCGGTGTTGTCATCGAAGGTGACGACAAAACCCATTTTGCCCCCATCGACAATTTTGGGGGCTTGCACCATACCGACGTTGCCGGTTTTGGTTTGGAGTTCCCGGGCAACGCTATCCCGGAAGGTGCGAATGCGTACTTTTTGTCCGACTTGGATAGTCATGATTGGCATAATAGGTTGATTACTGAGTACTGTAGCTGAATTCATGCCGACGGCGATCGCCCATTTATCCCGCTGGAAACAGCAAAAGCGCCGCATCGCCGCCCTGACGGCTACGGATTTTGCGATCGCCCAGATTTTGGATCAGTCCGGGATCGATCTCATCCTGGTCGGCGATTCCCTGGGCATGGTGTCCCTCGGCTTTGCCAATACCCTCCCGGTCACCCTAGAGATGATGATCCACCACGCCCAAGCGGTGTGTCGTGGGGTCAGCCAGGCGATCGTGGTGGTGGATTTGCCCTTTTTAAGCTATCAGGTGAGCACGGAGCGGGCCATGCTCGCGGCGGGGCGGGTACTGCAGGAAACCACGGCCCAGGCGGTCAAGTTAGAAGGGGGGTACCCCGAGGTGGTGCGCACCGTTGGTTGCCTGGTGCAGGTGGGCATCCCCGTGGTCGGACATTTAGGGCTGACTCCCCAATCGGTGCATCAGTTGGGATACCGACGCCGGGGCGAAGATCCGGTCGTGGCAGCGCAAATTCGGCAGCAGGCCCATGCCCTTGCAGCGGCGGGAGCAAGCGCCATTGTCCTAGAGCACATCCCCGGCGCGCTAGCGGCGGAAATCACCCAGCAAGTGCCCATTCCCACCCTCGGCATTGGTGCCGGGATTCACTGCGATGGGCAGATTTTGGTCACCCACGACCTGCTCGGACTCACGGCCCAACAGCCTCCCTTTGCCCCGAAGCGACTCGACCTCCGGGGGGCGATCGCCCAGGTGGTGTCCACCTATTGCCAGGAGATCCACACTGCTCCAGAATAGGAAAAACTTAGGAACGGCGGATCCCCTATGTCAAACGGTTCAGAGGCGATGGACATTTTTGAGCGCGTCCGCGAACAATTCAACTACGCTCCCTATCCCTCCACTCCCCTAGATTTTCTCCCCAAAAACGATAGCAATTATCTTTTTCCCTACTGCGCGGCCAATCCCCTGTACCGGCGCGACGGACGGTATGTACCCAGCGAAGGCTTGCGCATTCTCGATGCGGGCTGCGGGTCAGGGGTCACAACCCTTAGCCTAGCCCTTGCGAACCCTGGAGCCCAGATTACGGCGATCGATCTTTCCCCGGCATCCGTGGCCGTTGCCCGGGAGCGGCTAGATAAATATGGCTACGCCGACGTGGCACTCCATGCCATGCCCCTAGAGCAACTGCCGGATCTGGGGCAGACCTTTGACTTTATTCACTGCCATGAAACCCTCTATCTCCTGCCCGATCCCCAGGCGGGACTGTGCGCAATGGCAGCGGTGCTATCCGAACGGGGGGTGCTGCGGGCTAACCTGCACAGCCAATACCAGCGCCACGAATATTTCCGGGCCCAGCACCTCTTTGCCTATCTCGGGGCCACAACCGACTGCGATCAAGAAACTGCCGTGGCGATCGCCACGGAAACCCTCAATGCCCTCGCTGAAACCACCCAACTCCACGCGCGCACTTGGCGTGGCAAAGAAGGGCGCGAGAAGGAAACCTTGCTTGCAAACCACATCCTAGAGGGGGATAAGGGGTTCACCATCCTCGATCTATTTAGCTTGCTGCGTGGGGCAGGACTCGATTTAATTGACATGGTCAACTGGCGCCACTGGAACGTGCGCAATCTATTCAAGCCCAACTGCGACCTACCGGACTACCTACAGGTTGCCTTCGAGTCGGCAACCCCTGAGCAACTGCTGCATATCTTTGAACTACTTCACCCAGTCCATCGCCTGCTGGACTTTTGGTGTAGCCCGGCGGCGGTTGCCACCTCCTATCAATCCGCCGGAACCTATCCCCCGGAAGCCTGGGCACATGCCACCATCCACCTCCAACCGATGCTACGCACCGAAAAATTCCGCACTGCCCTCGACGAAGCCGTCACCCACGGGCTCACCCTAGACATGCGCCTATATTTGGGTTACACCGATCCCCAATCCGTCACTCTATTTGCCAACTCTCTGCTCATTTTCCACCTTTTGTGGGAAGCCCCCTTGACCTTTGGCAGGCTCCGCGAACTGTGGCTTCAGATTCACCCCTTCCATCCCCTGACCCTAGCCCCCCAAACCCTAGAAGCCTGTGGCGAGGAATTGCTACGGCTACTTCCCGATTTGGAGGACTATTTATTCATCATGATTGAGTTTGGAGCCGGTTGAGCCCAAAGCCGCAATTGATGGCGCTGCAACCAGAGAAACAGGAAGCAGGGCCAGTAGGCCATCCCCAACCAAGCGTAGACTCCGGGCAAATCCCCACCACGAAGCAGAGGGACGATGATCGAGCAAAGAATTGCCTTGGCTAGGATGCCAGCATAGGGCTGCACCTGCTGGGCATAGTTGTGCACCTTCCCGAAGCACCAGCCATAGAGGGCTGAAAACAGAAGAATACCCAGCACGCCACCCTCAGCGTAGAACGAGCCGAACAACGTAGGAGAAATGCCCAAGGTAAAGCCCGTTTCCCGGTCGATGAGGCCAAGAAATTCCAGATAGCCACCGCCTACGGGTTTGTCGGGCCAGAGGGCGCGGGGGATGGGGCGCAGCAGAATTTCAAAGTGCTCGCCCCCCATGCGAAAGTCCAGGTAGCGGGGATAGACCGCCTCAAGAATGACAAAACCATCGAGCATGTTGCCGTCTTCGGCAACAATCGCGCGGTTGAGGGCTGCCTGCCGCACATCGACAACCTCCTCGCCGCCGCGCATTGCCCCGGCGATCGCAAAGGCAACCATAGCTAACGACAGAAAAA
The DNA here is from genome assembly GCA_002291895.1 of Cyanobacteria bacterium UBA999. GTDB lineage: Bacteria > Cyanobacteriota > Cyanobacteriia > Pseudanabaenales > Pseudanabaenaceae > UBA999. Next base: position 4,090 of record DBAX01000002.1, read on the forward strand.
TACTGATGGCCAGAAGTTTCCAGCGGGGGCGCAGCGAAGACGCAAAAACAATGCCACAGCCAATGATTAGTCCCAGAAATTGAAATCGTGCTGCTGGGCCGAAAGTGAGGTACATGGAGCCACTAATAATCATCACCGCCATGGCGCGATGAACTGGAGTTCGGAGAGCCCCGTGGCACCACAGTGCAGATATCAGCAGCGAAACCCCGATCATGACCATGGGAAAGAGCTGCAGGTACCCACTGATTTGAAAGGAGAGGGATTGACCGGCTGCAACTTGGGTAGCGACTAGGTTGCGGGCTACAACCACCGTGGGAAGGCAAAACATCCCCAGAGTTAAAGCGCGGGGACGGAGCCATTCTAAGACACCTATGGGTTGGAGGTGCGTAATGGATTCAGGATCTGATTCCAAGACCGCCCGGCGTTGGGGTGGACGCGCGTTCCAGGCATAGGTCAGGGTTAGAACCACTTGCCCTAGAACGATGTAATTAAGGGCCCAGAGGGCATAGCCATCATCGATCATGCCCCCTAGTTCTTTGACCAAAGTCCAGTTAGTAAGACCGGAAGTAACCGCCCAGTAACGGTAGGAAGCCACGTAAAACATAAAGCCGGCGATCGCCAGGGGAAGCTCGTCATTGCGCCGAAAGAGCCAGAAGATACCGAATCCCCCCAGGGCAACCTGGATGAACAGCAGAATGGGAAAGTCAAGAAAGATCATGGTCGAGGGTGATGAGGTGCTGGAGAAGATGGTCGTAGGAAAATTCTTGGATGCGCGATCGCTTTGCCATAGCTGCCAACAACCCAGGGGATGTCAGGCAGCGATTCAGGGCGGTGGCGATCGCCGGGGTCGAAACCTCTGGCAACAGTATCCCATTTTCCCCATCCCGGACCACATCGCCGCAAAAAGGAGACGCAAGCACGGGGAGGTTCCAAGCCTGGGCCTCCAGTTGGGTTAGGGCAAAGCCGTCGGAGTAGGTGGGAAGGATAAATACATCGGCTTGCTGGTAGAAATGGGCAGTCTTTGCCCGGGGCACGGCTCCGAACCAACGCACTTGGGGGTGGGTATCCCAGGGCGCGGGAATGGGGATCTGGGGCGTGCCAATGAGCCACAGTTCCCAATGGGGGGTATCGAGGTGGGGCAGGGCTTCTAGGAGGGGCAAGATACCCTTACGGCGACTGATTCGCCCCAAAAATAAAATCCGTAGCGGGCGATCGCTGCAAAAAGCGTCGGGATAGGTCTTCGGTGCCGCTGGCTGGGAAACTCCATAGGCCAGGGGAATAACGCGAATTTTGGCATCCGGGACTTGGACGGCCCGCAGGGCTTGACGGGACCACTCAGAGTTGACGACAACCACATCGGCGATCGCCCATTCTTCCTGCCACTGCTGCCAGTACGCCGGCGGAGGCATGCTGGGCTCGCCAAGGTTAGCCACCAGTTGGGAGTCGGTAAGACCCGGGTCAATCTGTCCCAACACCACCGGCCAGCCCCGGGCCTTCGCCCAGCGCAGGGGGGCGAGGGCGGCGTAGCTGTAGGAAAACAGCAGGGGACGGTGGGACGATCCCCCCAGGGAGGGCAGCGATCGCACCACTTGGGACTGAAACCAGGCATTACGCTCCAGGATGGCATCCCAGCCGCGACGCTTTGCCAGTTTGAGTCGGGCTTCCTGGAAGAGCGTAGCAGCATTGTGGGAAATGACGGGAGCCGCTGCCAGCTCGGGATGGTAGCGCTGTTGCAGTTGCGGGGAGGGCAGCCACGACCATGACGCGCCGGGGGGAGACCAGAGGTCGGTAATCAGCGCCCGGAGGTATCCGGCACGGTGCAGAACGCGGGGCAGGGCGTAGTGTTCCCGGGCTCCTAACTGGCAGCAGATCCAGGAATGGTTCATCTGCGGCGGCCAAAGCGCGATCGCCACACCCGCTGATAGTCCTGGTCGTTAAGTCCATCGCCACCGGTGAGGTTGCGTTCGGCAATCTGCTGGTTGAGGGAGGCGATGCGATCGTTGGGAGCCGGGTGGGTGCTAAACAGGGTAGGTACGCCGCCGCGATCGCCCCGGGCCAGCTTTTGCATAAAGTCGGGCATAGCGCGGGCAGCAAATCCGGCGCTGGTAATCATATTCAAGCCCCGGCGGTCGGCATCGAACTCGGCTTCGCGGCTGTTGGGAAGCTGCAGGGCAATGGCGGTGCCCAATTGCACGAGGCGGTTGTCCCCCACCCCGGCAACACTGGCAATTCCCTGGGCGATCGCCTGTTGCCGCAACTGCTCTAGGGCATGGCGTCCTTCAATATGTCCGATCTCATGGGCAACTACGGAAGCCAACTGGGCAACATTGTCCGCGGCAGCGATCGTGCCGGTGTTGATATACACAAAGCCCCCCATGGTGGCAAAGGCATTAATTTCCGGATCGTCGACGACCTGAAAGGTGTAAGGAATTTGGGGTCGCTCCAGATTAGCGGATAGGATCAGGATCTGACCAAGGCGCTGCACCAAGCGATTGGCGTTGGGATCGCGGCTGATGCGCACTTGGCGCGAAATCTGCTGGTTGATCCGTTGCCCAAGGGCCACTTCATCCCGGTCAGAAATATTGGATAGCTGAATGATCTGAATAGCCGAGGGCAGCACCCGCAGCAGATCCCCAATCGAAATCGCCCCACTCGGCATTGGGTGGAGCAGTACAGCCGCCACCAAACCCACGCACCCCATGGCAAACAAACGCCTTACCCGCTGTCCCCAGGATCCTCCAAGCATTACCTTATCCCCCATAGTGAAACGTTTAATTCTTTGCGGTGCCCCTGCTCAATGCACGGGATTTCATCCCCACGACCTTACCCCTAGTTTACCTAGGATGGGTCTGCTTCCCTAGACTCCTGGGTGGTGCTAGGGTTCCAGGAGGTTGCCAAATGGGGAATTGCCGCAATCAGGGTACGGGTATAGGCAGACTGGGGATGGTGGTAAATGCGATCGCCCGTGTCTAGTTCCTCAATCCGCCCTTGGTTCATGACCATGATGCGATCGCCCATGAATTTCACCACACTGAGATCGTGGGAAATAAACAGATAGGTTAGGCCAAATTCTGCCTGTAGTTCCTTCAGCAGGTTTAAAACCTGGGCCTGCACCGACACATCCAAGGCCGATACCGGTTCATCGGCCACTACCAACTGGGGATTGAGGGCCAGGGCCCGGGCAATGCAGATCCGCTGCCGCTGCCCTCCAGAAAACTCGTGGGGAAAACGGTGCATAGCAGCAACGGGGAGCCCCACCCGCTCCAAGAGATAGGCCACGCGATCGCGGCGAGCATCGAGCCGTCGGTAGCGGTGGAATCGTTCCTGACCGCAGTGCACCCTCAGGGGTTCGGCGATGGCGTCGCCCACCGTCATCCGCGGATTGAGGGAACTGTAGGGATCTTGGAAGATCAGTTGCAGATCCGCCCGAAGCCTGTGCCAGGGCGCTTGCCGCGAGAGGGTTTGCCCGTCAAAGGTGATGGTGCCGGCCGTGGGGGGAATCAACCCCAGCAGGGTGCGCCCCAGGGTGGTTTTGCCACAACCCGACTCCCCTACCAACCCCAGGGTTTCGCCACGGCGAATGCTGAAGCTGACATCCTGCACCGCCACAAAGTAGGAGCGCTTAGCCCCAAGGGGGTTGCGGATGGGAAAGTCGACCCGCAGGTGCTCAACCCTCAGTAGCTCAGGCTCGGTGGCCAGTTGATCTAGGCGGGCAGCGCGATCTGCTTCCGTTACCCAAACACCAAACTTCGGATCGAGGGGTTTGGGGCGGAGGGTGCCGTTGTCTTCGACCATGAAGTCACTGACCACGGGCAAAATCTGCCGCTGGGGCTCCGGCTGGGGGCGGCAGGCAATCAGGGCTTGGGTGTAGGGATGGCTCGGCTGGGTAAAAAGGAGGCGACAGGGTTGGTTTTCGACGTGGCGACCGCGGTACATCACCACCACCCG
>DBAX01000002.1:8390-8850 GCA_002291895.1 Cyanobacteria bacterium UBA999
GCCAACTGGGAGACTACGCCCAAATCATGGCTGATGAAAAGCAGAGCCATCTGCCGTTGCTGCTGTAGGGTGCGCAGCAGATCCAGAATGGCCGCCTGAACCGTGACATCGAGGGCGGTGGTAGGTTCGTCGGCGATCAGCAGTTCCGGGTTGCTGCTGAGGGCAATGGCAATCATGATCCGCTGGAGTTGCCCCCCGGATAGCTCATGGGGATAGCGGTCGTAGAGCCGCTCCGGATCCGGGAGTTGCACCTCGGTCAAAAGGGCGATCGCCCGCTCCCGGGCCGCGGCGGGGCTGAGGTTGGTATGCTGCTGGATGGCCTCCTGAATTTGGTACCCGCATCGAAATAGGGGGTTGAGGCTGGTCATGGGCTCCTGAAAGATCATGGCAATGCGCCGCCCACGGTACCGCTGCCGCTGCAGGGGCGAGAGTGTCAGTAAATCAATGGGGGCGCTGCCGG
>DBAX01000002.1:9194-9468 GCA_002291895.1 Cyanobacteria bacterium UBA999
TTCTTGCCACCACAGGTGCCCCTCCACTTGGGCGTTGCTGTCGAGGAGTCCCATGGCGGCTAGGGCGGTAACGGACTTTCCGGAACCCGATTCGCCCACGATCGCCACGGTTTGGCTGGCGGACACCTCTAGGCAAAGATCCGCTACGGCAGTACTGATCCCATTCTCAGTTTGGAAACGAACCCACAGGTGATCGATCTGCAGCAGGGGAGGCATAGCTAGGGGGCGAGGTGGGGCAGGGCCAGGTGCAAGGCGGTAACGGACTTGGCATCCA
>DBAX01000145.1 GCA_002291895.1 Cyanobacteria bacterium UBA999
GACGCCCGGAGGAACGGCCACAACTGCCTCCTGCACTGGAGGCACCAAGTTGGGCAGGGCCAGGGGCGGCACTTGGGGTGGTTGGTAGAGGGGGAGATATTGGAGGTTGCTGCCGGGAACGGTCGCGGCGGCGGGGGCAGTGGCAACGGGCGGGGTTTCCTTGGGTACAGCCAGCAAGCGGCGAATATCTTCAGTAAACTGGCGTTGCTCGGCTACCTTAACGGTTGCTTCATCCTGGGTCGTTGGGCGATCACGCAAAATAACAGCCAGCCGATTTTCAAACTGCCGGTACTGCAAAGACCACAAAATCCCCGCAGCAAGCACGGAGGAACAGGCTGCCACGAGGAGCACCCGATCAATAAAGCTGGTGCGGTGGATTACTTCCTGGGGAATGGCACCATTTTGGTTGGGATCGCGGTGAATGTAGGGCGCTAGCCACAACACATCCTGGCTAGAAATTGGCGGAAGCTCGATCTGGCTGGGATCTAATTTGGTGAATTTTAGGGTGCCGCCCTGGTGGGGAGCATCGGAGGAGGGGGTCAGAGCCCGGCTGGCTTGGGAAGAAGTCCGGGGAGAAAGGGATCGGGATGGAGATGGCTTGGACTCAAGTTTCAGGCTGTATTCCACCTCGCCGAACAGGTCATCCATCAGTTCGTCAGCGCGATCACCAAGTCCATCGACATGGTCTGGATTGGAGGGCATGTCCCCGCGGGAATGGGGCGTTCCGTCGGTATGGTTGGTCATAGAAGCCGTTGCACTCAACTACCCACTTGCTGGCACAGTGATACCACACATTACTAGGAATTGCCAGAGAAGGTGTGGCGAATTTCTGCTAAGGTGCAGTTTGGTTGTCTATGCGCCGCGTCCATGCTCAGTGTCCTCGTTTGGCTACCCCTAGGGGGTGGGCTGCTGCTGTTTCTGTTGCCACGGGGAGGAAGATTTGCCGCCCTTGTCATCACGGTGCTGACCTTGGCGATCGCCGTTGCTGCCCTGGGGCAGATCGATCCTGAGGGAGGTATTCAGTTGCGGGAGTCCTATGCGTGGCTGCCGGAACTGGGTTTGGGGTACGAGCTGGGCGCCGATGGACTGGCACTGGTGCTGGTGGGACTCAACCAATTTTTGACCCTCCTGGCGATCGCCGCTTCGGGGGAACCCCAGCGCTCTAGACTCTACTATGCCCTGATTGTGATTTTAGGGGGTGGGGTCAATGGCGCATTTCTCACCCAAAATTTGCTGCTGTTTTTCTTGTTTTACGAAGTCGAACTCATTCCCCTTTATTTGCTGATCGCCATCTGGGGTGGGGCGCAGCGCAGTTATGCGGCCACCAAGTTCCTCATCTACACCGCCGTATCGGGGGTGGTTTTGCTGGTAGCATTCCTCAGCTTGGGGGCCCTGGGCACGGGTGATGGCGGGCTCTCGTTTAATTGGTTGGCGCTGCGATCGCACTCCCTGGGTTTACCCACCCAGATCGTCCTGCTGCTGCTGGTGGTGGTGGGATTTGGCATCAAAATTCCCTTGGTTCCCCTCCATACTTGGCTGCCCGATGCCCACGTGGAAGCTTCGACGGCAATCTCGGTGCTTTTGGCAGGGGTGCTGCTCAAGCTGGGCACCTACGGGGTGCTGCGCTTCGGACTGGGGCTGTTCCCGGCGGCTTGGCAGGTGCTGTCCCCCTATCTGGCGACGTTGGCGGTGGTTAGCGTTCTGTACGGCTGCCTGACGGCAATTACCCAGATGGACATGAAAAAAATGGTGGCCTACAGCTCCATTGGGCACATGGGCTATATCCTGCTGGCGATCGCGGCGAATACCCCCCTATCCCTCATGGGGGCGATGCTGCAAATGGTCAGCCACGGGCTGATCTCGGCGCTATTGTTTCTATTGGTAGGACTGGTCTATCGCAAAACCGGTACCCGTCTTTTGACCGAAGTCCAGGGGCTGCTGAATCCAGAGCGGGGGCTGCCGGTGACCGGTGGGTTGATGATCCTAGCGGCTATGGCCAGCGCTGGTATCCCCGGTATGGTGGGCTTTATTGCCGAGTTTTTGATCTTTCGGGGCAGCTTTGTGGTTTTTCCCGTGCAAACCCTGCTGTGCATGCTGGGAACTGCTTTGACGGCGGTATATTTTTTGATTTTATTGGATCGGGCCTTTTTTGGTCGGTTAGAAATTGTGGGCCACCGGGCGATCGCGGCGGCAGTGCAGTGGCAAGAGAAAGTGCCCGCCCTATCCCTAGCAGCCCTTGTTCTGGCATTTGGACTCCAACCCCACTGGCTCAGCCGTTGGCTAGAAGGTAGCGTTTCCCTGATGCTGGGGGGGTAGGGGCGCGAGCCATTCCTAAAACACAGGGTAAGATAGTCCATGCCGAAGTTCGTGGAGCGATCCCATGCCCCTCTCCGTTGCCCAGTTGCTCACCCCCGACATCCTCAAGCCTGCCCGCTACCTTGGCAACGAGCATGGGGCGGTGCATAAACCCTGGCATAACGCCACGGTGCGCTGGGCCCTAACCTATCCCGAAATCTACGAAGTGGGCGCTTCCAACCTCGGGCACATCATTCTTTACAGCATTCTCAACGCCCAAGATCGCCAGCTGTGCGATCGCGCCTACCTGCCGGCCCCCGATCTGGCAACCAAACTGCGGGACACCCACACCCCCCTCTTTGCCGTTGAATCCCAACGGGCGCTCCTGGAGTTTGACATTCTTGGCTTCAGCCTCAGCTATGAACTGGGGGCAACGAACATTCTGGAAATGCTCTCCCTCGCCCAAATCCCCCCTACCTGGGCAGAGCGCAATGCCCTGCCCCTCGAAGCGTGCCCCCTGATTTTTGCCGGTGGCCAGACCGCCACTTCCAATCCCGAGCCCTATGCCGATTTTTTTGACTTTATTGCCCTAGGCGATGGTGAAGAACTGTTGCCCGAAATTGGCGCTGTGCTCCTGGCGGGGAAACTAGCAGGGAAGGCTCGCCAGGAAATGCTCCTGGATTTGGCCCAGCAGGTGCGGGGGGTCTATGTCCCCCAGTTTTACCGGATGGAACTGCCATGGGGTGCTGTGGTGCGCGATCGCCCCGATGTTCCCGAGCGGATTTTGCGCCGGGTAGCCACGCCCCAACCCCAGCACAGCATTGGCCTCGTCCCCCTCATTGAAACGGTCCACGATCGCCTCACCCTAGAAATTCGCCGGGGGTGCACCCGGGGGTGTCGTTTTTGTCAGCCGGGCATGTTAACCCGTCCGGCCCGGGATGTGGATCCCGAGGCCGTGATTGACACCATTGAGCGGGCGGTCAAAGAAACGGGCTATAACGAATTTTCCCTGCTGTCTCTTTCCTGTTCCGACTACCTGGCCCTGCCTGCCGTGGGTGTGGAACTCAAAAACCGCCTCCACAACCAGCACATTACCCTATCCCTCCCCAGCCAACGGGTGGATCGCTTTGACCCGCATATTGCCCACATGCTGCGCAGTGGCGATGGGCGGCAGCAAAGTCTGACCTTTGCCCCTGAGGCGGGCACCCAACGGCTGCGGGATGTGATCAACAAGGGGCTGACCGATGGCGAACTATTGCGGGGGGTGAAAACTGCCTACGATGAAGGCTGGGAGCGGGTAAAGCTCTACTTTATGATTGGGCTACCCACTGAAACCGATGCCGATGTCTTGGGCATTGCCACGACGATCGCCTGGCTGCAACAAGAGTGTCGTGCCCCGAAGCGCAAGCCCCTACAGGTAACCGTGACGATTTCCAACTTTACTCCCAAGCCCCACACCCCCTTCCAGTGGCACCAAGTCAGCACCGAGGAGTTCCGAGCCAAGCAAGAATTGCTGCAAAAGGCACTGCGCAAATTATCGGGGGTGAAGGCCAACTTTACCGATGTGCGGATTTCGGCCATGGAAGATTTTGTCGGGCGGGGCGATCGCCGTTTGGCACCCGTGATCCAGCGGGCCTGGCAGTTGGGGGCGGGGATGGATTCGTGGTTTGAAAATGCCGGTCGGGCCTACGATGCCTGGACCACCGCGATCGCCGAGGCGGGACTGACTTGGCACCCCCACACCCTAGGGGGGGATGGCGATCTCGATCGGGCCCTACCCTGGGATCACCTGGATACGGGCATCGATAGGGAGTGGCTCAAGGAGGATTGGCAGCGGGCGATCGCTACGGAAACCGTTCCTGACTGTTCGTTCCACGGGTGCTCCCGCTGCGGTGTCTGCAGCTCTGATTTTGGGCACAACGTGGTGGTCAAGCCCCTACCCATCCCGGCAATTCTGCCCGCTTCCCCACCGCCGCCACGGCAGCAACGCCTGCGGGTTACCTTCGGCAAGCTAGGCAGCTTCACCCTCATTTCCCACCTTGACCTCCAGCGCCTCTTCGCCCGAGCCCTCCGCCGCGCCCAGATCCCCATCGCCTATTCCGAAGGCTTCAACCCCCTGCCCCGGGTTTCGATCGCCAAGGCGTTGCCCCTCGGCCACAGCAGCAGTGGCGAACTCGTAGACTTTGAGCTGACGGAACCCCTGCCCCTTGACGCCTTCCAGCAGCGGTTTGCGGCCCAGTTGCCCCCCGAAATTCCCCTGTACAGCGTTACCGAGATCCCACTCCCGGCCCCCGCAGCCGAATCGGTGCTGACCGCGGCCGAATACCTCCTCACCGTTGCTCTGCCAGAAACCCTGACCCTTCAGAACCTTGACGGGGCGATCGCCCAAGTGCTGAACCTACCCAGATTTGAAATCACCAAAACCTCCAAGTCCGGGAAACCCCAGGTCATCGATATTCGCGATCGCCTCCTAGAATTGAGCCTCGAACCCGACGGCAAAGTACGGTTTATCGGGCATGCCCTACCCCAGCACCTCCTGAAGCCCGAGCAGGTGCTGACTATGCTTGGTGCCGCTCTAGATCAACCCCTAGGGTGCACGCAGATCCATCGCCAGCGTCTGCTTGAGGTACCCCTGGGTGGCAGCAACTTGCTAGCTGCTCCCTAGGTAGCGCAGCGTAAGCAACCATGAAGTCCACTGCAGCGAAAAAACATTACAGAATCCCGTAACAAAACTTAATGTTTCGACGGGGGAAATCGCCTAATATGGCGGCACTCAACACAAAAATGCTTGACCCACTGGGAGCAGTGGGCTTTTCTCTTCGAGCCGCCCATGTCCAAGGTATCCCAAAACGTTGGGGATCGGTTCCCTGGGTGATGCAAAACTTAATAATTCATAAATCTATTTGCCCATCAATTCACAGATCGCCCATGGATCGCTCTTAGATCGCTTCTACCGATCTGAGGACGGCGGAGCTTTTCGGTTTGGGGAAGACCTGCTAACCTAGTAAAGCTGCTTTTTTAGATGTTCTATGGCTAACGGGCCAAAACCGACTGTGGCGATCGCCCATTTGGGATGCGAAAAAAACCGCGTGGATACGGAGCACATGCTGGGGATTTTGGCCCAAGCAGGATACGGCATTGAAAACGACGAAACCTTTGCCGACTATGTGATTGTCAATACCTGCAGCTTTATCGAAGAGGCGCGGCGGGAATCGGTGCGCACCTTAGTAGAGTTGGCCGACCTCGGGAAGCGCGTGGTCATCGCTGGGTGTCTGGCCCAACATTTCCAGGAAGAACTCCTCGATGAATTGCCCGAAGCCGTGGCCATCGTTGGCACCGGAGACTACCACAAAATCGCCGAGGTCATCGCCCGCGCCGAGGCGGGGGAACGGGTACGGGCGGTCACGGCCCAGCCTACATACATTGCCGATGAAACCACGCCCCGCTACCGCACCACCCACGCGGCAGTTGCCTACGTGCGGGTGGCGGAGGGCTGCGACTATCGCTGCGCTTTTTGCATTATTCCCCACCTGCGGGGCAACCAGCGATCGCGCTCCATTGAATCCATCGTCCAAGAGTGCGCGCGCCTAGCCGATGAGGGGGTCAAGGAAGCCATTTTGATTTCCCAGATCACCACCAACTATGGTCAGGATCTCTACGGACAGCCCCAACTAGCGGAGCTACTCCATGCCCTCGGCGGTGTGGACATTCCCTGGATCCGGATGCACTACGCCTACCCCACGGGCCTGACCCCCAAAGTTCTCCAGGTAATCCGCGAAACTCCAAACATTTTGCCCTACCTGGATTTGCCCCTGCAGCATGCCCACCCGGAAGTGTTGCGGGCGATGAACCGTCCGTGGCAGGGGCGGGTGAACGACCGAGTGATAGAGCAGATTAAAACCCTCCTTCCCGCCGCTGTGATGCGCACGACATTTATTGTGGGCTTCCCCGGCGAGACCGATGCCCACTTTGAGCACCTGCTGGAGTTTGTGGCCCGCCATCGATTTGACCATGTTGGCGTGTTTCCCTTTTCCTGCGAGGAGGGAACGCCGGCAGCCACCTTGCCCGATCAAATTCCCGAGGAGGTGAAACGGGAACGGCGCGATCGCCTCATGGCCCTGCAACAGGAAATTTCCTATCAAAAAAACCAAGAAGAAATCGGCAAAACGGTTCCGGTACTCCTAGAACAAATGCACCCCGAAACCGGTGCGCTCATTGGGCGATCGCCCCGCTTTGCTCCCGATGTCGATGGGGAGATTTACCTGGAAGATCCTCTCGGGGGGGCAGTTTTGGGTGAACTCTATCCTGCACGCATTACGGCTGCGGATCCCTACGACCTCTACGGGGCTCTGGAAGTCGACGGGACAGTTGCGAATTAGGGCGCTACTTGCCAGCCGGAAGCTCTTTGATACGATTGCCCCATCGATGCGCATTTAGGGGTAAGAGGTCATGGCAGAGAAATTTGCGGGATATGGTCAGGAAGCTGTGGATTGGTTTATCGGACTGGAGCGCGATAACTCCAAGTCCTATTTCACAGCTACCCGTAGTCAGTGGGAAACCCACGTGCTGCAGCCGCTGACCGCAATGCTTGAGAGCCTCGCCCTGGAGTTTGGCGGAACGGTGCGGGTCTTTCGCCAGAACCGCGATGTTCGGTTTTCTCGGGACAAATCGCCCTACAAAACCACCACCTATGGAGTTTTGGAGCGCAGTGGCTCCGCCGCAGGGCTCTACGCGCAGATCTCCGCCGCAGGGCTCTACGCAGCTACGGGGTACCACGAGATGGCGAGCGACCAACTGGAACGATTCCGCGAGGCGATCGCCCATGACAAAACTGGGGCAGCACTGGTCGCAATTTTGCACAAAATTCACAGTGCTGGGTTGACCACGATGACCTTGACCCCTCCCCTCAAGACTGCTCCCCGGAGCTACCCACGGGATCATCCCCGGGTAGAACTGCTGCGTCAAAAGGACTTAGTGGTAGGACGGCTGCTGCCCCCCGGAGCAGAACTGGCCAGTCCCGGAGCCCAAGAACACGTTGCCGCGGTGTGGCGGGCGGGACTTCCCCTTGGCGCTTGGTTGGATAAGCATGTGGGGGAAAGCGACACCCCGCCCGAAGTCCGCTACGGTGCGCGACCCTAACCGCCGTTGTCGGGCGGCGCTAAAAAAACCAGTCGCCGCTGCACCAAAGATTGCCACAGGTTGAGACGGTCGGGGGCGATCGCCGCAATCGGTTCGAGGCGATCACACAGGCGCAATAGTTCCACTTCCGCTGCCGTTAGGTGAACAACACGGTAGTCCTGATCAAAGGCACAGCCTTCCTCCCAACCCGATAGGCAGGGATTGCGCCGCGGAAAATAATCCGGCCATGGCGATCGCTGCCAATCTAGCATCGGCAGCGGCGGCTTAAAGAGAAAAAACTCGTAGTGGGCAATATCGGTATCTAGAAGTTCGATCAGCCGATAGCGCTGGCGATCGGGGAGGTTCCCTGCCCGCTGGCACAATTCGGGGTCGCGCCCCAGGAGACGTTCCAAGTGCCACACCTCGGGGTTAGAAAAACCAGCAAAGACCAGCCCCGAAGCGTCGATTAGGGCAAAGAGGGAATCGATGGTAAAGTCCACCTCGTGGGGATGGAGATACATATCCGCAAAGCACTCATCCCGCTGATTTTCCAGTTGCCAGCGCGATCGCTCCCGCTGCACTAGGCGATTTTGCTCCGGCAAGGCGGCCAAAATATCCCGACCGAGGCGCACCCCTTCAGGAAAATCCTGGGGGGACAGCAGGCACAGCGCCTCCTGCAGCAGCCGAATTTCCCAACGCCCGATCGCCCCGTAGAGAAACAGGTGCACGATGCCGCCGGGGGCTAACCGCGCCGCCAGGCGTTGCAGGGCCAGGGTAGGGTCGGCCGTGTGGTGCAACACCCCTACGGAATTAATCCAGTCGAACGCCTCAGGTAGCCCTTTCTGGGGTCGATCGAGGTCAAATAAACTCATCTGCCGAAAGTCCACGGGGCGATCGCCCGCAGTGCGCCGGATCCGCTCCCGGGCCACCGCTAGGGCACCGGCGCTGATGTCAATTGCCCATACTTGAGCCTGGGGATTCAAATGGACAAGGTACTCGGTGCTAACCCCGCTGCCACAGCCGGCATCTAAAATCCGGGGGCTATGACGAGGCGCTAACCCACCCGTACAAAAGCCATAGGCCGCCTCCCAGCACCAGCGCCAATTGTAGCCTGGCGGGGCTGCGGCCAGCACCGGATCGGGAGGGAAGGGGTAGGTGTCGTAGAGACGGGCGACGGCTTGGGCTACCCGCTCTGGTTCGGGCCTGCCATCACTCCTAGCGGGGGGTAGTGGCATTGGGGGGCTTAGGCTGATTTTTTACCGCATATTCAAACGCCCCACGAGCTGGTACAAACTGGAACCGTTGCACGTCGGGATTGGGCCTTTCGTTGGGTTTGGTCACCATGGAATCCAGTACCGAAAACAGGTTGGTCACCTGGATGCGGGTGGTTTGCGCCAGGGCAGGCTGATCCTTTTTGGCCCGGTCGATGAAATTTTGCAAATCGGTGCGATCAAAGAAGAAAGGCACCACCTGCTCCCTCTTGCCATTTTGGTCGAAGGTCATCGTCAGCAACCCCTCGTTGTTCCCCTGGCCACCTACGGCAAAAAAGACCGGCACGCTGGGCAGTTGGGTGGGCGGCTTACCGCCAGCAGTAAGGAGGGTGCGGGCAGCTTCGAGGTTGGGGCGGGAGGCAATAAATTGAAACGAAACGGTTCTGTCTTTGTTTTCCCGAATCACCTTAAAGGCATCGTTCATGGAGCGCACGGCGACCTGGGCCCGGTTGCCAATTTGGGGATTATTTTTGCGCACTTGGGCCAGGGTGGCTTGGGCATCCTCAGGATTCAAGAAAAACAGCATCACCTGGGTAGGTTCGCCGGGTTTGCGGTTGGGCTGGTTGGGCAATCCACCGAGGAGGGGAGCCCCCTTATCATCGGTAATGGCAAACACGGGCACGCCCTGGAGGCGCTCTAAAACTTGGGTTTCAGTGAGGGCATGGGCTTGACCCACGGGGAGGAGCGCTGAACCAGCTAGGGCGATCGCCGTTGAGGCGGACAGGAGGCCGGTGCGTGGCATGGGAACCATATGGGCTAAGCTAGCCGCTACATGACGAAAATTCTGTGACACGAATCTGTTCTCCTTTGGGTGAAGAGTTACCACAGGGGGGCTGACTTTCGGATAATGATTATAGTTCCTCTGTCTAGGGTGATGAATGATGGCTACGGACGCGGATTTTAGAGATTTTGACGCCCTGTTTACCGAGCTGCACTACCGCCAAGCCCAGCAAACCCTGCGGACAATTGTTACAAAACTTGACCTTACCCCCCGAGAGCGCCAGGGCTTGGAGGAAGAATTTGCCGAGTTGGAGCAGATGCTGCAAAAGTTGGAGCAGCAAATGGTGCAGATCGCGGTTTTTGGCATGGTGGGGCGGGGTAAGTCCTCGTTGCTCAACGCCCTCATTGGCGCGGAGGTATTTGTAACGGGCCCGACCCACGGGGTTACCCAGACCAAGCAAGCAGCCCTGTGGCACGTCCGTCAAGAGCGGCGCACCACCCGAGCTTCCTGGGGCGGCATAGAGCTGATCGACACCCCCGGGATCGATGAAATTGACGGTGCTGAGCGGGCGGCGTTAGCCCTGGAAGTAGCTGCCCAAGCCGATTTGATATTGTTTGTGGTTGCTGGAGATATGACCCAGGTGGAGTACGAGGCCCTCTCCCAATTGCGCCAGGCGAGTAAGCCTATACTGCTCGTGTTCAACAAAATCGACCAATATCCGCCGCGCGATCGCACGAGCATTTACCGCAAAATCTGCGACGAACGGGTACGGCAGCTGCTTACGGAGGCAGAAATTGTGATGGCGGCCGCCGCGCCACTCATGCCCCAGGTCACCACCCTGCCCGATGGCAGCACCAAGGTAGAGCTGGTCTATGGCGATCCCCAGGTCACAGACCTTAAGCTCAAGATTCTCGACATCCTGGATCGTGAGGGAACCTCCCTGATTGCCCTCAATTCGATGCTTTTTGCCGACCATGTCCACGATCGCATCGTGCAGCGGAAGGTGTTTCTGCGCGATCGCCGGGCCAACCAACTCATCTGGAACGCCGTGCTCACCCAGGCCGTAGCCATTGCCATCAATCCCGTTACGGTTATTGACTTAGTCAGCACTGCCATCATCGACGTGACCATGATCGTGCAACTATCTAAAATTTACGGTCTGGTGATGGACAGCCGGGGGGCGATCGCCCTGCTGCAAAAAATTGCCCTGGCCATGGGAGGGTTGACGGTGAGTGAATTTCTGACCACCCTTGGTCTTAGCTCCCTTAAAACCTTGCTAGGAATCGCTACCCCCCTCACAGGCGGCGGCGCAATGGTGGGGTATGTCTCTGTGGCCCTTACCCAAGCAAGCGTGGCGGGCTTCAGTACCTATGCCCTGGGTTTGGTAGCCAAGGAATATTTCGCCAACGGCTCGACTTGGGGCAGCCAAAACCCCCGCGTCGTAGTGCAGCGCATTTTGGCAACCCTAGATCGAGATTCAATCTTGGCGCGGATTAAGGAAGAACTTCAGGAAAAGTTAGAGCGGCAGCGCTGGCAAGCTTCCTAGAATATCAAGAACCGCGGGAGCAGAACCCTAATGGGCAGAGCCGTTACCGTGGTACTTGTCCGTGTCGTAGTAGCCGTTGCGGGTGCCAAAAAAGAGGCAGGCAACCGTGAATACGGGGGTGAGAACGAGCAGAATTAACTTAAAATCCAAGAGAGCATCCATAGGGTGTAGAAAGCTGAACGAGTGTCAGAATAAGGAACTAATTGCGAACTTTGGGGGCCCGTTTGGGCGAGCCACACCCTAACAGCCTAGCCGTCTCAGGGCGATCGCCCAAAACCTTAGGCTTATTTTTACGCTTCGGGAGCAGCGGGTTGGAAGTTGAGGGCGGCGGAGTTCATGCAGTACCGCTGTCCTGTGGGGGCAGGGCCGTCGTCAAACACATGCCCAAGGTGGGCGTCACACACGGCGCAGAGCACCTCAGTGCGGCGCATAAAAAAGGAATTATCGTGCTTGTAGGCAATGTGCTCGTCCTTGATGGGCTGCCAGAAGGAAGGCCAACCCGTACCGGAGTCATACTTAGTGTTGGATTCAAACAGGGGCGTGCCGCAGCAGACGCATGCGTAGATGCCGTCCCCTTTATAATCGTGGTATTTTCCCGTAAACGCCCGCTCTGTGCCGTGCTTGCGCGTTACCGTAAACTGCTCCAGAGTGAGCTGCTCTTTCCACTCTTGTTCTGACTTTTGTACTTTTTCGATCACGAGATTGCTCCGCAAACTGGCCATTACATCGTGGCAAAATTTTAACATGCCCCTAAAATAGAGCCTGACAGCAAGAGGCACACACCTTGGTTCGGGCGCGGAAGCGGTTTGCGCAGCATTGGCTTAAAAGTGAGTCGGTTCTTATGGCGATCGCCCGGGCAGCCCAGTTGCAGCCCCAGGATGTGGTGCTGGAAATTGGCCCCGGTACCGGCAACCTCACCCGCCTCCTCCTTCCCCAAGTGCAGCTCCTATGGGCCGTGGAGGTGGATCGGGATCTGTGCGATCGCTTCCGTCGTCAAGGGATGCCTGCCCATTTTCGGCTCCTGGAGCAAGATGTTTTGACCCTTGATCTGGGGAAGCTTGATCCCAAACCCCACAAGGTGGTCGCCAACATCCCCTACAACATTACTGGTGAAATCCTGCGGCTGCTGCTCGGAACGATCGCCCAACCCAATCCCCTGTTCGAGCGGGTAGTGCTCCTAGTGCAAGCGGAAATTGCCGAGCGGCTCACAGCCCAGCCGAGCACCAAGGCCTACGGTGCCCTCTCGGTACGGGTGCAGTACCTAGCCGACTGCACCTGGGTGTGTGCTGTGCCCCCCCAGTCCTTTAGCCCGCCGCCTAAGGTGGATTCGGCCGTGGTGTGCCTCGCCCCCCGTCCGCCCCAACGCCCAGCCCGGGATCCTAAGCTGTTCGACCAACTGCTCACCCTCGGCTTTGCCACCCGGCGGAAGATGCTCCGCAACACCCTCAGCTCCGTGGTGTCCCGAGAGCATTTGCTTGGTTTGCTCCAGTCCTTCGCCATCAACCCCAATGCCCGCGCCGAAGACCTCGCTATCCCCCAATGGCTAGATCTGGTGGACGCCCTACATGGGGCACCGGCGGCAAATGGATCTTGCTGAGGTACTGGGATACTTCCCCAAACCTGCCGAAATAGATCACGGCGGGATCGTCGTAGCCCTTGAGGTTGACCGTATGCTGCCGAAAGGGCAGTAGCACCGAGGCGTAGGGAGTCTGTCCGTAGGTGGCAGCACCGATCGCGACATCGCAATCCAACTCCTTAGTCACGGTTTCCAGGCGAAAGGCCGCATTCACCGTATCCCCAAGGGCCGTGTAGTCGGGGCGATCATGGGTACCCAACTGTCCGACAATGGCATAGCCCGTATTCACCCCGGCTCCCACCCGCAGGCGAAAGGGTAGGGTAAATTGCCCGTTGAGCTCATCGGTCATCTGGGCCAAATCGTAGAGGGCGCGATAAACCCGGAGCATTTCCTGGGTCGGAATCAGATCGCTGTCCGTCGAGGCGCCGCTGTGGATCCAAACCGCCATCACAGCATCACCGATGTATTTATCCACCCAACTGCCATAGCGGGTAATAATTTCTCCGGCCTGGCGAAACCAAGTGCCAATCATCTCGGAAAGGATACCCTCATCAAGTAATTGCGTCAGTTTGGTGAATTCGCGAATGTCGAGAACCAATACCGTGATTAGGCGGCGCTTGTGGAGCATCACCGTGTCGGTATCGGTGTTTTCGTCCCCCAGGCTGCCGGCGTCTCCGGGCGATGGCGGGCAGAAAAACTCCAGTTGGGATTCTCCGAGGGTGATTTGGTCGCCATTTTTGAGGCCCATGGGTACGGTCACCCGCCGTCCGTTAAGAAAGGAACCGTTACGACTCCCTAGGTCAATCAGGAAGTAGCTGTCCTCCCCCATCACCTGAATCATGGCATGGTTGCGCGAAGCGCACTTGTCAGCCAGGGGAATATCATTTTCCCGACCTCGGCCGATGGTCCAAGAAGGTCGTTCTTGGAGCAGAATTTTTTTCTCCCCGTGGGAGGAACGCATGAGCAGGTAGTAGGAAGGATCACGCTCGGAATTGCCC
Organism: Cyanobacteria bacterium UBA999; assembly: GCA_002291895.1. Taxonomy (GTDB): domain Bacteria; phylum Cyanobacteriota; class Cyanobacteriia; order Pseudanabaenales; family Pseudanabaenaceae; genus UBA999. The sequence continues at coordinate 13,526 of DBAX01000145.1, forward strand.
ATGACTTAGTCGCAAATGTCGCTTTCCTTACTGGAGTGGTCGCAGTGGTTACAAGAGTAGGCTACCACCAACCCTCAACCAAATACGAGCCCCCTATTGGGAAAGGGCGCTGAGCCCGAAGAGCACATCGACGAGCAGAGTCCCCAATACCGCACCGCCAAAGACCCAATGGTGCAGCTTTGGCGATCGCCCGCAGGCATAGGTAATGGACAGCAACAGCAGAGAAAGTAAGGCTGCCCAGAGCACGCCCCGCAGGGATTGCACCGCTTCGAGGGCCCGGGACAAAACCAGGCGCACCATGCCCAAATCGGTTTCGTGCACCATCATGCTCTGCCAGTGGGGAAAAAGATCGTTCACCCAAAAGTAAAAGTCCGTAATCCCGGTTCCCAGAAGCGAACCCAGGTAAAACCAAGCCCCGATCCGATGGCTGGGTTGGGTCATTCCCCACAGGGCCCAGGGTAGGGCGAGGGCCTCGATTGGTAAGTGTACCTCCGGCTGCCAGCGCAACCACCCCCAATACACTGAGCCGCACAGCCAAGTGAGGGCAAATCCCCAGGTAAGGCTGCCGTAGGGCGATCGCCACAGTCGAGCTAGGGACAGCCACAGCACCGAAAGCACTAGACACAGGCTGGGAGCAAGCCGCACCAAGGGAGCTTCGACAAACACTGGGAGCGATACCAAACCCATGGCCAAAGCCCCTAATCGGTAGGCAAGGAGGCGCGACGTCGAAAGGGATGGGCTTGGGGATGCCGCAGACGAAAAAGATGTGAAAGTCAAAATAAGTTAATGAAAATAAATATTTCTCATAAGCCCTTCACATCCTAGCAGAAGCCCTAGGGTTGGCCAACCAAATTCGAGAGGGGGGAGCTAGCGCTGGCGTAGGCTTTCACCGGAATCCGTCCCGCCCGATAGGCCAGGCGACCGGCGGTAAGGGCCAGGGCCATGGCCGTTCCCATGGCCACGGGATCTTCGGCCTGGGCGATCGCAGTATTGATGAGCAGGGCATCGGCTCCAAGCTCCATGGCCAGCGCCGCCTCGCTGGGAGCGCCAATGCCGGCATCGACCACCACTGGCACCCGGGACTGCTCGATAATGATGCGCAGATTGGCTTCATTACGAATACCCTGACCGGAGCCAATGGGGGAACCGAGGGGCATTACGGTGACGCACCCCAACTCCTCTAGGGCCTTGGCTAGCAGCGGGTCGGCATTGATGTAGGGCAATACCGCAAAACCTTCCTTCACCAGTTGGGCCGCCGCATGGTACGTACCTAGGGGATCGGGCAAGAGGTACTTTTGGTCGGGAATCACCTCCAGTTTGACAAAGTTGTTGTCTTCCTGCCCCAGCACCTTTGCCATTTCTCGCCCCAACCGCGCCACCCGCACGGCCTCGTCGGCAGTTTGGCAACCGGCGGTGTTGGGGAGCAGCCAATATTTTTGCCAATCGAGGGCCGTGCCCAATCCCCCATGGCCCGGGGCCTGGGCCTGAACGCGGCGCACCGCAACGGTGACGATCTCGCTCCCCGCTGCGGCGATCGCCTGCTCCATAACCGTAAAGTCACGGTACTTGCCGGTGCCGGTCATCAACCGAGAACGGAAGGAGCGGCCAGCAATGGTGAGGACATCTTGATGTGTTTGGTTCACTTGATCTACCTGTTAGTTCCCATAATGATGTGCACAATCCCCTGACCCTAGGGTGTGGTGTCGCTGGTTATTGATCCTAGGGCATCGGCGATGGCGGAGCACCAATGCGCTATGCTGAGGGGTGTTCCGAATGATTCCGCGCCAATTTTATTATGATGAAACGTTCCTTGGCAGTAATGATGGTGGCTCTGCTGTGGGTGATGAGTGGGCTGTTAACTGGCTGTGTGTCGCGGGCGGCCGGGTTAGCTCCCTACAGCGATAGTCGGGATGGCTATCGCTTCCTCTATCCCAATGGCTGGCAGGAAACCAAAACCAAGGGCAACCTAGATGTGCTGCTCCACGATATTATCGAGCCCTCCGAAAACGTCTCGGTGCTACTGAGTCAGTTGGTGAGCGTGAAAAATTTGGCGGAAATCGGTGATGCTGCTGCCGTGGGCGATCGCATCCTGCATCGGATTATTGCGCCCGATCTGCCGGAGGAAGCGGTGACCCTCCTCGATACCAAACAGCGGGATGTGGCGGGGCGCACCTATTACTTTTTGGAGTACCGGGTGCGTGATCGCCATGCCTATGCTGCCATGACCACCTCCCGGGGCAACCTCTACACCCTGTCCATTTCCGCCCTTGAGAGCCGCTGGAGCAAGGTATCGGATCTGTTTTACCGCGTGGTCAGCTCCTTTACCGTTGAGTGATGTTCCTGATTCTTGTCATTGATGATGACGCCACGACCCGCCTGACGCTGACTCGGGCCCTGCGGAAGCAGGGGTATCGGGTTGAAACTGCCAGTGATGGGGATGAGGGGATCGCCAGGGCCCAGGAGCTTGTGCCTTCTCTGATTATTTGTGACTGGATGATGCCCAAGCGGGATGGCTTGGAGGTGTGTCAGTGGGTAAAAAATCGCCCGGAGATGGCCAATACCTACTTTATTCTGTTAACCGCGCGGGATCAGGAGGCCGATCTGGTGCGCGGACTAGAAACCGGAGCCGATGATTTTTTGTCAAAACCGCCCCGATTCAACGAACTGCGGGCGCGGGTGCAGGCCGGTCTGCGCCTCCACAGCATCAATTTCGAGTTGGAACGCCAGCGGCAAATGCTGGAAAATGAGCTACTCCAAGCGGCAGTTTACGTGCGATCGCTGCTGCCACCGCCGGTGACCCAGCCGATCCCCATCGATTGGCGGTACCTGCCATCGGTACAGTTGGGGGGCGACGGTCTCGATTATTTTTGGTTGGATCGGGATCACCTAGCGATCTACGTTTTAGATGTTTCCGGGCATGGGGTAGGGCCGGCTCTGCTGGCAGTATCTATCCTCAACTTGCTCCGCTCCAAACGCTGGGAGGAGGGAGCAGGGCGATCGCCCCAGCAGGTGCTGACGATGCTTAACGACACATTCCAGATGTCGGAGCACAACGAAATGTATTTTACGATTTGGTTTGGGGTGTACTGCCCCAGCCAGCGGCAACTTACCTATGCCTGTGCGGGGCATCCACCGGCACTCTTGATCACGCCCGCAGAAGTGGTGCGTCTAAAAACACCGGGATTGCCCATTGGCATCATTGACGAGGCTGAGTTTCAAGAACAAACGTGCACCGTCCCACCGGAGAGCCGGCTCTACGTGTTCAGCGACGGGGCCTACGAGGTTCCCATGAACGAACAGGAGATCTGGGGGCTCGCCAACCTTGGGCAGGCGCTCCATGCCCAGCGCACCAACCCGGAGCCAATTTTGGATCTGATTTTGCAGCTGGCCCTGGGCAGCCGCGGCGATGCTAAAGCCACGTTCGACGACGACGTTTCGATTGTGGAGTTGCGGTGCTAGGGGGTGGCCCCCACCGTGGTAGAGTTTTGGTACCCATGTGTTTTCTAAGGTCTGTTCCATGACGCTTGCAGTAAAAGTAATTTCTCCCGATCGCACCGTGCTTGACGACTCCGTCGAGGAAGTGATCTTGCCGAGTACTACGGGACAACTGGGCATTCTCACCGACCATGCCCCCCTGATTACGGCCCTAGACATTGGGGTCATGCGCTACCGCAAGGATCGGGATTGGCAGGCGATCGCCGTCCTTGGTGGGTTTGCGGAAGTGGAAGAAAACGAGGTAACTGTCCTCGTGCAAAGCGCCCAGGCCGGTGCGGACATCAATCCTGAGACAGCACGGGAGGAATTACTCTCCGCCGAGCAGCGCTACAGCCGCGTTGCCGAAGGGGACAGGCAGGGCAAGATTCTGGCAGAAAAAGCGGTGCGTACGGCCCGGGCCCGCCTCCAGGCAACCACGGCACTCTAGGGAACGCCCCCCATGGGATCGGCGGTTGTCAAGCTGGGAATCAATCTTCTTGTCGCCCTTGCTGCCGGGGGGATTACCCTGGTATTACAATGGCCACGGCTCAATATGCGCATCTCCGGACAAACTCCCGAGGGCGATCGCCAAGTCGTGGCCCAGGAAGCCGCCCGACTCAACTTGATCGACCAACTCCCGTCCCGGGGCTTGGGCTACAACAATATGTTGGCCAACTATGCCTTTTTGCAGTTCCTGCAGTACTTTGGCGATGATGTTGCCCGCATCGAACACCGCACGGGGTATGGGCTTAGCCCCCGCTATTTTGACGTGATCGTGTCCCGGGATCCGCGATTTGAATATATCTATGTGTACCTATCCACCAGCGTATCGATGTATGCCGCCGCTCCCGCCCGGGCGATCGCCCTATACGACCGGGGGTTACAGGTGCTTGACCCCACCAAGCAACCCTACGCCTACACTGTTTGGCGGCGCAAGGCCGTAGATCAGCTGCTGTTTTTAGGCGATGCGGCGGGGGCGCGGCGATCCTACCTCATGGCCGCGGAGTGGGCAGATCGGGCCACCTTTGGTCAAAATGCCCTCCCGGAAACGGCCTTCGTCCCCGGCACTCAGGAACGCTTTGTGTCGCGCATTTCTCGGCAGTCGGCAGAGTGGCTCCAGGATGGGCGCGACCTGCGGCAGGCCCAAATTGCCGCCTGGAGCATGGTGCTGACTTCAGTGGTGGATCAGCAATCCCTCAAACGGGCGATCGCCGAATTGAACCGCCTGGGTATGACGGTGGATCTCGATGAGCGGGGAGAACTGCGGGTGCGCCCCCAGCGTCCTTCCGTGCCATCCTAGGAGTACATAATTCATTCCATGACAATAGGGCAAATATGACGCATCCAGAGCCCCAGCGCCGCCTCGGCACTTCGGAGATCGTGATTTCTGCCATCCTCATGGGCACATGGCAGGCGGGCAAACGCATGTGGGTAGGGATCGACGACGGGGAAAGCGTCCAAGCGATCCGGGCTGCCCTCGATGCCGGTGTTACCACCATTGACACCGCCGAAGTCTACGGGGAAGGCCATTCAGAACGGATCGTGGCCGAGGCGATCGCCGGACGCCGCCACGAGGTTGTTTTAGCCACCAAGGTTTTTGCCAACCACCTACGCTATGCCCAGGTCATTGAAGCCTGCGATCGCTCCCTCCACAACCTGCAAACCGACACCATCGATCTCTATCAAATCCACTGGCCGTCGGGAAGCTGGAACAGCGAGCTAGTCCCCATTGGCGAAACCATGGCCGCCCTCAACGACCTCAAGACCGCGGGTAAGATTCGGGCTATCGGTGTTTCCAACTTTTCCCGATCGCAACTGGCCGAAGCCCTCGAACATGGACGCATCGATAGCCTCCAACCCCCCTACTCCCTCTTTTGGCGGCAGGTGGAGCAAGAACTCCAGCCCTTTTGCGTCGCCCACAACATCACCATTTTGGCCTACTCTCCCCTGTCCCAGGGGTTGCTTACCGGTAGGTTCCGCCAGGGGCACCAGTTTGCCGAGGGGGATCACCGCGCCAAGCACAAACTGATGCAGCCGGAACACTTTGCCCGGGTGCAGCAGGCGCTACGCAACCTTGAACCCATTGCCGCCCGCCTAGAGCTCAGCCTCGGCACCCTGGCCCTAGCCTGGTTGCTAGCCCAGCCCCAAACCTGCGCGATCGCCGGTGCCCGAACCGCCGCCCAGGTTGCCGAAAATGCCCAAGCCATGGCTGTGCACCTGTCTCCCCAGGATTTGGCGGAATTAGATGCGATCGGGCGCAGTGTCACGGATTTTCTGGACGATCGGCCCGTGCAGTGGAACTTCTAGGCTAGGTCTAGGAATCTCCTAACATCCTGGGAGGAGCCAGTAAAAACAGCAATCCCTGACCCAGGAAGGGCTCCTGGTCGGGAACCGTAAGGCCGATGATCCCGGCTTTTTTGAGCACCAAAACGCTGCGTACCTCGCCCCAAATCAGCGATTCCGCCCAGGCCGTGAGATCCGGCTCATGGCCAATCAGGGCGATCGCCTTTTGCTTGCCCCCATGCTCCCGCTGCCAGGGGGCAAACCATTCTAGCCAAGCTCCCAAATCCCCCCTAGGAGCTAAAAGCGCCTGCTCTTCCACCGCGCAGTCAAAGGTTTCGCCAAAAATATCCGCCGTTTCCCTGGCCCGCACCAAGGGGCTGCTGTGGATCAGGGAAATAGCCAGCCCAAGCTTTTGCAACCGCTGGGCCACCCGTTGGGTTTTCTTTTTCCCCTCGCTGGTGAGCGATCGCCCTTCATCGGGCATCTGGGAATCGGGCTCAACCGCGATACCGTGGCGAATCAAGTACAGGCTGGTCATAGGCGCACTTCTAACTTCAAATGAATGTCAAAATCGAGGATTGCTACCTTAGCAGAGCGTGCCAGCGGGATCAAGGCATCCCAAGAAAAAACCTAGGAAGTTACCGGGAGTTGCGGGGATCCCTGGTCCACGGTGTCTGGGGCAAAACCGCGCGATCGCCCCGAAAAAATCTAAGGATGGAGCCGCTGTATCGCTTCGGTTTTGCGATCGTGCAGAACCACTTGGGGGTACTTGGGGTAAATGGGCTTTCCAGAAATGGTCACGATTACTTCTCCTCTCCTTCCATTGTCAACACCATCTGACAGCCATTCAATCCGAAAAAGTGAGTTTATTTCTGCTCCTCCAGACCAAGCTACTCGATATTGGGAAGAAGAAAGAATTAAATCGGAAACGTTGAATTCTGACACAACATCTTACATTCTTGAGGACGATTTCCCGACCAAGGTCTGTGGTAACCAGTTGAAGCTCCAGTGGATCATTGAATTGGCGATAAGGCAGTGCTAAATAGTTATGGTTACAAGCGAAGCAAAGCATTGTAATGATGTACGA
>DBAX01000004.1:0-128 GCA_002291895.1 Cyanobacteria bacterium UBA999
GGGAGAGGGCAGCGGCAGCAGTCAAGTTTCCGGCAGTGCTGATCACCAAACGCTGGGGACAGAGGTGCTGCTGCTGCCATTGGGTCAAATCCTGGCGCGTGATCCCGGCGATCGCCTTGGGGGTGCCC
>DBAX01000004.1:452-24947 GCA_002291895.1 Cyanobacteria bacterium UBA999
GCGATCGCCTTGGGGGTGCCCAGTCCGGGGAGCCCGTAGGAAGTGGGGCCAAAAAGGGCGGACTGCAGTTGTTCGTAGGCGAGGGTGAAGGGCCGCTCCTGTTGGTTGCGGATGGCTTGGAGGGTGAGCTTGCGCTCCAGTTCCAGTTCGTGCTCAGGAAAAGTGGGCGATCGCCATAGTTCTGCCACGAGAACGAGTAGGGCAGGAAAATCCCGGGTGACGGTTTTCAGGCTGATTAAAAAGTAATCCTCTTCGTTGGAAACGGAAAGGGAAGCCCCAACGGACTCAATTTCCTCGGCGATCGCAGCGGCAGGCAAGCGCGCGGTGCCCTTGCTCATCAGGGAGGCGGCCAGATGGGTCAGTCCGGCGGTCGCTGGGGTTTCCACCTGGGCTCCACCGGCCATAAAGAAGCGGGCAGCGACAATGTCAGTGGTGGGATTTTCGGTCACCAGCAGGGTGATACCGTTGGCAAGCTGATGGCGCACAATCATGGAGAGTAGGGGCTGGGTTGGAGGCTAAGCGCTGTGTAGGACTCCAGGGACAAATACCGACGGGACAGAGCTTGCAATTCATCGGTGGTGATGGACTCCAGCTCTTGGCGGTAGGCATCGGGCCAGTGGCAACACAGGTGATGCCATCCTAGCATTCCGTAATAGCCCAAAAATTCGGCCAACTGTCCCGGCGACTCCATGCCAAACAGAAAACTGTGGTACAGCGATCGCACGGCCCGCAGGCGCTCTTCCTCGGTAATTTTGCCTCCGTGGAGCCGCCAGATCTCCTCCAAAATTTGCTGCTCCGCGATCGCCACATACTGCTGTTCCAGCTCTGCCCGCAACACAAAGATCCCGCCGTGGCGGTGGGGCATAACGCCACTGCCAATGTCCTGAACCCAGCGGCGTTCTTCCCGCAGCCGCGATACCAAGCGCGAGGTGCGTCCCTCCCCCAGAATGACCGACAGCAGCTCTAAACCCAAACTGGCACGTAAATCTGCCACCCCCGGAGTCACCCAGCCCAGCATCAGGGTACTGCTCTGACCCATAGGATGGAAGAGTTCATCTCGCCGCACCCCCCTAGCGGGCAGCGGAGGGGCAATCTCTGGGAGCGGGCAGGAGCCGTGGGTACCCTGCGACAACACTTCCGTCAGGGCGGCGATCGCCCGTTCTCGAGAAACAGCGCCAACCACCACGATCGTCCAGGAACTCGGATCGTAATGGGCCCGGTGGAACTGCCGCAATTCCGCGGCCGTGGTCGCCGCAATGGCCCTGCTGTCCCCCAGTACCGAGCGGGCGTAGGGGTGGGACTCAAACGAAGCTTCCATCAAGGCCTGGTAGATTACCCAGTCGGGATCGGCGATCGCCTGGGATAGCTCTTCCAAAATTACGGAGCGCTCCCATTCCCACTCCCGGGGCGCAAAGGTTGCCGCCGCGAGCAAATCTGCTAGGGCTGCCCAGGCGGTCTCAAAATATTCCGCCGCCACCGTAATTTGATAGTGGGCATACTCCAAACTGGTCGCCGCACGACTCTCCCCCCCGTGGCACTCAATGAGATGGTCAAAATCCTGGGGCAGAAGCCGCTCCGAACCCCGAAAAATCATGTGCTCCACCATGTGGGCAGTTCCTAGGGCCGCAACGGGATCCCGCACAGCCCCCGCTGGCAACCACACATCTACGGTTACCGTAGGCACGAGGGGCAGCTCTTGGTGCATCAGCAGGGATCCGCCGGGAAGTGCCATCACCTCCGCCACCGGAGGACGCAAATCGAGGGAACCAAGGCAGTAGGGCAGGTTCAAGGGACAAGACAGCGTAAAATGGAATAGCTTTGTAATACTGAGATTCACCTCCGTCGAGTGTATCTTAGGCTACAAACTGCGGGTTGCCTATTCTGTGTCACCCCCTAGACGTGGGTTCCCATACCCATTAAAGTGTTCACCAATTCCCCAGCCTGTGGCTTCTATGGTTGCCGAACCTGACAGCTATGAACAGTGTTATGAAACCTTAAAACAGGCGGTGACCAAGCTGCGTGGCGCGATTGATCTGTCGGCAGAGCAGCAGTTGCGGCAAACGGCAACCCTGATTATCCAAACCATGACCGGGTTTTGGCGTTGTTTCCACACCCCAAAGCATATCTTTGAAGTCGGTGAGCAGGGAGATGCGATCGAGGTTTTGGCGGCCCTATTCCACGATCTGGTCTACGTGCAGGTCGACCATGGCATTAGCGTGAACATCAGCCGCTATATCGCTCCCTTTGTCCGGGAAGAAAATCGCCAGTTGCGGATTTTGGAAGCCAGCGAACTGCCCGATGATGCGATTTTTGCCGCCATCTGCATCCTTTTTGGCTTTCACGGTGGCGATATTCTGAAGCCTTACGGTGGACAAAACGAGTTTCTCAGCGCCCTAATTGCTGCTAAGAGCTTGGAGCAGATGCTTCCGCTGGCGGATTTGGTGGCGATCGCCGCTTGCATTGAAGCCACCATTCCCTTCCGACCGCCCTTGGCAGATGGCACTACCGTAAGCGAGCAGCTATATCAGCGGCTAGCCCTCACCAATTTGCGCTACGACTTCCACTGGTCTGAGGAGGGTCTTGCCGACTTGGTGCGCCGGGCAGTTCGCCTAGCCAATCGCGATGTGGTGAATTTCGCCAGCGACAGTTCGACCTTTTTTCTGGACAACACCTGGAATTTGATTCCCGAAACCAACCACGATCTCCGCAACGCCAATTCTTATACCGTTGATGGCTATCGCCGCTCCATCCAAAATATGGAGGGATTTATGAGTTCGCGCCAGCCCCAGTTGATCTTTCGGCAGTTTGATGGCGAGCCCGACGACGAGACCTACAGCAAACTCCTGCAGCGCACGGAGCACAATTTGGCCGTGGCTTGCCTCTATTTGCGGGCAAAACTGGTGTCCATTGCCCTGATCGAAGCCCTCTCCCTGCGCCTTGGTCGCAACATTCCCCTTTCGATGATGATGGGAGGACTGCCTACGGAGGGGGCACGGAGCGTCACCCTAGAGCAATTCCTACAAAATCTGCCCCTCTACTGTGCGCCCTACGAACCAGAAAAAACCATGGAGCGGGAGGTGCTGCACCTGCTTGAGGCGGGGCGAACCGGGGACTCGGACTATGATTTGAAGAATTCGCCCGTGGCTACCTTTTTGGTGAAATCCCTCGGCTTTGCTAAGGTGTTGCAGTTGCTGGAGAGTGCACGGCGCTTTTTTGCCCAGGAAATTTCCGGAGAGGAGCTTTTGTGTCGGTGTCCTTCCTCCTTGGTGGACACCCTCACCGAGGGAATGTCCCGCATCTATGAAGACCGCAAGGCGGCGGTGCTTGGGAGAAATGCCATCACCTAGGGTTTTGTTTTTGAGCTATACCGCTGCCCTTGGGGGTGGGGAGTTGTGCTTGCTGGATTTGGCGATCGCCCTTCGGGAGTGGGCGGCGGTGCAATTGTTAACCCAGGGGCCCCTAGAAGATCGCCTGCGGGCGGCGGGTGTCATTACATTGCCCCCACTGGGGGCGGCCCAGTCCCTGCGTCATGTGCGCACCAATTCCCGATTATCCCTGGCGTCCCTTGGGGCGCTTGCCCAGGTGGTGGGGCTAGCCCGGGGGGTAGCGCGACGCAGCCAAGCCTTTGACTACCTCCATGCCAATAACCTCAAGGCCTTTGTCGTCGCGGCGATCGCCCGATTTTGGGGTGGGGCTCCGGTCGTGTGGCACCTGCACGATTTGCTCACTGCGGGGTTATTCAGCCCCATGAACCGACGCCTTCTTGTGACCCTAGCCAACCGCTTTGCCTGGAGGGTGGTGGTCAATTCCCGCGCCACGGGGGCAGCTTTTGTGGACTGCGGCGGGCGTCCCTCTCTGGTGCGGGTGGTGTATAACGGCTTTCGGCGTCAGCCCTACGATGCTGTAGGCGAAGATAGCGTTCTCCCTACCCGTCAGGAGTTGGGAATTCCGGCGACAGTGCCCTTAGTGGGCTGCTTTAGCCGCCTTTCCCCATGGAAGGGACAGCATATTCTTTTGGCGGCGCTGCGGGATTTACCGGGAGTCCATGGTTTGGTGGTGGGGGAAGCCCTCTTTGCCGAAGCGGACTACCGGGCCCACTTGCACCAGTTGGTAGCCAGCTACGGTTTAGGCGATCGGGTGCACTGGCTCGGCTTCCGCGACGACATCCCCCGACTCATGAAAGCCTGCACCGTGATTGCCCACACCTCCACGGAGCCCGAACCCTTCGGCCGGGTCGTGGTTGAGGCCCAACTAGCCCAGCGTCCCATTGTGGCAGCGGCGGCGGGAGGCGTTTTAGAGTTGGTCACTCCCCAACACACGGGCTGGCTGGTGCCCCCCAACGATGCGATCGCCCTGGCGGCAGTTCTCCAAGAGGTCATCAATTCCCCCAATCCCGAAGTCGTCGCCCGCGCATACCAACAGGCAATGACTCAGTTCGATCTCGATGCTGTGGTGCAGCAATACCTGAGGGCGCTTTCTGACTAACAGCGCAAGGGTAACTAGCCCCGACTGGTGCCCGTTGTGACCATCGTGTTTTGGGCCCGGCGGGCGGCCCGCAACTGGGTAATGGTATCCAAAAACTCGCGATCACCACAGGGTTTGGTCAAAAAGGCACTCACCCCCAAATTCAGGGCCAACTGTCGGTACTTAGGTTCTTGGCGGGCGGTAAACATCACGACTGGCAATTGGGCAAATCGTCCATCGGCCCGCAGTTGGGAGAGCAAACCGTATCCACTCAGCTCCGGCATCTCCAGATCGGTCACCACAACCTCCACCGGCAGCCCGCTACGGATCTTATTGAGGGCATCGAGGCCATTTTCCGCCACCACCGTGCGGTATCCGTGCTTCTGCAAGAGCTGACTAAAGTAGCGGCGCACGCTCGCGGTATCCTCCGCCACCATGATCAGCGGCGGGGCGGGCTTTGTCCCTTCAACGATCACCGTAACAACTGGCGGAGCACTGATGGGAGGCTCCCGACGCGGTGCTTTCTGGAAAAGCTCGTCCATCTGCACCAGAGGAACTGCCTGTCCATCCGACAAAATCGCGCAGGCCGAAAAGAGCCCCGGTAGGGGGATGGCTCCCTGGACGCGGTGGAGGCTGGACTCCTGCTCACCCCAGCAGCCTTCCACCGGCAGGGCCAAGAGTTCCTGATTTTGGAGATGCTGCAGCACCAGCAGACAGGGGGCCGCATTCCTTGGTTTTGCGCCGTAGCGTAGGGCAGGAGGAACGCCCAATAGCTCCCTAGGCTTGGCGATCGCCACTTCCCGATCGTGCCAGCGCACCCTAGCTCTGTTTGCCTCCACCGCAGGCAGCATTTCCCGTACCCACTCGCTGGATAGTCCGAGGGTAATCCCGTCTACGTGCACGAGCACCACCCGCACCGTAGCCATCAAGCGGGGCAAGCTGAGGGTAAACGTTGTGCCCTGTCCCACGCGGGAGGCGACGGTGACCCGTCCCCCCAACTGCTCGGCGATCGCCCGCACCACATCCATCCCTACCCCGCGCCCCGACAGGTTTGTCACCCGCTCGGCCGTGCTAAAACCCGGCTCAAAAATGAGCGCCAGAACTTGCTCCTCCGACCACTGGGCCACAACATGGGGATCCGCTCCGGTGGCGATCGCCCGTTGACGCAGCCTGTCAAGGTCAATACCCCGACCATCATCCTGCACCCGGATCATCATTTGGTCTGGGGTTTGCTCCGCAGCCAGGGTAATCGTACCCGTAGTGGGCTTGCCCTGCTTCAGGCGCGATCGCACCTCTTCAATGCCGTGGTCAAAGGCATTGCGGAGCAACTGGGTCAGGGCATCGGTTAGAGGTTCCGCAGCGGCCCGGTCAACCAACACCCCCGTTCCCTGAATCTCAAGGGCCACGGGTTTATCGTACTGAGCTGCCAGATTGCGCACCATGCGGGGGAATCGCTGGGTCACCTCTCCAAAGGGTCGCATTCGCACCTGCTGCATTTGCGAAGCCAGGCGACGCGCTTCCTGTCCCATGTGGGCCGCGTGTTGCTCCATTTCGTAGAGCAGCAGATCCAGATTCTCGCTGAGCTGTTCCGCCCGGCGATGGGAGGGAGACAGTGCCGACGCCCACTCCTGGGGAGCAAAACATTCCCGCAATTCTGCCGTTATGTCCCGCAGTTCCGTAAGTTGGGCATCTAGGGTTCCGTGAAACACTAATAGTTCCGCCATTCGGCTACTGAGGCGCTCCACTTGAGGCAGAGGTAAGCGAATGGACGACTCCTTGGTGTATTCCGCCACCAGGGATGCCGCCGCCGCTGGCAATAGGGCAGATAGCTCCTCAGGTTCCTGCTGCTCGCCTAGCTCCAAGTCGGCAAAGAGCTCCCCAAGGGTTTCCACACCTGCGGCTGTCGAGACAACTTCCTCTGTCGAGTCTGTGGGTGCCATGGGTGGCTCCTCCGCATAGAGGGGACATTGCCGCTCATCGCTCGGAAAAGCAAAGGGGTTCTCAAAAGTCTCTAAATCCGGGGGAAAGACAAACAATTCCCCAAGCTCGAGACTAGGCTTGGGAGAAACTTCCGGCTGCAAAACGCGGGCTTGGGTTCTACGCCAGTCCCGCACAGCTTGCGCCGCAAGGGTGGCACAGGCACCATTACTTCCCTCTAGTTGGGCCAGAACCGTGTGGCAGGAGGCCACAAAATCGGGCAGTTCCAGCATTTCACCAAGATTGGCCAAATCGCTGGCCACGGTACCCAGTTCCTGGCGAATCACCTCGGGATGGGAATTGCGGGACAGCAATGCTTCCAGGGTAGCTAGGGCATTCTCAATTTCTGTTTCAAACAGCAGGACGGTCAGATTCACCTCCGGCTGCGGTAACTCTAGGGTTTCAGGCTCCTCACCGGGCGATCGCACCTGCTCGAGCAATTCATCAAAAACTCCAAGGGAACACCCAACGCCCTCCATACCCTGGCGATGGAGCGTAATCAACCGCTGCAGGGTCGCTACCCCATCTAGGATGAGCCCCCGTGGAGGAAAGCTATCCTCGGCACCAAGGGATTTGAGGGCTTTGAGCACATCTTCAAACCGATGGGCCGCCTCGCTCAACTGGGCCATTTGCATCAGCCCCGCCCCGCCCTTGAGGGAGTGAACTGCCCGCAGCACCGCATTGAGTCGCCCCTGGTAGTCCGCCGCGGCGGGTTCTAGCACCGCGAGATGGTCTTCAAGAACGTGGACATGCTCTTGGGCCTCCTCTAGGAACATCTGCCGTACCGCGGCCTCAATCTCATCCATGGCATCCTGCTCCACTGGGGTGCTTATGATTCCTAGTTCGCTAGCTTAAACCGCGTTACCGACCGTTGCAGCAACTCCACTGCCCGCACCGTAGCATGGAGCGATCGCGAGACCTCCGTCGACGAATCGACCGTGCGGCGGGACACCTGGGAAATTTCCTGAATCAGCGTAGCAACGCATTCCGAAGCCGTCGCCTGGGACATCGTAGCATCCTGAATCGTTCCGATCAGCATATCAATTTGCTGGGTAACTTCCATAATTTGCCCGAGGCTCTGCTGCGCTGACTCCACAAGCTTGGTACCTTCCACAACCTCCTGCTCCCCGGCAGCCATGAACGCTATCACATCGGCAGTGTCCGTCTGAATGTGGTGCAGCAACGATTCCACTTCCTGAGTAGCCTGGGAAGATCGTGTCGCCAACTCGCCCACATCCCGGGACAGGCGCGCCAAGTTGCGGTGCTGCTCGTCGGGGGTGCGGGCCGACTCCAGCCCAGCATTGATCGCTAAAAAGTTCGTTTGAACCGCAATCTCATTGATAAGGGTCATTACCCGAGCCACCCGCTGGGAGGCCTCGCTCAGCCGCTGCACCTTTTTGGCGGTCGCCGTGACCGTAGAGCGCAAATTCAGCACCTTTTGCATACTCAATTCAATGGACTTGCCGGCGGTTGCCGCCTGGGCTGCGGCCTGGTGCACAATTTCAGTGGCCTGCTTGCTGTTGTTGGCAACCGATTGGGCCGACATTGCCAGCATCTGGGTGGCATTGAGGGTATGCACCAATTCATCGGCCTGACGCATGGCCTCCCCGGAAAGCTGCGTGATCGCCCGCTCATTTTGCCCCAAAGACTGCTGCACTTGGGCGGCGGAATGTTTTACTTGGGAGACAATCTGCTGCAATCCCTCGACGAGGCGGTTAAAGAATTCGCTGACATTAGCGACTTCTCCATCCTGAAGGGTGGCTGTAACCGTTAAATCACCGTTGGCGAGTTCCTTTACTTCGTTAAAAATGTGAGCCAGTTGATTTTGCAGTTGCTCCTTTTCCTGCCGTTGCTTTAGGGCTTCAATTTCTTTACCTTGGACGCGCTCCTCCACCTTGCGCACCACCAGCTGGATGTTTTCATCAACGAGGCGCATATTCTCGTCCTGCACTTGGGCTAGGGTGCGGAGCGATTTGAACAGCTTTTGGGATTGTTGCTGCATTCTACGTTGCTCCTGCTGCTGCTGGGTGGCAAGGTTTTGCACCTGGTCGAGGAGGTGGTTGATATTCGTGGCCAGTTGGGCAATTTCATCATCGCCCTCTTCGCTAAGGCGCTCCTCCGTAAATCTGCCGTACACCAACTGCTGGGCACTGTGTCGCACCTGCTGGGTAAGCTGGATCAGTCGTTGGGTCAACCCCCGGGCAAAGCTAAAGGCCAGAAGCCCCGCCAAGAGAGGGGTTAGGGACACCCCGGTAGCTAAGATCAGCAGTAGCACCTGCCGCGCTGCCTGGAGGGGGGCATCATCTTCTGGGGTGGAGAGGAGGAACAGTTGCCAATCGGTAAATGCTGCATTCTTAAGTTCGGGCAGCGGTGCAGAAACCGTGGCAACATTGGCGGGAAATTCGGTATCGCTGATCACTAAGTTGGCAGCACTACCGTCTTGAGTGGTGCCCTGAATGGCAAAGGGGACATCGGCGGTGCGCCTCAGGGCGGCGCGGGTAGCAGCCAAGGGCAGGCGCACAACCATCAGGTGGGTGGTTCGCTGGGTGCGGGGGTTACGGATCGATCCGGCGACCAGAATGCCATAGCTGTCCGGTTTGCTAAATTGCGTTGGCTTGGCAATACTCAGGGGTTTTTGGAAATTGAGCAAATCACGCCGTAGGGTGTCGTCCATAGTAGCTGGCAGGCGATCTGCCGACGCCTGGGCAATCAAGTTGCCATTGACAGAATAGATAGCCATGGCCGTAAAAGTGGGGTAGACGCTGCGATAGAGCGCCAGACGCTGGTTCCAGAAGGTCTGCTGGCGCACCAAGGGAATGCGACCCAGGTTTTCCGTACCGGTTCCCAACAGTTTGACCAAGCTTAAGGCATTGTCGTATTGGCTCTGGAGATGGCTATGGGCAGAGCGGGCTAGGGTTTCGGCAAGTTGTTGATCGCGAACAAGCTGTTCTTGGCGGTTCTGTCGGGCTTCGTTGGTGAGGGCTTGGGTGCCGGCTTGGTAGAGGGAAACCCCCAAAAATACGGCTGGAACCGTGGCGATCGCCACCACCAGAGCAGTTAACCGCGGCTTAAGTCCAGAAAAGCGGAAGAGGTCTTCGATGGCAATGGGCGTAGGTTCAGCAGGGACACCCTGGGAGCTAGGGGCGGGGGGGATGGGAGCACCTACGGCAGCACTGGGGCTAGGTTGCAGTTGAACCACGGGCGCGGCTGGAACGACCATGGGGGTGGGAGCAGCGGTGGAAATGGGGCTTTCGTCCTGGTGAATGAGCGTGTCAATGGCTTCGGCAAGGGAAATTCCTTGGTGCTCGGCGGCAATGTGAATGTCGTCGTCGAGGTTAAATTCGATCCCTTCGGGGAGGGAGAGGTTGGTGGGAGCCGCCGGAACAAACTGGCTGCTCGACTGAATCTGGGCTAGCGAGGTTTTGGCCAGATCGATGAGGTCGGGGTCATCGGTGAGGGAAAGTACCTGCTGGTATTGTTCCTTTGCTTCATCGAGTTTGCCTAATTTGCGATGGGTGGCGCCGAGCCATATGTGGAGCTTGGGATTTTTGGCATCTTCGTAGAGCAGTTCGGAGAACTGGCCCATGGCTTCCTCATATCGCCCCTCTGCGTAAGCCTGTAAGGCTTCCTGATACTGCGCTGTCACCATCATAAGCATCCCCAAATTAAGTTCGAGTCACGATGGAGGCCCGTCTCATTGCCCCCCCATTCATTTAATCGAGTTTGGGATAATTCCTCTAGCGCAATTTTGCGGTACTTTGATGACATTCATGGAACGCTAGGCTAAGGGCGATCACAGGGGATAACTCCGTTTGCGCCTGCCAAAACCCACTATGCAAACCCACTGAAGTGCCCGCTAGCTATGCAAAATTGCCCTGAAAAGCCGAAAATAGATAACTTTACTATATCTTAAGTTTGCGCATAGTTTGGCACAAGTTATGAATGGTTGGACGGGGCAGATTGATGGTGGAACCGAAATTTTGGGGGTTCTGGGCTACCCCGTGCGATACAGCCTTTCCCCCGTGATGCACAATGCGGCACTGCGGCATTTGGGGCGCAATGCAGCGTACGTGGCCCTGCCTGTGGCGGCGACGGATCTGGCGGGGGCGATCGCCGGATTGGGGGCGGTAGAGTCGGTCTTGGGTTTTAACGTCACCATTCCCCACAAGGAGCGGATTGCCGCTTTTTTGACCGAGGTCGATCCTTTAGCCCAAAGCGTGGGCGCAGTCAATACAGTGGGACGACGGGGGCGAGATTGGGTGGGGACCAATACGGATGTCGCCGGTTTTTTAGCCCCCCTAGCTGGAACCTTGCCACCCCAAACCGTCACCGTGCTGGGTTGTGGCGGGGCAGCCCGGGCCGTTGTGGTGGCTTGCCAAGGGTGGGGCTGCAGGCAGATTCGGGTGGTGGGGCGCGATCACACCAAGATTTTGGCCTTTCAGCAATCGTTTCCTGGGGTGCAGCCGATAGCCTGGGACGCATTAGAAGGAATTTTGCCTGAGACGGAATTATTGGTACATACCACCCCCGTGGGCATGGCGCAGCCTGACGCATCGCCCCTGACGGCGGCGGCGGTGGATTTGCTGCCACCAGGGGCGATCGCCTATGACCTGATCTACAAGCCGCGCCCGACCCTACTGCTACGTTTGGCAGCGGCACGGGGACTGAAAACCCTGGATGGACTGCCCATGCTGCTACACCAAGGGGCGATCGCGTTGGAGTATTGGCTGGGGGTGCCGGCTCCGGTGGAGGTGATGGCACAGGCGTTGCACGCGCATTTGGCGGGAACGTGCTAGTTTCGGGCAGGAGTTCAGTTTTATGACTGACCTATTCAAGACTGCCAAGGGCACGCTAGTAATGGGAGCTAGCAATCTTGGGGGGGAAGTGCTGCGCCCGTCAAGTTCTACTGGCTGGGGGCAGCACCCTTCCCTGTAAAAGCCTAGGATTGCCCCAATAGTGCCAACGACCGCTGGGAAGCAGCTCCTACCTCAGGGCATCAAGGCGCCACAGCACTACCCCACTGCTGGAGGCAGAACCTAGGACGCGCCCATCGGCTGAAAAAGCAAGGTGTCTCACGATGTCGCTTTGCCCCTCCAGGGTACGGAAGGGTTGGCCATTGGGCAGCCAGAGCCTGACTTTGCTGCCTTCACCCGAGGCGAGGAGTCTTCCGTCGGGAGAGAAGGCAAGGTGCAGAGCTGCGCCAGCTTTCCCTTGGAGGGTGTTGAGGAGCTGACCATCGGCAGTGCGCCAAAGTTTTACCGTGCCGTCATCGCCACAGGAGGCCAGGATGCGTCCGTCGGGGGAGAAGGCAATGTGATGAACTCTGCCTGGGGACTTTCGCTTGCCAATAACTTCCGGGTGTCCCGGTAGGATGCGGATGAGTCTGCCGTCCGTTTGCCACAGGGCGATCAAAGATCCGTCGGAATCGGCCAAGATGCGCCCATTGGGAGAAAAGACCAGCCTGTGACCGATGAAGGTAGAATCCTATTTTTTCTTTTTAGGGTGCGCAGCAGCCTGCCGTCAAAAGTCCAGATTTTCGTGGTGCCGTCAGCCGAGGTGGAGGCAAGAGTTCGTCCATCCGGTGCATAGGTCAGGTCATAAACTGCCGAGGAATGCCCTTTAAGCGTTCGGAGAAAGCCCCCATTGGCTAGCCAGAGTCTCATGGTGCCGTCGGTGGAAGTCGAAGCCAAAACGCGACCGTCGGGCGAATGGGTAATGCTGGTAACGTTACCATCATGGCCCTCAAGGCTGCGGAGTAGGGTGCCATTGTCGGTACGCCAAAGTTTAACCCTACGTCCCGAAGCAGTAGCCAGGACGCGGCCATCGGGGGAAAAGGACATCCTTCCACTTCGTTCGGAGAAATTCTTTAGGGTCTCGACCCACCCCGATGGAAGGGGACTCCATTGGGCCCTAGCAATATTCCAGATCGTAATCCCCACTCCCGATGCGGCCAAAAACCTACCGTCGCGAGAAAAGGCAATGCGCTGCACGACGCGTCCACCGGACAGCTTCACGGTTGGCACTTCGGGCACTTGCGCCTGCTTGGGGGCCGCAAAGATAGGGGAAACGACTGCGGAATTGCGCCCTAGGGATGTGCGGCCACTGGGGATTGGTGCTAAGAGTGCTAGCCCAGCCGTGGCAATTCCAAAACCTGAGAATCCGATCCGACGTGCCTTTTGCCAACCATAATTCCTACCCACAGTTCCTCCCTTTCCGCACGGGGAATTCAGTACGAATGGGTGTATTTTACGATGGCTACGGGGCGTTATTCGGCGGCGTGGGGGTGGAAGTAGGTATAGACGATTTGGGCGGTTTTAAGCCCGATGCCGGGGGTGTCGGCGATCTGGGCGACGCTGGCCTGGCGCAGGTATTCGACGGAGTGGAATTTTTCCAGCAGTTGCTTTTGGCGAAAGTGCCCCAATCCCGGAATTTGATCGAGGTGCGATCGCTGCATCCTTTGACTACGTTTTTTGCGATGGAAGGTGACAGCAAAGCGATGGGCTTCGTCCCGTAACCGCCGCAGCAGTTGGGTGCCGGGATGTTCGGCATCGACATTCAGGGGGCGGGAGTGGTGGGGCAAAAAGATTTCTTCCCGCTTTTTGGCCAGGCTGACCACCCGCAGATCCTGATCGAGTTCGAGCCGCTCTAAAACCGCCATCACCGCCGACAGTTGCCCCTTACCGCCATCAATCATCACGAGGTCGGGGTAATCCTCCATGTTTTGTAAACTAAAATCAAAGGCTTCTTCGGCTTCGGCTTTGCGTTTGGCTTGGGCATATTTGGTGAAGCGGCGCTCGATTACTTCAGCAAGGCTAGCGAAATCGTCGGAGTGCCCTGCTGTGACCTCCGGGTTGCGGATTTTGTAGTGACGGTAGTGCTGCTTGGCGGGCAGGCCGTCTAGGAACACCACTTGGCTGGCAACGGCATCGGAACCCTGGATATGGGAAATGTCGTAGCCCTCGATGCGGTGGGGGGGCGTTTCTAGGTCGAGCAGTTCCATCAGCCCCTCGAGGCTTTGGACATTGCGATCGCTCTGTTTTTGCACCCGGGCTAGTTCGTACTGGGCATTGCGTTCCACCATTTCGATCAGTTCGGCTTTTTGCTGCCGTTGGGGCGTGGCGATGTACACCTTTTTCCCCTTGCGATCGCTGAGCCATTGGCAAAGGAGGTCGGCTTCTGGCAGTTCCACCTGGGTGTGGATTTCGTTGGGAATTTCCACGGCTTCGCACCCTCGATAATGGGATTCTAGGGCCCGCTGCAGCATCATCCCAGGATCGTGGCCGCCGCTGTCGGCCACAAAGGCTAAGCGCCCCACCAACCGCCCGGCACGAATTTGAAACAGTTGAATGCAGGCCCGTTGCTCGTCCTGGGCCAGGGCGATCGCATCCCGGGAAACCGTGTCGTCGGGCAGGGAAACCTTTTGATCGGCACCGAGGTAGCGCAGGGTTTGGATCTGATCCCGCAGCCGGGCCGCCACTTCAAACTCCAAGTCCTGGGCCGCCGCATCCATGCGGGTGGTCAGGTGCTCGATCAGTTCGCGGGTGCGTCCCTGGAAGATCATGGCTACTTTGTGCATGGTTTTGCGGTATTCCTCCGGTGAGACGAGCCGCTGGCACACTCCGGGGCACAGACCAATGTCGTAGTTGAGGCAGGGGCGATCCTTAAAAATCGGGCGGGGGCGCTGCCGCAGCGGAAAGATGCGCTTGATAAACCCCAGGGTACGCCGCAGGTTAAATACATCCACATAGGGGCCGTAGTATTTGTCCCGGGCTTCACCGGCAAAGCGGCGGCGGGTAATGAAAATCCGGGGATATTCTTCGGACCATGTGATGCAAACGTAGGGATATTTCTTGTCATCCTTGAGCAGCACGTTGTAGTAGGGCTGGTACTGCTTGATCAGGTTGTCTTCTAGGGCCAGGGCTTCGGCTTCGGTGTCGGTGACGATAAATTCGATCTCGTACACCAACTGCACCATCATGGCAATGCGGGGCGATAGTTCCTGGCTGGCCCGAAAGTAGGAGCGCACCCGCTGACGTAGAGCCTTGGATTTACCCACATAGAGCACCTGATCGTGGCGATCGCGCATTATGTATACTCCCGGCTCGATGGGGATTTCCTTGAGGCGGGCTTGGAGTTTTTCGGGATTCTGCAGCAGACTGGACATACCGCTCAAGCAGCACCGAGGGGGAGCAATGCCCCACGCAGAGAGTGATCCAGCAACTCCATGGGGTGAAAGATGGGCAGGGAGTTAGGGGCATCCATGGAGCGCTGCAACTGGGTAATGCAGCCCACGTTGGCCGAAGCAATCACCTGGGCTCCCGTCTCACAGAGGTTTCTTACCTTCTGCCGCCCCAACTCGGCTCCGATTTCCGGTTGCAGAATGTTGTACACCCCCGCACTGCCACAGCAGAGGGCGGCATCAACGGGTTCTCGCAGCGTCACCCCAGGAATTTGACGCAGCAAGCGCCGGGGCTGGAGGCTAATTTTTTGTCCGTGGAGCATGTGGCAGGCATCTTGATAGGCGATCGCCAGGGGTTGACCATCGGCAGTTAGGGGATGGAGCGGTGCCGTCAGCCCCACCTGATCGAGAAATTCCTGGACATCCCGCACCTTAGCCGCAAAGGCCCCAGCGCGATCGCCATAGGTGGCATCCTGTCCCAGCAGGTGTCCATATTCCTTGAGCGTGTGCCCGCACCCCGAAGCATTGATCACCACCGCATCAAGCTCCCAGGGGGCAAAGGCATTAATGAGAGAACGGGCTAAATCCTGGGCTTGGGCTTCCTCCCCCTGATGGTGGGGCAGGGCCCCGCAGCAGCCTTGGTTGGGCGGAATCACCACCTCACAGCCGTTGGCCGTCAGCACCCGCACCGTAGCGGCATTGACATGGGGTAAAAACAACCGCTGCACGCAGCCCAGGAGCAGTCCCACCCGATAGCGGCGCGGCCCCACCGCCGGAACCACCGTGGGTAGGGCATCACGAAAAGCATCGCCCGGAATCGGTGGCAGCAGTGCTTCCATGGCCACCAGGGATGGGGGGAGTAGTTTGGCCAGCCATCCGCTGTGCCGCAGGAGGTTTTGCAGCCCCAGTTTTTGGTAGGGCACCAGAGGAGCTAGGAGCCAGCGCAGCCGCTGCGGGTAGGGAAAGGTTTGAAACAGCAACGCCCGCAATAGCTTTTCGGCCGGCGATCGCGGATGGTTGCGGGCCACCTGCGATCGCGTGTCCCGAATCAACTGGTCGTACTGCACCCCCGATGGACAGGTGGTGACGCAGGCCAAACAGCCCAAGCAGCTATCGAAGTGACTGGCGATCGCCGGAGAGAGGGGAATTTCTTGCTCGTTGAGGCGATCCATCAGGTAAATCCGTCCCCGAGGCGAGTCGGTTTCCCTACCCAAAACACGGTAGCTAGGACACGTGGCCAAGCAAAAACCGCAGTGCACGCAGGCGTCAATAAGCTTGGGATCGGGGGGGTTTTGGGCATCAAAGCCGGTCACAGTCATAAGATAGGGTGCGGGGCAGGGCGGTGCATAAACAACTGCTCCGATTATGGCATCTGTTCTTGCCTATCGATCCAGGTCAGCAGTTGCCTAGCCCCATACCCCTGGTAGTTTCAGTCAATCCGTCATACAAGAATCATTGGGTAATTACTAGTTTTCTGAAATCGCCTTGGGATGCCTCACAAAATCCCATGCTTTTTTAGGAAGCCACCCGTTCCTGTCAGTATTAACATCAAGTATGATGAACCTCCCCTTGTCTTTAGTGAATAACCGAAATACATCTGAGACTTCTGTGGCAGATTTACCGGAAATAACGAAGAATGAATTGGGCAGAACAGTCATCCAATTCTGAAAACATCTTCCCTTTCATCTAAGAACTTACTTACTTCTTCCAAAGTGCCAACAGTCATATCATCAAAAACAAGAAGATAGGCGTATCTATCCTTCGTCATCATGATCTCCTTCTGGATTCGTTGACTTACTGCCAATCGTCAATCCTATTTCCTGTGAACTAGCAGAAGGCAAGCTCTTGTCATCTGTCTGATAGGCTGGTTTAAGTTTACTTTTATCTTGAGGTGAGGCAGGATCTATTACATGTTCTAGATTGACAGGATTAATATTGAAACCCTTCCCTTTTTCCCCTATAAGACTCATCGCACGAGTACGAAGAACAAACCCTTCTGATTGAAGACGATCAGGATCTTTAAAAATAAAATAGGTGTTGGCAACTATGGCTAAAAAACAGGTAGCGCTGCAATTCCAAAGGATAAGCTAGCTAACACAATCACCCCTTGCGCAATAAAGATCGCAGCAAAAGAAAGGAATAAAACCCCAGTTACACCCACAAACACAAGGTAGGAGCCATGGCAGTTGACCTGATTCTCATGAGTGCTTCTTGGGTGAAAGACTGAATATTTCCCACGTTTGTCCTTGCTACTAAAGTCTATTGAGCCCTGCCAAAAAATACAACCCGGCTCCTAGAGAAATGCCGCCCATCATAATTAATCCCAGTTTCAACGCTGGCTGACGGGGCAGACAACGCGATCCGGCGTCTCTGCGGCGGGCGGGGGTGCCACGGGCGGCAGCAGGGCCACAATGTGGGGAATGGGGCGCGGCTCGTAGCTCATCACACTTTTGCCCCGGTAGGCCAGGGCCGTGCTAGCTCCAGAATCGAGCATTACCACCTCCTGCAGCCCGGCCTTTGCCAAAATTTGCCCCAGACCCACGGAGTCGATCATCTCCATCGTGACCCCTAGAACCGGTCGGCCCTGGCGGTCAATGCCCCAAAAGGCGCGATCGCGGTTGGCATCGAAGCCATAGAGTTTGCCGAAGCTGGCGGCGGTTTGGGGTTTGCCATCCCGCACCAGCCAACCGGCAGCCACAAAGGCATCGGTGACATCGGGCAATTCTGCTTGCAGGGCAGCGAGGCTGTCGTGTTTTTTGGCGTCAAAGGGCACAAACCGCACCGTCGTGGGGCTGATCAGCACGAGGGGGCGACCGTTGAGCAGGGGATTTTCGCCCTTGGTGCCGATAAAAAATTGCCCCGGCTGGTCGGAAAACTGACTCACCACCGGCCCGATCATGCGGTTGCTGTCGAGAAACTCCAGGGAATGGAACCCGCCATCGACAGCGGCGATCGCCTCCGGGACATATTTAGCCTTAATTTGCTCCACCTGATAGCGGGAATCGGCGTGGGCCGTCACCGGTCGCCCACCGGAAACCAGGGTTAGGGGCAAGCCATCGATGGTAACGCGGCGCTGGCGAATCGGCTCCTGGTAGGTAATCGCCCGCTGGGGTCCCGGCAAAAAAGACAGGGGTTGGAGTTGGTTGCCGCCGCTGGCCTTGGCAATCACTTCAGCAAAGCGGGACTGGCCATAGCGCATGATGGTCAGCATATCCTCCGATTGGTTGGCCGGCACTTCCCGTGCCGGGTCGAGGCTCATGGACAGGGCCGCCCGATAGCCCGCCACTTTGAGGCGCTCGCGCACCAAGGGCGAGTAGTCACCTTCGGGGTAGGTGAAATAGATCACGGGCACCCCCAGTTCCTTTTCCAGAATGGACTTAGATTCCTGGAGTTCGCGGTCAATCTTGGCGGTATCGGTGATGCCCGCAAGGTTGAGGTGGTTTACCGTGTGGGAGGCGATGGTGATCAAACCACTGCGCTGCATCTCCCGCAGTTGCTCCCAGGTGGCTTTAGGCTTGCCCGCCGGACTGCCGACAAAGGCCGTATGCACCGACCACACCGCCGGGTAGTTGTATTTTTTCAGTAGGGGAAAGGCGTGCTGGTATTGACCCAAATAGTTGTCGTCAAAGGTGAGCAGGATTGGTTTTTCGGGCAATGGGGACCCGGTTTGCAGGTGGGAAACCAGCTGATCCATGCTGATGGGGGTCAGTCCCCGTTCCCGGATCAGGGCCAGGTGCTGCTGAAATTCCTGGGGCGTAACGTCCCAATCCACATCCTTAACGGGCGTGATGTCGTGGTACATAATCACGGGCACTGCGGAGGTGCGGGCGCGATCACTGATTTGGGGGAAGGGGGCAGGGCTGAGGCTGGCGAGGAGTTCGGGGGTCAGCCATGGACGGGCCGCCGCCAGCACCGTGAGGGGATCGTGCCCTAGGGCGTTGACCGTTCGCACCTGTTGCAGGCTATCGGTGACGCGATCAAGGGCATTGAAGTCACAGAGGGACGCATTGGTCAAGGTGGGCGGCACCGACGCTGGGGGAACATTTCTCACCGTGGGGGGCAAGCTTGGGCGTTTAAGCACCCGACTGGCGATCGCGCCGCCGACACCTAGTACCGCCGCCCCAAGGGCCAGTCCAATCCACAGTTTTTGCTCCATAGGTGCTCCAAAGTACTCCCACTGCCAACGGCCCCCCTATTTAATCAAAGGGTCGAAGTTCCCGCAAGCTCAGGAGGTGTAAAGTCAAAGGGTAATTCCTGGTTGATCGCATCGATGCGCCGTTGCTCGTAGTGGTTGATTTCCTGGATATGGGGAATCAAAATGTGCCGCAGGCGATCGCGATAGAAGCGGTGCAGGCTGTAGTTGGGCGTGGCCGGAAAGCCCCGGCGTTTTTTATGCTCGCCGCCGGCCCCGGGGTCAAAGCTTTGGATGCCCTGGGCGATCGCCCATTCGATCGGGGTGTAGTAGCAGGCATTGAAGTGCAGGCAGTCCACTTCCTTAAAGCAGCCCCAGTAGCGCCCGTAGAGATGATTTCCCTTGCGGATGCAAAAGGACATGCCGACGGGATGGTGGGCATCGGGGTGCTCGGCGCTGACAAAAACCAGGCGATCGCGGTAGGTGTGGGCTAGACTTTCAAAAAAGCGGCGGTTGAGGTACTTGCTGCCGCCCCAGAACTTATCGCAGGTGTCGCTGTAGAGTTCGTACATCAACCCATAGAAGTGGTGGGGGATGGATGCGCCGGTGTAGACCTTCATTTCTAAACCCGCGTTGGCGATCGCCTTGCGTTCCCGCTTGATGTTGCGCCGCTGATTGGCGTTAAAGCTTTGCAGGTAGCCCTCAAAGGTGCCGTAGTTTTCATTGCTCCAGATGTAGCTATGGTGCATCCAGGGCGTAAAGCCCCGCTGCTCTAGCATCGCTTTCCAGTGGGGATCGGCGAAGAGGATGTGACAACTTGAGATGTGCTGCTGGACACAGAAGCGATCTACCTCCGCGAGAATGGCGTCGGTGAGGGTCGCCTCGTCCACTCCCGGTGCCATCAGAAACCGATAGCCCGCCGCCGGCGTTAAGGGCGCCATCCCCACCAATTTGGGGTAGTAGTCTATGCCGAGGCGGTAGGAGAGGTCGGCCCATTGGTGATCGAAGACAAATTCACCGTAGCTGTGTCCTTTGAGGTAGAACGGCGCGATCGCCACCAAGGACTCGGACGCATAGACCGCCAGGTGATGGGCCAGCCACCCTTCCCGGGGTGTCGCGCAGCCGGAGCTTTCTAGGTTGTGCAGCCAGTCCCACTCCAAAAAGGGCGTTCCCAGGGGCAGGGCGAGGGCATTCCAATCCTCGCGTTGCACCTTCGTGACCGAATCAAGCCAGCGCAGGGTCAGGGTCGTTTTGGGTCGCAGCATGACGGTTCCGAAAATCCTCATCCCATCCATCATAGCCAGGATCCTCCCTACCCGCGGGCGGAGCAAGGGGCACGACCTGGGTACAGCCAAAGCACGCCCGGGCCGCATTGGTCAGCACCTCCGCCACCGCCGCCGCCGACGGAACCAAGCTATCCCCCCAGCCAACGGGCGGTGGCACCCCAGGAAAGAAGCGGCGGTGGCGATCGCCGTTGGGGGTCAGGACAAGGGAGCCATGTTGCAAAACCCAGCCCTGCTCGTAGCGCTGGGCACTGCCTAGGATCTTCTGGCCATCGGGAAGCACCAGATCGGCCCAGGTGGCGGTGGCAAAGCAACTGGGCTGGTGGGAACCCGGGCGGCTGGCACTGCCAAACTGGAGGGCAAGGCCTACCTGGGCTAGTCCGTGGATGAGGAATTGACAAAGCTGGAAGTAAACCTCCCGTCGGGGGCGATCGCCCACATAGCAGGTCAGGGCGTAGGTGAGGTCGCCGTCGTGGAGCACGGCCCGCCCGCCCGTGGGCCGGCGCACGATATCGATGCCCTCCTGAAGGGCCAGTTCCTGCCAGTGGGGTGGGTAGTGGTGCTGGTTGGCCCCCAAAGAGAGGGCGGCGGGCTGCCACTGATAAAACCGCAGGCGCAAGGTATCCGGAGCATCCCCCTGGCTATCCCTAAGCATCTGGCGATCGCAAGCCATGTGCCAGTCCCCCGCAGCCACGGTCAGGGGCAGGAGCTTGAGGGTGGCAAAATGCATTCCCTGGGTCACGTCCGGAGTACCGGAACAGCCCTAGGCGCAGAATTCGGCTTTGAGGGGTTCATCATTGTCATCGGCGATCGCCGCCACGATGGCAATAATGCGGGAGATTTCCGCAGGCGACAAATCTTCGACCGAACGGGAAGAAACCAGGAAAATCTTGCCATCCTGCATCGCAAACCGCGCTTCAAAGGTCTCCGCCATGTTTTTTTCCAGCAGTTTCTTCATCAGCGTTGCCTCGTCCTTGAAGGGCCCCTCGGCAACGGTCGAAACTACGGTAAAGGTATCGGTGGGCGAAGCCCCAGTAATATTGACCAAAACCTCCACCGTGCCATAGCGAAACTTCCAAGTATCGCGGGTTTGGTTGACTGTGGCGCTTTGCTCCGCATCCATGCTGTCGATCACCATCGAGATCGTCTCCACCAGACTGAAGGCATCATGGGAATCGAATTCCGCCGTTGCTTCGGAAAGGGTAGGGCTGTAGGTCATAACGGGTGCCAAAGATTTGGAATAGTTCATACATAACTCTATACCACGGGGGGAGCAAGCGCACTTTGAATCAGGGCAACTAGGCGCTGGGCGGCACCGGGTGCACCACATTCCCGCTGCAGGCGATCGCCCATGGCAGTCAGCCGTTCGGGGCGATCAAGGTAGCTGGCAATGAGGGCTGCCACCGTAGGCCCATCCAACTGCCCCAACAGCTCGGGCACCAGCTCCTCCCCCGCCCAGAGGTTGGGCCAGGCAAAAAGCCGGCGCGATCGCGTCAGCATCCAAACCATCACCCCGTTGACCAGACGGTTGAACCCCGGCACCCTGGCCAATAGCCCTAGCAGCCCATCCCAGCCGACGGGAGTATCCATGTCGTTGGTGGGTATCAGCACGATCATCGGCACCCCTAGGGCCGCTAGTTCCGCAGTATTGGCCCCAATCGTCGTTATGCAGAGTTGGCTCCGCCGCCAGAGGTCGTGGGCCGGAAAGGTTTGGTGAAGCTGGATCAGCGTTCCC
Organism: Cyanobacteria bacterium UBA999; assembly: GCA_002291895.1. Lineage (GTDB taxonomy): Bacteria > Cyanobacteriota > Cyanobacteriia > Pseudanabaenales > Pseudanabaenaceae > UBA999. The sequence goes on from DBAX01000004.1 coordinate 22,223, forward strand.
TGGGCGGTAATGGCTGTGGTGTCCGTGTAGGTGGCAGTAGGGTCGTAGCGCCCCAGATCTTGGGGGGAAACGGTCGGGGCCAGGGCGAAATCTAGGGAGAGATGGGCATAGCGCTGCCGTAGGGCATCGGCGATCGCCAGGCACAGGGGCACCCCCATCCCCAATTTGTGGGGTTTCGAGCCGGGCAGAAATGTGACCCGAAATTCTGGAGTGCGGGGCGGACGGGGCCGATCCACCATCAGGTCGCCCACGACCGTTACCTTCGACTGCCACTGCTGGGGTACGCCCTGGCGCACGAAGTCGTTGCGGGCAGCGATCGCATCCACCCACCGGGGCCAGCGGGCCACCCACTCGGCATAGACCACCGAGACATAGCCCAACCACCGGGCGATCGCCACGGCATAGAACTGATCGCCCCCTAAAAACACCACCACGCCCCGGCGATGCCACGGCCAATCCCCAACCCGCCCCGTCACCAAAAAACCATAGAACCGCTCCGCCGGTACGACGCGATCGCACCAGTTCTGCACCAATTCCGCCTCGTGGCCGCTGGCATTGGGACAGGGCGACAGCACCACCGACACCCGCCACTGGGGGTGCCGCACCGCCGCGAGGGCCTGCAGCACCGGGTAGAGCCAGGTGGTTAATTCGCCGGGGCCATTGACCAAAAACACCAGATCCGCCTCAGCGTCCATGGCGCTTCCACAGAAACCGGGCCAAATCGGCAAAGGCATCCCGCCGCAGGTAGGGGTAGTCACCCAGCCAAAAATTAAACTCTGGAAAATAGGCATCGGACATCTGCCGGCTAATGCGCTGGAAGGCTTTGTCCTTAGAAAACAGCAGCAGGCACAGGGTCATACCCGGACGAATGCGCTTAAATTCCCGCCGCATCGGCACCCGCAGGGTGGTTTCAAAGCCAGTATCATCCCCCACTTCCAAGTTGAGAAACGTTCCCGTGTCGTAGCTTACGTCCAGCCGCCCCCGCCCATCTACCACCTCCTGGCGGGACAGCACCTCCTCCGATAGATACACCTCCAGCACCTCCCCCAGCCAGAGGGCGCAAAAGGGAAACCGCCGCAGTCGCAAGTTGCGCTGGGCCGCCGCTAAAACGGGCTGCAACATCCAATACAAGCCACCCAAAATGCCACAGACCAGCATGGCCGCCGCCGCCGGACTGCTGGGGCTAATGTCGTGGACGCGGTTGTAAAGTAGGGTAAAAATAATCAGCGCCGCTAGGGAAATAAAACTGCGGGTCACCACCTCGCGCCCGCTACCCCAGCAGTATTGGTATTGTTCCGAAGTCGGCACCGCCGGAATCAATTCATCCAGTTTTTGTCGTTTAACCGGAAACAACATAGGGAGAGTACCCAACACTGCAACAGTAAAACTCCATTGTGCCACTCCCCAGTCGCTAGCCGCCGAAATTTGGACTCTGTTCTCACCACGCTTGTTCTCGGACTTAACGCGCTTTGGTATCGCTTCTGTGTACTATGTCTGGTAATGTTGTGCGCTGCTAAACCATGGTCACCCGCATCTTTCTTTGTAGCGATCAGACCGAACCAGAGATTCGGGACTTCCTGCGGGAAGCTATGGAGGACATTGCCAATGGCAACCGCTACGTCGTCACCTGGAGCTGTGGTTCCATTCAGACGGTTAAAGTGGGCGATCGCGCCTTTTTTAAGCGCATTGGCAGCAGCCAGCAGGGATATTTTGCCAGCGGTCAGGTGGTTGCCGCCGATCCCGAATACCAGCTACGGCAAAAATCCAGCCGCTACCGGGAACTAAGCGATGCCTACGATACCGATTCCTACAATAATAATTTCCGTATTTGGGTAGCCTGGGACACCTGCGTGGATTTCGATGCCCCCCTGCGGAGCGATGCCCTGCGCCAACTGCCCCAGTTTGCCGGTCTGCCCCTCGAACCCCAAGCAGAAGCGGGGGTCTTTCGCGAAGAGTACGTCCAAGCCCTAGATCGGGAGTGGGATCGCCATGTGGTTAAGGCCAGCAAGGAAAATCGTGGCCTCCGTCTGGTGGATGTTTTCTATAATTGGGGGCTGGAAGATAGCCAGCAGGGGTTCGCCGCCGATGCTGTGGATTCTTTCACCCAGGCGATTAAGGTGCGCCCCAATTTTGTCAAGGCCTACATGGGTCGGGGGGATGTCTACCTCGCCCAAGACCTATTTGCCAAGGCGATCGCCGACTACAGCCAAGTGATTACCTTGGTGCCCGAGCGGGCCAAAATCGCCTACTACAAGCGGGGTCTGGCCCAAACCAAATTGGGAGAATACGAGGCAGCTATTGCCGACCTCCAAAACTGCCTGATCCTCGATGGCAGTTACGATGACGCCTACCTCACCCTGGGCAACACTTACTACAAACTGCGGGACTATGGCAAGGCGGTGGAAATTTTCACCCAGTGCCTAGAGCGATCGCCCAACCCCCACCAAGCCCTCTACCGCCGTGGCCGTGCCCACTTGGCCCTCAAAAACTACGAAGCGGCGATCGCCGATTTCACCACCGCCCACGGCCGCCAACCGGATCACACCGACAGCCTCTACTACCGGGGTCTGGCCTACGCCGAAAACGAGCAACCTACCGAGGCGATCGCCGACCTCCAGCAAGCCGCCGACCAGTACCTAGAGCAGGGCAACACCGAGCGCTACCAGCGGGTGCGCACCTTCCTCGAAACCCTTGCACTCCCCCCCACGCCGCCGCCACCCCCACC
>DBAX01000014.1 GCA_002291895.1 Cyanobacteria bacterium UBA999
CCGCACGGCGGAATTTTACCAAACCCGCGACCCCGAAGAAATCGACTACAATCGGGCACCGCGTCGGCGATCGCCCCCAGCCCCCAACCCCAGCAGTGGCCCCCGCCGTCCCCGCCGCCGCTAGTGGGGTTTTAGGGCTAGTTGTTCGAGGATGCGATCGCAGGCCCGATTCAGAGCCCCGGTTTCCCCTAGGAGGCGGCGTAGCTCGCCATAGTCGGCCAGCATGCGCAGGCGAGCGGGGCCTTGGGGATCCAGCAGCGCCATGGCCGCCTGGGCCATCACCGCCGGATCTGCGCCATCCTGGAGATATTCGGGCACGATCGCCCGTTTGGCCACCAAATTGGGCGGTGCGATAAACGGAAGCTGGGTTTTTAAGATGTGCTTGGCCACCCAGGCCGTGAGCCGGCTGACCCGATAGCAGACCACTTGGGGGGTGCCCAATACCGCCGTTTCTAAATTGACGGTGCCTGACTTAGCGAGCACTACATCGCTAGCCCGAAGTACCAGATGCGATCGCCCTAGGATTAGGGTCGCGGTTAGCCCATGCTCTGCCAATTTTTGCTCAATGGCAGCGCGGTAGTGCTCTAGGGATAGGGGAAGGAGGAAGCGCACCTGGGGGTAATGGCGCTGGATGATCTGGGACACTTGCAGCAGCACGGGCAGAACGTGGCGCACTTCCTGGCGGCGGGAGGCGGGCACCAACGAAACCACCAGATCGTCGGCGGCTAGGCCCAGTTCCCGGCGGGCGGTGGCGCGATCGGGAACGCAATCCATCTGTTCGATCAGGGGGTGGCCGACAAAGTGCACCTTGGCCCCTCGGTCGCGGTAGTATTGGGCTTCCTGGGGGAAAATAGCCAGAATTTCGTCCGTAAATCCGGCGATCGCCTGGGTATTTTTATCATCGAAGGACCACACCCACTCCTGGGGCGCAATGTAATAGATCACAGGAACGCCAAGAGTATGGCGGGCAAAGGCACCCATGCCAATGTTGGGCATCATGTAATCAATGAGCACCACAAGATCGGGGGGCTGCTGGCGCAGTAGCTTTTTTACCCGCCGTTGCAACAAAAAAGTGGGGATCAGGTAGGGCAGGGCCTCAAAAACACCGATGGAACCAATGGTAACGGTGTTACCCAACAGTTCCACCCCGGCAGCGGCCATGCGATCGCCCCCTAAACCCGTAAGCCGCAGCTCCGGTACCCGAGCTTTGAGGGCAGCAGCCAACAGCGCCCCGTGCACATCTCCGGACACCTCCCCCGTACTGATAAAAATATGCATGCCTTACTTCTTCTTGCGCGCTTTTTCCTGGGTTTTGAGCCGCTTGGCCGCCTCTTTGGCTGCCGCCTCAGCCTCGCGGCGCTCCTGGTCTTTCTTTTCTAAATAGTAGTCGTAGGTGCCGGCATAGACGTGAAATGTCCCATCCCGCAGTTCGACAATTTTATTGGCCACCTGACCGATAAAGTAGCGATCGTGGGAAACCAGGGCCACGGTGCCGTCGTAGTTTTGCAGCGCCTCTTCGAGGGTTTCCTTGGCGGGAATGTCGAGGTGATTGGTGGGCTCGTCGAGGATTAAAAAATTCACGGGTTGCAGCAACATTTTGGCCAGGGCTAGCCGCGCTTTTTCCCCGCCGCTGAGGGCGGCCACATTTTTAAATACCGTATCGCCGGCAAACAAAAATTGCCCCAAGAGGGTGCGTACTTCTTCGTTGGTGAGTTTGGGAAAGTCGTCGTGGATGGTGGCAAATACCGTCTTGTGAAGGTCGAGGGCTTCAGCTTGGTTTTGCTCGAAGTAGCCGACCAAGACGTTGTGCCCCAGCTCGATCAGCCCTTCGTTGTAGGGTTCTTTGCCGGTGATCATCTTGAGCAGGGTGGATTTACCCGCGCCGTTGGGGCCCAAAAAGGCCACGCGATCGCCCCGTTCAATCAGCAGGTGTGCTCCCAAAAACAAAATATTATCGCCGTAGGCGTGGGTGAGGTTTTTAATTTCTACGGTGACCCGCCCACCCCGGGGCGCGGGGGGAAAGCGAAAGCGCAGGGTGCGCACCCCACCGTCGGGGGCCTCGACGCGATCCATCTTGTCGAGCAGCTTTTCGCGGCTCTTGGCCTGGGTGCTGCGGGTGGCGCTGGCCCGGAAGCGCTCCACAAAGGCCTGTTGCTTTTCGATGTATTTTTGCTGCCGCTCAAAGGCGCTCATCTGGGCATCCTGGGCTTCTGCCTTTTGCAGCAGGTAGGTGGAATAGTTGCCCAGGTAGGTGCGGGAAACGCCCCGTTCGGTTTCCACGATTTGGGTGCAAAGCCGATCCAAAAATTCCCGGTCGTGGGACACAATCACCATGGGGGTGGTGAGCGATCGCAGGTAGGTTTCTAGCCATTCAATGGTTTCGAGATCCAGGTGGTTGGTCGGTTCGTCGAGTAGGAGCAGATCGGGGGTTTGGAGCAAAATTTTGCCCAGGCCCATGCGCATCTGCCAGCCGCCACTGAATTGATCGACGGTGCGATCGCCATCCCCAAGCTGGAAGCCTAATTCGGGCAAAATTTTATCAATGCGGCTTTCTAATTCGTAGCCATTGAGGGCTTCAAAGCGGCGCTGCAGGCGATCCATGCGTTTCAGCAGGGGTTCGTAGTCCTGACCTTCCTGGATCTGCTCGAGTTCTTGGTGCACCTCGGCCAGTTCGTGCTGGGCCTGGTTGGCTTCGCGAAAAACTGACCACAATTCGGATTTGACAGTGCGTGTGGGGTCGATTTCAAACTCTTGGCTGAGGTAGGCAATTTTGAGGCTGGCGGGGCGAATCACTTGCCCGGCGGTGGGTTCCAGCTCCCCATTGATGATTTTGAGTTGGGTGGATTTACCCGCGCCATTGACACCGACCAAACCGATGCGATCGCCCGCCTTAACTTCCCAATTGATGTCGCGGAGCACCTCCCCGGTGGGGTAAATCTTTTGGATGTGTTCGAGGCGCAGCATAGGAGCACGGGTAGGGATCTAGGGAAATCATGCCACAGAACGGCTAGCCGTCGGTTCGGATCTGCAAAATCACTACGTAGACCAGCACCGGCAGTGTCACCACCAGCGCCGCGACCACGTTTTTTTGGGCATCCACGAGGTCGGGCACCCAACCCGTGCCGTACTTGATCAGGGCGGAGACAACGACGGTGCCCACCCAGGTTTTCAGCAGGAGTCCCGCCGTACGCTCCATTGCTACTGCTCCCTATCGCTCGAAATAGAGAAAGTCTACCACCGGCACCACTGCCAGCAGAATCAGACGGTCGTCCGCACCGAGGCGGCGATCGCCAAACCGCAGGCTGTAGTTGTCGGCATCGGTGAAAAGTTCCTGCAAGGCCCCCGACCACAACCTTTGAACCACAGCTACCGTGCGCCCCTGACGGGTAATGGGAAAGGTCCAATAGCGCCAGATCGGCGAATCTAGCTCGAAGCGCACCTGCCCGGCACGATCGCAAATCTGAAATTTCCGCCGCCACAACCAACCCCACTGCTGCTGGACATGGGCCAGCACGCGATCGCGACCGGCGTAGATCGTGGCTCGGCGATGCCACCACTGCACCGGACTGGTAATACGAAATGCATGGTATCCCAGGCGGTCGTAGCCAACCATCTCAAAGGGACGGTAGCGCTGCCAGAAGTTGCGGCTGAGGGCCCCGGCGAGCGATCGCCCCTGCTCAGCACAGGTGCCCAATTCTTTGTCGTCCGCCAGCAGGAGCCGAAACCGGTTGCGGGTCTCCCATCCGGTCACTAGCTCCGTGAGCTCCCGCCGCTGCTTAATGTAAACTACCTCACTTTCAAGTAAGTGTCGGGAGAACTCCCCGGGGTCGTAGGCCATGGCTAGTTTTTCTTTTCCTCCTTGGTCGCAATCTCGCTAGGTACCGGAAACTGCTCTATGGGCAACCCCTGGTGGGCCCGCTCCATAAACCGGCGCCAGATGGGCACCACAAATTCTCCCCCCGTCACGCCATCGGCCATCTGGGAATAGTCATCGTTACCGATCCAAATTGCCACCGAGTACTGGGGCGTATACCCCACAAACCAGGCATCGCGGAAGTCGGAGGTGGTGCCTGTTTTGCCGGCTACGGGGCGACCATCCGCCAACTGGGCTCCGGTGCCGGTGCCGTTGGTCACCACCCCCCGCAGGGTGTCGGTCAAATCGGCCACGGCCACGGGGTCGAGGATCAACTGCGGCTTGGGCGTATTGTCTAGCACCACATTGCCGTTGCGATCGGTCACCCGGGCGATCATGGTTGTCTTGGATTTGTAGCCGCCACTGGCAAACACGGCATAGGCCCCCGCCACTTCCATCGGCGTGACATCCGCCGAACCGAGGGGCAGGGATACGACCGGTAGCATGGGGCTATTGATGCCCAGCTTGCGGCACAGGGCTACCACATTGTCCATCCCCACATCGAGCCCGAGGCGAATGGCGGGAATATTGCGGGACACCGCCACGGCCTGCCGCACCGAAATGCCGCCAGAAAAGGTGCCGTCGTAGTTTCGCGGCGTGTAATACTCGTCACCATCGGGAATGCTCATGGGCGAGTCATCCACGAACGAATCGGGGCCGTAGCGCCCCGTAGCAAAGGCAGCGTAGTAGACAAAGGGCTTAAAGGAAGAACCCAGTTGCCGCCGGGCCTGCACGGCCCGATTGAACTGATTTTTTTGGAATCCGCCCACCCCGCCCACAAGGGCTTTGACAAAACCCGTCCGCGGATCCACGGCCACGAGGGCCAATTGGTTGGCGTAGGCACCGCGCTCCTGCAGTTCGATGCGCCCTTCTTCGGCAGTGCGCTCAGCGATATCCTGCAATCGCAAATCAATGGTGGTCTGTACCCGCAGCCCCCCCTTAAGCACCACATCCCGACCAAATTCTTCCTCTAGTTCGGCAATCACCGCCTGGGTGACGTAGGGAACGCGGCTGGCTTGGAAGGAAATGCCCTTATTGGCAAGGCGGATGGGTTTGGCTTTGGCGGCTTTCTGCTCTTCAGCAGTGATCCAGCCCAGTTCTGCCATGCGATCGAGCACGAGGCCTTGGCGAAATTTGGCTTGGCGATAGTTGCTAATGGGGTTGAATTCCGATGGGGCTTGAATCACCCCCGCCAGCATAGCTGCCTCTGCGAGGCTGAGGTCGGCGGCAGACTTGTTGAAGTAGTGCTGGGAAGCCGTCTCGGCACCATTGGTGTTCTCTCCCCAAAACACCTGGTTGAGGTACATCTCCAGGATCTGATCCTTCGTGAAGACCTGCTCGACGCGCATGGCCAAAACCGCTTCCGCCACTTTGCGGTTGATGCTGCGCTCGTTGGTGAGAAAAAGGTTTTTCACCAACTGCTGGGTGAGGGTAGAGCCTCCTTCGAGGGTAGTGCCGGCATTGAGGTTGACGTAGATCGCCCGGGCCACCCCACTGGGATCGACGCCCCGATGGCTGTAGAAATAGGCGTCCTCCATGGCCAGCACCGCCCGCTTGAGGTGGGGAGACATGCGATCGAGGGGGATAACTTCGCGGTTGACATCCCCATGCACCCGGGCAATCAGCTCGCCATTGGCATCGTAAATATAGGTGGTTTCTGCGGGGGTGTAGCCCTTAAGTACCCGCACATCGGGTAGGTCGCGAAAGGAAAGGGCCAGACCCACAAGGGCCCCGGCGATCGCCGAGCCACCGACCATCACACCCATGAGTAAGCTGCCCGCAACGGCCCGCACGATACTGCGTCCCACACTGCCGGCTACCATCACGCCTGTGCGCCCCACGCGATTTACTGCCACACGATTCACCCCATATCTGCGGTGAGTATACCCGATGGCTCTAAGATTGCGTAGGCTTTGCCGGAAACTCAGGGTTGAGGTAGTCTAAGCAGTGACGTTTTCTGCCCGTTGGCATGGACGAGGGTGGCGATGGGAATTTTACGCAAACTGCCGGGGTTGTCGGTGCTGTTGCTGCTGCTAGGCTACGCCGGGTTTGGGTGGTTGCTGTCGATTCATTTGGTCAAAACTCCGGTTAATTTCTGGCTTTGGGTGGGCTCGGGGGCGATCGCCGTGGCTATCAACTGGCTCGCGGCTTTGGCTTGGGCCATTGCTGCCATTATTGTGGTCTTTGCCCAGCAGGTGACGGTGCTCTTCCTTTCCATTGGCATCTGCGTGGTGTGGGCTCTGTTGCTTTTGGTGGCACGCAACGAGCTACAGGCCTACGTCAATCAGCGGATTGTCAGCTTTTTTTTGCTGGTGCTGCTTTCGGGGGGAGGGATGGCGCTAGGATGGTATGCCGACAGTGCTCTGATTCGGAGTATTGGCGCTGGTTTGATTCGTTAGGCTCCTTCATGGCAGTTCCCAAAATTATTGTGGTAGCCAATGGCAAGGGTGGCGTCGGCAAAACGACCACGGCGATCGCCCTGGCCGCGCTGTGGGCCCAAGGGGCTAAGGTACTGGCCGTTGATACCGATCCCCAGGGAAGTTTCAGTTGGTGGTCGAACCGCAGCCCCCAGCCCCTCGGTTTTGATCTGGCCCAGGAGACAGCGGCCGATGTGCTATCCCAGTTGCGGGAGTTGCAGCAATACCAGCGGATTGTGGTCGATACTCCTCCAGCACTCCAATCCCTTACAGCCCTAATGGCGATCGCCCATTATGTTGTGCTGCCCACCCCCCCGGCCCCCATGGATCTAAGTGCCCTAATTGAAACCGTGCGCCATACCGTGCGCCCTGCTGGGGTGCCTCACCGCGTGGTGCTGACCCGCGTTGACCCCCGCAGCGTTAACGAAGCCCTAGAAGCGCAGCAAACCCTAATGGATGTGGGGATTCCCGCCTGCCATGCCTTTGTGCGCACCTACAAAGCCCACGAACGGGCCGCCCTCAATGGTCAGCTCATCACCCAATGGCGGGGTAAAAATGCCCGGGAAGCCCAGTCCGACTACCAGCGGGTGGCCGAAGAAATCCAGCGGGATTTTTAGGTGGCATCGCTTTTATTCGGTCTTATACTGGGGGACACCTTTGACCATGCCCTATGACCCGTAAACGCTTGACCGACCTTCTCCGCGAAGAGACGCGGGAAGAAATCCCCGCAATAACTGTTCCGGCTGTTGCGCCCGCCATCGACCCTGCCGACCCTGCACTGGCAGATGCCCCCAGGGAAGCCACCGATGCCCCTGCCGAGGAATCTGGCAAAAGAAACGCTAGCCCATCTGTCCCTGATTCTGCTGCAAAATCCTCCGGTTCGGCGGAGTCCGCCGAGCGCCGCCCCACGATCGCCCAATTGCGACAGCAACTTACCCAAGCCGAGCAACGGATTCAGGAACTAGAACAAGCCCTTGCGATCGCCCAGCAGGACAACGGTCGCCTCGCGGCCGCCAACCTGGAGCTTACCGCCGAAAATCAACGCCTCAAGCACCCTCCCACCCAGCAGCCTGCTCCCCTGTCCCGACCCATAGCCCCGCGCCAACCCCAGCGCCCCATTGGTTCCGTTGCCCGTCAGAACCAAGTTAACAACCAAAATATTGGCTACATCGACTAACTGCATCGACTAACTGCATCAACTAGCTACATCGACGAGACTGCCCACAACAACAGTCCCCAAGCCCTAAACGTAGCGCGATCGCCCGAGAAATGCCGGTAGCTCAATCTGCGGTCTGTCCACGACAGCTAGGGGTTCTTCCCGGGGACGCAGGCGTGGCGGATAGGTCAGGTGGGGGTTGCGTTCCTCCGGTGAGGATCGCAGCTCCGGCTCCTGACGCCTGCGCTCCTCCAGTTGACTCAGCAGGCGCTCAAGGGCCCCACTCAACTGCAAAGCGTGGTGCTGGTGGCGCACCGATTGCTCCTTCCAGTGGTGAATGGCGGCTTCCAGCTCCGAACGTTGGGATGACTGCTGCAGCACCAGTTCCTGTAGGTCGTGCAGTTGGGTTTCCAGTTCGTGGTTGCGCTGCTCTAGCGATCGCACCTGTTGCCGCCAGCCATCAGCCTGACTCAAGCATTGGAGCAAATCGGACTCCAGGGCATCCTGTTGCTGGCGAAAGGACTCTAGGGATGCCAATTGGGCGCGCAAAAGTGTCAATTCCTCCTCCTCCGGCTCCGGAATAGCCGCTTCAGGGGGAGTCTCTACCGGCTCCGCCTCGGGTTCCGCGGTGCGCTCCGCCGCCTTTTTCCGCGCCGCTGGGGTTGCCTTACCCGAAAACAGACTTCTCGCCAAATTTGCCTCAGCCACCTAACACCTCACAGTTCACTAACTCCAGGATCCGCTTTGCCGCCAACTCGTTAGGGCGATACTCAGAAACCGTCAGACCGCGGTCAAAGGCTGTCCGAATATCCGCACTGTCGGGAATCGTGACAGAAGATAGCACATCCCCAAAAATTTGCTGCGCCTGCTTAAAGAGTTCCCCCGTGTGGGAGCTTTCCCAGATGCCGCCGGGCAGGTAGCGATCGTCGAGCATGTTGACAATGACCCGAATGGTACGGGTGCCGATAAACTCCTCTGCCTCGCGAATGAACCGGATGGTGGTTTCGGTGCACTGAAAATCCGTGCGGTTGAGCCGGGTGGGAATAAACACGCGGTCTGCGGGAATCAGGGCATTGGCCGTCAACTCGTTGAGGTCGCCGGGACTATCGATAAAGATGAAATCGTAGAGGTGCTTGACGCGCTCCAATTCTCGGCGCAGCACACCCTCCTTTCCCATTTGCATTGCCGACAGTTGGGAGACGGCCTCCGCCATGGATACATGGGACGGCACCACATCCAGCCCTTTCTCGGATTCGTAGATTAGTTCTTCGATGTGGCGATCGGGCTTTTTTTTGAGAAATGCCAAGACCGTATCCGCCTCGGTCAAAGTGTTAGCTTGCCCCAAAAACAGCGTGGAGCAGGTTGTTTGGGAGGTCATGTCGATAATTAGAACCCGAGCCCCCGTCCGCGCCACCAAGTGGGCTGAGTTGCAGCAAAGGGTTGACTTGCCGGTTCCCCCCTTATTGTTGGTAAAGGCTAGAATTTTCGTCATGGTGGTGCCAAAACCTGACCCTTAGCCTACGCAGATTTACTGAGGGGGGCGATTTTGCAATAAAAATATACATATGAAATAAATGAACATAAATGAATAGAGTTGTCTGACGCCGCCCTGCCAAGAATGCCAAGGAACCCAAAGTTCGAACAACGCCCTCGGGCATTTTGCGGCACTTAGTCCCGCGATGCTGGATGACTCCTGCCACTGGGTCAACCCGGCAAACAAGCCGTGTAAGATGGGGTGAAGATGCGGAATTCAGAATACATTCAGTACACAAGTGCCAACGCCCCAATCATGGATGGAACTCTACCCCCCCACAAACAAGCGGTACTAGAGCCCCCTGCCCCCAGCGTCGTTAGTTGCTGGCACATTACTGATAATGATAGCGGTGTTGCCTGCGTCGCCATTTCCCAGGAGTGTGGGGTGCTGCTCGGCTGGGAGCCTGGGGAGTTGCTTGGCAGTGGCGATCGCTGGCTGGAGCATATCCCTCCCAGAGATCGCGATATATTTTGGACGGCTCTGGTGGAACGGGCGATCGCCGGAACGGTGGGTACCTGTCGCCATCGGTTTTGCGATCGCCAGGGGCAGTTCCATTGGCTCAGTCACACGTTCATCCCGCGCTACGACCAGGATTTGGGATGCTGGGTGGTCACGGGCATGGGACGCCGGGAATCGGAGCAATGCATGCTCCCGCCCCGAGTTTTGGAATCGCTCCAGGTGGGGGTGGTGGTGCACTGCCCCAAGAATCAGATTTTGTACGTCAACGACCGCGCCTGCGAACTTTTGGGGTTGGAGCGCGATCAAATTCTGGGGCATACTTCTTTTGATCCCCCCTGGAATGTCGTGCACCAGGATGGCACAAATTTTCCGGCTGAGACCCATCCTGCCATGGTAGCCCTAGAAACCCAAGCGCCGGTGCGGGGCGTGGTGATGGGAGTATTTCGTCCGGCAATGGGCGATCGTCAGTGGATTTTGGTCGATGCCATTCCCGAGTTCGGTAGTGATGGCGCACTGGCCTACGTCACGGTCACCTTTACCGACATCAACCTGCAGGTGCTGTTAGAGCAATCCCTCAGTGGCGTGCTGCTGGAGGGGGATACGCAGGGGGAGGAAGATTTTTTTGGTCACCTTGTGCGGCAAGTGGCGCGACTTACGGGCGATAGCGCGGCGGTATTTGTTACGGAGCTTGTGGATGATGACCACCTACGGGTTATTGCTTCGTGGCAAGATGGGCAGCAGCAGAATTCATTGCTTACCTACTGCATTGCGGGCACGCCGTGCCAGGAACTGCTGCGGGAAGGAGCCTTCTACAGAACGGAACGCATAGCCGATCTCTTTCCCGGAGATGCTTTGCTGACAGAATTGGGATCTCAAGCCTACGCTGGTGTCGCCCTGCGGGACTCCCAAGGGGTCTTTTTGGGCGGGTTGTGTGTGCTGCACCGTCACCCCCTGAATCCGCAGCAGGCAACCCATGGGATGCAAATTTTGCGGCTATTTGCGGTGCGGGCGGCCGCCGAACTAGAGCGCCAGCGCCTGTCCCAGCGCCTGGAAACTTTTTTAGCCCACCTTCCTGCCTTTGCCTACATCAAAGATCGCCAGGGTACATTGCTCTATGCCAATCGGTACCTGCAGCAAATCACTCAAAAACCGCTAGGCGAGCTCCTAGGGCAAAGCTGCGCTACGGTTTTGGATGGTCTGGGGGCAGGCTCTGCGCTATGGGAGCAAGGTGACCGCGTGGTGCGATCGCAGGGGGTGCCGCACCAGTTTGAGCAGGTTATCCAGCACCAGGGCCAAGAAGTTACCTATCAAACCGTCATCTTCCCCATGGAGCGTGGATGCCTTGGGGGAGTTTCCTTTGACATCACGTCCCGCAAAAAAGCCACCGCCGCCCTCGCCAAGAGTGAAGAGCAGCGTCGCCTGGCCCTAGAACTAACCAATACCGGGAGTTGGGACTTTGATGTGGTCACGGGCGATGCTGTCTGGAGTGACAGCCACTACCGTCTGATGGGCTTAGAACCGGGGACGCTGCCCAGTGCCTACCAAACTTGGCGCGATCGCGTTCATCCGGAGGATCTGACTCGGGTGGAAGCCGCCTTTACCGCCGCACTTCAGGAAAGAACCCCGCTCAATGTGGAATACCGGGTGGTGCATCCCGATGGAACCGTCCGCTGGGTGCTGACCAAGGGCACGGGTATCCACAACGCTGCCGGAGAAGCAGTGCGGATGGTGGGTGTCATGATGGACATTAGCGATCGCAAGCAAATGGCCCTGGCCCTGGAAGAATCCCGGCAAAGCCTGGTCAACATCATTGAGACAATCAACGACGGACTGATTCTGATCAATGAAAATCGGCGATTTGTGTACGTCAATGCCCATGCCGAAGCCATCCTGCACCAGAGCCGGGAGCAGCTCCTAGGGCAGCACCTGAGCCAGGGCTTTCCCGATGTCGATGGCACGACCCTCCTGGCCCAAGTGGCTGAGATGCACGAGCAGGGGCACGCTGTGGAATTCCTTTACTACCAAGAGCGCTCCCACCTGTGGTTGGAGGTGCGCGCCCTACCCACCCCCGAGGGGGCGATGATCTACTTCCGGGATGTGACCGAGCGGCATCAAGGGGCCCTGATGCTCCAAGCCAGCGAAGCCCGCTACCGCCAAATCGTGGAGACGCAAACCGACTTTGTGCTGCGCTCCTCACCGGAGCTTAATATTCTCTTTGTCAACCCCGCCATGGCGCGCGCTTGGGGAGGATCGCCCTCGGAACTGTGCAGCCTCAACTGGCGGGACATCGTACCGGAGCACGAGATGGCAATCTTGGAACGTAAGGTGGCCGCCCTCACACCCAGTACTCCCATTTTTAGCAACACCAATGCCGACAGGCGCGCCAACGGGCAGGAAGGTTGGACTGAGTGGGTCAACCTTGGCATCTTCGACGATGCTGGTGCCCTGGTGGAAATTCAGTCGGTTGGTCGGGATATCACCCAACTTCGCGCCTCCGAACTTCGCCTAAAGATGGCCCTGCGATCGGCACGGATGGGCATGGCGGAAGTTCACTGGCCCAGCATGGTGGTCAGCTTTCTTTCCTATCTACCCGATGCGGCGATCGCCACCGGGGATACGTTTGTGGAGGTCACCCTTGAACACTTCCTCAGTACGGTGCACCCCGACGATCGCTGGAGCCTGCCCCACCTCGTTGCCCGCATTGATGGAGATGCCAGCTTTCGGGAATTCGACATCGAAAAACGGCGGCGCGCGCGCACGGGAGATTATCACTGGATGCGCATCCAGGGGACGATTTACCGCGATGCCCAGGGCGTCCCTGAGCGGGTGATTGCCCTCATCCAGGACATCCACGGGCAAAAGGAAGCAGAGCTGGCACTGCAAAAAAGCGAAGCCATGCTAGCGGAGGCCCAGAGGCTGGCCCACGTAGGCTATGCCGAATTTTTCCCGGCTAGCGGACAGGTGATCTGGTCCGAAGAGCTGTTCCGCATTTTTGGGCTCAACCCCGCCGACGGATTTCCCAATTTTTACCAAATTCAGCAGATGGTACATCCCGATGACCGGGCACTGTTTACCCGGGCTGTGACGACCGCCATTGAGGAGAAAATTCCCTATCACATGGAGACACGGCTTTGCCTTGCGGATGGCACGGTAAAGTACATCGAAAGCATCAGCACCATTGAGGAAGATCAGGAGTACGGGCTTAAGCTCTCTGGCTGCGTACTCGATATCACCAGTCGCAAAATAGCCGAGCTGGCCCTGCGGGAAAGCGAAGAACAGCAGCGGCTGATCCTGCGGCTTAATCAAATTGGAGCCTGGGATTGGGAAGTGGATACGGGGCATTTGATTTGGAATGAGGAGCTCTATCACTTGCTGGGCTTGGAGTTGGATATTCCCCCCAGCTACGAGCTTTTTCTCGACCACGTGCATCCCGAAGATCGCGCAACCATCGTTCAACAGCTCGAGCACACTTGGGCAACGGGGGAAACCTTTCGGGTGGAGTACCGCGTTTTTAGGGACGTTCTTGATCGGAGCCAGCGCTGGTTTTTGGCTAAGGCGGAGCAGTTTTTTGATGCCCGGGGCGTGCGTCGCATGGTGGGCATTCTACTGGACATCACCGATCGCAAGAATATGGAGGAGGAACTGCGCGATCGCCTGAATCAGGAACAGCTGATGAACCGCATGCTCCAGGTGCTGCGGGATGCCCGGGATCTGGATACAGTGTGTCAAGCCGCAGCCAATACCCTACAACAGGCCCTCGGCGTAGATCGGGTGGAAGTGAATCAGTACATTCCTGAACGGGCAGTATGGCGTCTGCGCTGCGAGTGCCGTGCTAATGCGGAAATTCCCTCGGTTTTGGGGATGGAAATTCCCGATCGAGGTAATCCCATTTCAGCTCAGTTGCGGCGCGGGGAGCGGGTGCTGGTTGATACTCAAGATCTCGACGATTCCATTAATCAGGAATTAGCCGAAAAAATCCTCGGTACATGGTTGATTCTTCCCCTCCATGTTGATGACACGGTCTGGGGTGCCGTAGCGGTCCATTCCCACGGACAGGTTCGACGCTGGCGACCTTCGGAGATTCGCTTGGTGGAACTCCTGGTCGATCAACTGGCGATCGCCCTCCATCAAGCCAAACTCTATCAACTTTTGCAGAGTGAGCGTGCCTTTCTCGCTAGCATCTATGAAGGTGGGGACAATTCCATTTTTGTCGCGGATGTAATGGAGGATGGTACAGTTCGCTACGTAGGATTCAATCCCGCCCACGAGCGCCGCACCGGCATGACCTCGGCGCAAATTCGTGGCAAAACTCCCACGGAGGTATTTCCTGAATTAGCCCCTCAACTCATGGATCGATACCATGCTTGCCTTGCCACTAAGCGCTCCATTATCTACGAAATGTACATTCCCTACAGCAGGGAAGCGGCTTGGTGGCTGATTACCCTCAACCCCCTGCTCAACGACCAAGGCACCGTCTATCGCATCGTGGGTACGAGCACCAACATCACCGATCGCAAGCTCCTCGAAACCGCCCTCCAAGAAAATCTTGCCCGATTCCAGCGGCTGATCGACAACGTGCCAGCAGCGGTGTATCAGTTCGCCATGGCACCCGATGGCAGTACGCGATTCACCTACATGAGCGAAAATGCCCGGGAAATCTACGAACTACCCGTTGAGACCTGCCTCAATCGGATGGAACGCATGTGGCAAATTCTCCACCCCGACGATGTCACCCAACTCCAGGAAACCCTGACAGCATCGGCCCGCACCCTTACGCCATGGAGGAACGTCCATCGCATCCTTACCCCATCGGGAACCCTGAAGTATCTCTCAGCCCTTTCTCGCCCTACCTTGCAAGATAATGGGGATGTGGTATGGGATGGGGTGGTGACGGACATCACGGAGCGGAAGGTGCTGGAACTTTCCCTCCAGGAAAATTTAGAACGCTTCCAGCGTCTGATCAACAATGTGCCTGCAGTGGTCTATCGCTTCGCCCTTTTCGCCGATGGGAGCAATGCCTTTACCTACATCAGCGAGAATGCCGCAGAGATTTACGAGCTGCCCCTGGAGACCTGTTTGCAGCACTCAGAGGGGCTTTGGGCTATGGTGCATCCCGATGACTTGGCGGAAGTTCAGACCTCGGTTGCCACTTCCGCAGAGCACCTCACCGATTGGGTCAACGAGCACCGCATCCGCACGCCCTCCGGCAAGACAAAGTGGCTTTCCGCCCAATCGCGCCCCATGCGGCAGTCCGACGGCACGGTGGTTTGGGATGGCATCCTTGTCGATATTACGGAGCGCAAACGGGCCGAGGCTGAAATCAGCCAGCAGCAGCAGTTCCTGACCGAAATTGCCGAATCCACCCTGGCGATCCTCTACATTTTTGATCTCGAAGAGCAGCGCAATGTGTTTGTCAACCCGGAGGTGTCCGCCGTTTTGGGCTATTCCATTGAAGAGATTCAGGCGATGGGGGCAGATCTGTTCTCCACCCTGGCCCACCCCGAGGACTTGCCGCGCATTCAGAGCAATCTGGGGCGGTTTATCCACGATGCCGACAGCCATGTTGTGGAAGTCGAGTACCGTCTGCGCCATCGGGATGGGCGATGGCTGTGGTTCTTAAGTCGCGATCGCGCCTTTGGCTTTACTGCCGATGGGCGGGTGAAGCAGATTCTGGGCGTGGCGACCGATATCACTTCGGTTAAGGAAACCCAAATTGCCCTGCGGGAGAGCGAAACCCGCTTCCGCACGATCGCGGCCCACATCCCGGGGATGATTCTGCGCTATGTGCTCCGTCCCGATGGTTCTGACTCCCTAGAGTATGCCAGTCCCGGCTGTCTCAATCTGTGGGAAGTATCGTCCGAGGCGGCCGTGCAGAACGTGAATCTGCTCTGGCAGCAGGTGCTTCCGGAGGATGTTCCCCCGTTGCGACAATCCATTCGTGAATCCTTTACCAATCTCACCACGTGGAGCTTTGAGTGGCGCATTCGCACTCCCTCCGGTCAGTTGAAGTGGCTCAGCGGCATTGGCGACCCTCGCCCCATTGGAGACAATGTGGTTACCAATTCAATCATTTTGGACATCAGCGATCGCAAGCAGGCGGAGTTGGAATTGCTCTGTGCCAAGGAAGGAGCCGAAGCCGCCAGTCGGGCCAAGAGCGAATTTTTGAGCGTTATGAGCCACGAGTTGCGCACCCCCCTCAATGCCATTTGTGGCTTCACCCAACTGCTAAAAATGGCAGAGCTGAGCGAAGAGCAGCAGGAATTCCTCAGTTGCATCGCCAGCAGTAGCGACCATTTGCTCAGCCTCATTTCCGATATCCTCGATTTTGTCAGTGCCGAATCCGATCGCGTCCAGATCCTGTGCGAGGCATTTTCGCTCCATGGCTGCATTCAAGACACCATGCACATGATGCGGTCCCAGATCCAAGACAAGCCCCTCACCCTGCGGTACTGGATTGCGCCCAATGTGCCCCCGATGCTGCTCGGTGACGAGGTGCGCCTGCGCCAAGTGCTGATCAATTTGGTGGGCAATGCCATCAAATTTACGGCGGCGGGCGAGGTGGTCGTGACGGTTCAGACCCAGTGTCTCGATATCACCGAGAGCCGCTACGAAATTCAGTTTCGGGTGCAGGATACGGGCATCGGTATCGATCACTCCCAGCGCGATCGCCTCTTTCTGCCCTTCTCCCAGGTGGATAGCTCCATTTCGCGGCGCTACGGCGGTACGGGCTTGGGTCTGGCGATCTGCAAGCGCCTCTGCGAAAAAATGGGGGGCACCATTGGTGTCGAAAGCGCCCTGGGTCAGGGATCTACCTTTACGTTTACCATTCGCGCCCAAGCTGTGGGTGCACCGCAGCCGGCCCCCAGAGCCACGGCGGCACCAAATGCGGTCACCTCGGTCAGTCCCCTACGGATTTTGGTGGTGGAAGATAATGTTTTCAATCAAAAATTGCTGACTGCTACCCTCACCAACCTCGGTTATCGGGCCGATGTGGTTGACTCCGGCGAACGGGCCCTAGCCCTGATCCACGGGCAGACCTACGATGTCATTTTGATGGATATCCACCTTCCCGACCAGGACGGGCGCGCCTTGACCCGCCAAATTCGCCAAATGGCGATCGCCCAGCCGATGATTTTCGCCATCAGTGGGGATGACACCACCGAAAGCCGGGAGTCTGCCTTTCTCGCGGGGGTAGACGACTTTGTGTCCAAGCCCTTTAGGGTCGGCGATGTTGCCACCGTGCTCGACCGGGCTGTGGCCTGCAAGCTCTAGTTGGCGGGGGGCGATATGATGGAAGCGTTCCCCTTGGCACTCCAAAACCCTCCATGCAGTTTGTCGATCAGGCTCGAATTCATGTCCGCGCTGGCAAAGGCGGCGATGGCGTTGTTGCCTTTCGGCGGGAGAAATATGTCCCGGCCGGCGGGCCGGCGGGGGGCAACGGTGGCCAGGGCGGGTCGGTGATTCTCGAAGCCACCACCGATTTGCAGACCTTGTTGGATTTTCGCTTCTCCAGCCACTTCCATGCCGCCGATGGCGAGCGGGGCGGCCCCAAGAACATGACCGGGGCCCAGGGCAAGGATCTGGTGATCAAGGTGCCCTGCGGTACCATGGCGATCGCCGAAACCGAGGACGGTGAGACGCTGTTGGGCGATCTGGTGGAGCCGGGGCAGCACCTCGTGGTGGCTAAGGGCGGCAAGGGCGGATTGGGCAACCGGCACTTTTTGAGCAACCAGAATCGCGCCCCCAACTATGCCCTACCGGGGCTGCCCGGCGAAGAATGCGATCTGCGGCTAGAGCTAAAACTCTTGGCGGAGGTAGGAATCGTCGGTCTACCCAATGCCGGCAAATCCACGCTGATTTCGGTGCTGTCGGCAGCGCGCCCCAAAATTGCCGACTATCCCTTCACCACCCTGGTTCCCAACCTCGGTGTGGTGCCCCGTCCCGATCGCGATGGGGTGGTGTTTGCCGATATCCCGGGACTGATCGAAGGGGCGTCCTTTGGCGTGGGGTTGGGGCACGAGTTTCTCCGCCATGTGGAACGCACCCGGGTGCTGATCCACCTGATCGATGCCACCCAGGAGGATCCCTGGGCCGCCTACCAGACGATTCAGCGGGAGCTAGCGGCCTACGGTGAACTGTTGGTGCATAAGCCCCAAATTGTGGCGCTGAACAAACTCGATGCGGTGGATGAATCCCAAATTCCACACCTCATGGCGGCCTTTCCCCAGCCACCGTTGCTGATTTCGGCGGCGGCCCGCCAAGGACTGGAGGCATTGCTTCACAGCACCTGGGCGCTGCTAGAGGCGGTGGCGGCGTAGCGGGCTACCCGCAGCTTGGCCGATCGCGATCGCGGGTTGCATTGCTGCTCTTCTGGGGTAGCAGTAAGGGGCTTTTTAGTGACCACTTCAAGGCGCGGGTCGTTGCGAAAGGCATTTTTCACCAGACGGTCTTCGAGGCTGTGGAAGCTAATCACAACCACAACCCCATGGGGTTTGAGCCAATGGGGCACCCGGGTGAGCCACTCGCTGAGGGAGTCCAGTTCCTGATTCACCACGATGCGTAGGGCCTGAAAGGTGCGGGTGGCAGGATGGATGCGCCCGTAGCGGTAGGCCGGGGGCACGGCATGGGTGATGGTGTCGGCCAAATCCTTGGTAGAAGAAAAAGGACGCGATCGCCCGATGGCCTTGGCAATGCGGCGGGCATAGCGTTCTTCGCCGTAGGTGAAAAGCACATCCGCTAGGTCGGCCTCGGCATAGGTATTCACCACGTCAGCGGCGGTGAAGTCCTGATCCCGATCCATGCGCATATCCAGGTCGCCGTCATCGCGGAAGCTAAACCCCCGGTGGGGCTGATCGAGCTGGGGGGAACTGACCCCCAAATCGGCCAGCACCCCGTCGTAGCGCGTATCCGGTGGCGGCTGGAAGTGGGCAAAATTACCCTGCCAAAACGCGACGTGATCGCCCCAGGGAGCCAGGGTTTCCTGGGCAGCCGCCAAGGCGGTTCCATCCCGATCGATGGCGGTGAGGTAGCCGCCCGCCGCCAGAATTAAGCGACTGTGACCGCCGCCGCCCACGGTGCAGTCGAGGTAGTGGCCGTCCGCCTGGGGAGATAGGGCAGCAAGCACCTCCGAGGGGAGCACCGGCGTGTGGTGAAAGCTCGCACTGCCCATGGCTAGAACGTGCCCCGGGTAACGCCGAGCTGATGGGTAAGTTGGAGTTCGCGCCACAGGGCTGCACCGCCGATCTGTCCGCCCAGTAGAGCCCGGTAGCGCTGCAGGGTTTTTTGTACCAGGTCGGGAGATTCCTCGACAAACTCCAGCCGCCAGTGGCGCACACCTAGGGCTTGGAGCTTGGGCACCAGTTCGGCTCCCGTCTGGGCCGTGCCGTTGAAGACCGTATTGCGACAGCCCACATCGGCTTTGAGAATGTGCTCTGCTCCGGCGCGATCGCGCAGGTGCACCTGGTGCTTTTCGCAGGGACGGCCGCAGTTGGTGTGATCCGTGCCCGACGACAAAAAGGCGCAGAACGCGCAGTGCTCCATGTGGAACATGGGCATGTGTTGGTGAATGGTAACCTCCCACCAGTGGCGCGGGGTGGCCGTGAGGAGATCGACCAACTGCCCGCCGTTGAGGTCGTAGGAGGCGGTGAGGCGCTCTAGGGTGTAGTTCTGCCAAAAGTAGGCGGCGGTGATGGGATTAGTGATGTTCAACGAAAAGTCGGCGATCGCCCGGTGCCCGGCAAAAAAATTCAATTGGTCGTAATTGCGCACCAGATAGCCATCGGCTTCGGAGCGGCGCACTTGCTCTAGAATCCACTGCTCCCGGGGCTTCGTAATTCGGGGTGGGGCCACATAGATTTGGGCTTGGGGATAGTCCCGGGCCCGTTCCACCGCCTGGCGGTAGTGGCGCGGATCCTCAAAGTCGCAGTACACCACGGTGATGCCCGCTTCTAGGGCCGCCGCGATCTGGGAGAGCGATCGCCCCAAAACGATCAGGGTGTCCGCTTCCGGCGCTGGGGAGGTGACCGCGGGCAGCAAATCCCCGTAGGAGTGGGTGGAATGGAGCGTCCACGGGCGGGGCTGCTGCCGCTGGTGCAGCAGTGCTTCCACCGCTTGGCGGCGCAGGCGGTTGAGTTCCCGGAGCGGTAGCATGCCCTCCACCGTTCCGGTCAGGGATGCCAGGTAAAAGGGTGTACCCCCCAGCCGTCCCAACTGGGCCTGCAAGCGTTCCGGGGTAAGGGGTTGGGTGTGGGCAGCCTCGAGGGGCATCTCCGAGGCAACCGTAACCCGGTGCCCCAGTGCGTCCCAGGCCGTGAGGGTCAGGGCGGCACCCACCTGTCCGGTGACCTCGAGCCACAGGGGGCGCTGAAAGCGGGGTTCGGTTCCGGCAAAACCCTGGCGCAGCCGCTTATCGAGTTCTGGGTCGCTGGTCTTCCAGAGGCGATCGCCCACCCGTACGGAGGGGGCTGCCCGACCCGAGCGGTGCAGGGTTAACCGCAGCCGCTGCCCCTGGCGCTCAAGGTGATGGATCCGTCCGCCCACCTCGCGATCGCCCGCTGCAAAGACCACCCCATCCCCTGGCTGTAGGGGCGGCTCCGCCGGGGCGATCGCCACCTGAATCTGTTCCCGCTGCACTGCCACGACCTTGCCCACGTAGGCCCCCCGCTTCTTGGCATAGGTGCCCTCCACCAGGGTTTGGTTGTTGATGCCGCCGAGCCAACCGGTCGATAATCCTCGGGAAAAGGCCATTTCTAGCTCGTAGCGTTCTGGGTTTCCCAGCGGTGCAACCATGCCCGCCCCCAGCCGATCCAGGGCTTGGCGGTAGATGCGGGTCACGCTGGCCACGTATTCGGCAGTTTTGAGCCGTCCTTCAATTTTGAGGGAGGTCAGCCCCGCCGCCACCAGCTCCGGCAGCACGGCAATGCCGGCCAAATCCTGGGGGCTGAGCAGATAGCGGCGATCGCCCAGATCCCTTTCCTGCCCATCCACCACCAGGGTGTAGGGCATCCGACAGGCCTGGGCACATTCCCCCCGATTGGCCGATCGCCCGCCCAAAGACTCGCTGGTCAGGCACTGCCCCGAGTAGGCTACGCACAGCGCCCCATGGACAAAAACCTCCAACGGCAGGGAAACGGCGGCTTGGATCTGGGCTATTTCGGCGATCGCGCACTCCCGGGCTAAAACCACCAGAGTGCACCCCAACTGGGCGGCAAAATCCACCCCCGCCGCGCTAGTGACCGTCATTTGGGTGGAGGCATGGAGGGGCAAATCCGGGGACAGGTGGCGAATCAGGCGGCACAGCCCCACATCTTGCACGATTACCCCATCCACCCCCGCGGCGATCATGGCCCGCAGGTAGGATTCCACCGCCGCCAACTCCGCCGTAAAAATTAGGGTGTTGATCGTTACGTAGCCCCGCACCCCCCGCCCGTGCAGAAATGCCATCAACTCCGGCAGATCGGCTACGGCAAAATTATCGGCCCGCATCCGGGCATTGAACTGTTCCAGCCCAAAGTAAATGGCATCGGCCCCGTGCTCCACCGCTGCCCGGGCGCACTCCCAGTTTCCCGCAGGTGCCAGTAGCTCCGGCAATTTAGGCACCCAACCCCTCCGCGATCGCCCGGCCGATCAGGGTTATTTTGTCCTCCGCCAACTCGGGCCACAGGGGCAAACTGAGCACCTCCGCCGCCAACCGGTCGCTAATAGGATTGGGGGCAAACTGCCCGTCATAGACCGGCAGCCGATCCTGGGGTACGGGGTAGTAGACCATGGAGCCAATGCCCCGTTGGGACAAAAAGTCGCGCAGGGCATCCCGCCGCCCCCCCAGCACCCGCAGAGTGTATTGGTGAAACACGTGCCCCGGCACCAGTGCTGGGGTCACCACCCCGGGCACATCGGCTAGGAGGCGGTTGTAGGTGGACGCAATCCGCCGTCGGGCTTGGTTCCAATCCTCGATGTGGGGAAGCTTGACGCGCAAAATCGCTGCCTGCAGAGAATCCAGCCGGGAGTTGTAGCCCAAGACCTCGTTGCGGTAGCGCTCCTTCGACCCGTGCACCCGCAGCTTTTGGGCCATCTCGGCGATCACCCCATCGTGGGTGACCACCAAGCCGCCATCGCCGTAGGCCCCCAGATTTTTCGTGGGAAAAAACGAAAATGCCCCCACCGTGCCCAGGGTGCCCGTCATCCGACCGGCTAGGCGATCGCGGGTATTGGCACCGCAGCGCCCCTGGCAACTGGGACACGCCGCCATGTAGCGCGCCCCAAAGGACTGGGCACAATCTTCGATCACGCCTAGGCCGTGGGCCGCCGCCAAGTCCATAATTTGAACCATGTTGGCCGGTCGCCCAAATAAATGTACGGGCATGATCGCCCGGGTGCGCGGTGAAATCTTCGCCTCCAGCAAAGACACATCCAGGTTGTAGCTCTCTAGCTCCACATCCACAAAAACCGGATGCGCCCCCACATTGCTGATCGACTCCGCCGTGGCAAAAAACGAAAACGGCGTGGTAATCACCTCATCCCCCGGTTGCACGCCCATGGCCCGCAGCCCAATCATCAGAGCATCGGTACCAGAATGCACGGCGATCGCATGGGGCACATCCAAATAGCTCGCTACCTCCTGCTCGAAGAGGCGCACGTCCTGCCCCAGGATAAACTCGCAGGAGGTCAGAACCCGCTCGATCGCCGTCTGAAGTTCCTCCTTCAGGCTGTGGTACTGGGGCTTTAAATCTAGGATCGGAATGTGCATTGGGGCTAAAACAGACATCGAGCCATGCTATTTTAGCCTGAGATGCCATGGGTAAAAAAATGCAAACGGCACCGCTACCAGAAAATGAAGCCCAGCGGCAGCAGGCCCTGGAGCGCTACGACATTCTCGACACCAGCTTTGAGGACATTTACGATGAGATAGCCGAACTGGCCGCCTGCCTCTGCCAGACCCCCATGGCCCTGATCAGCCTCATTGATCGCAATCGCCAGTGGTTTAAGGCTGCCATTGGTTTACCGACACCACGGGAAACCCCCCGCGAAATGGCCTTCTGCGCCCATGCCATTCTCCAGCCCAACGCGGCCCTGATCGTCCCCGATGCCATGCTGGATCGGCGGTTCTCCGACCACCCTCTGGTAACGGGAGACCCCCACATCCGCTTCTATGCCGGGATTCCCCTCGTCACATCCGACGGCTACGCCCTCGGCACCCTCTGCACCCTCGATACCGTGCCCCGCACGTTGACCGACCAACAGGAGCGATCGCTGCGGACTCTGTCCCGGCAGGTGATGAGCCAATTTGAGCTACGCTTGCTGGTGCGCTACCTGCGGGAGGCCAACAGCAGCAAGGAAAAATTCTTTTCCATCATTGCCCACGACCTCCGCACCCCCTTTAATGGCATCCTCGGACTATCGGAAATCCTCCAAAGCACCGCCCTCGACTGCACCCCCCAGGAAGTCCAGGAACTGGCTACCGACATTTGCACCAGTGCCGAAACCGCCTACGGGCTGCTGGAAAACCTGCTGCAGTGGGCCAAGCTCGAAACCCAGTCCGTTGCCTTCGCCCCCACCGAAATTCTGATCAGCACTGCCGTCGACCGGGTGACCAAACTGCTCACCGGTGCCGCCCAGCAAAAAAACCTCCGGCTTCAGGTGCTCAGCCTGCCAGCCCAGACCATAGTTGCCGATGCCAACATGCTCCATTCCATTTTGCAAAACCTGATCGCCAACAGCATTAAGTTCACTCCCCCCGGCGGCACCATTACCCTGGAAGTGCGGGAGCAGGGCAGCACCATCCAGTTCCACGTTCGCGATTCGGGCGTGGGCATGTCGCCGGAGCAACTGGCCCGCCTCTTTCAGATTGAGCACAGCAAAAGCACCCCCGGCACCGCCGGTGAAAAGGGCTCGGGTCTAGGGCTCCTGCTCTGCCAGCAGTTTGCCCAGCAGCACGGCGGCCAGATCCAAGTAGCATCGGAGCTAGGAAAGGGTACCGAGTTTACGGTTACGCTCCCCCGCTTCCCCGCGGAGCCCGCAGACGTCCCCGCAACCTAGGAAGGGGGGTGCGGAGTGGCTGCCGTTGGGATCGAAATGGGACCAAGGCGTGCTTTTATAAGTGAATGCCTCACAGGAATTTGGTATCTATAAGCTGGAATTATAGAACGCCGCCGGGGAATCGTTCCCCACTGCCCGGCAGTCATTCCAGAACGCGGTTCCACAGTTCCTGGGACTGCAATCGTTGACGTAATCGCTATAATGAGCGCAATCAAATCTCAATCCCGGAACGATGTCCTACTGCATTAATCCCCACTGTGCGCAACCGGAGAACGAAGCAGGGCTGGAGCAGTGTCGGAGTTGTGGGAGTCCTTTGAGGTTGCGATCGCGCTATCGGGCAGAAAAACTCCTAGGGCAGGGGGGGTTTGGGAGGACATATTTGGCGATCGACGAAGACCGCCTCAATGCCAAATGCGTGATCAAGCAGTTTTTACCCCAGCTCAGCTCGGCAGCGGAACGGGAAAAGGCGACGCAGTTATTTAACCAGGAGGCGATGCGCCTCAACGAGCTAGGAACCCATCCCCAGATTCCCAACCTACTGGCCTACTTTATCGAGGGGGGGCAGCAGTTTTTGGTGCAGGAGTTTGTGGAGGGAGATAACCTGCTGCAGCTCCTGCAGCGGCGGGGTGCTTTTCCCCAGGAGGAGGTGCGGCAGTTTTTGCTGGAATTGCTGGAGATCCTCCAGTTTGTCCATGGGCATCAGGTAGTGCATCGCGATCTCAAGCCGGAAAATATTTTGCGCCACGGGCAAACCAAAAAGTTTTTCCTGATCGATTTTGGGGTGGCCAAAACCGTAGATACCCAGTCCTACGCCATGACTGGCACGGCGGTGGGTTCCTCCGGCTACATGCCCATGGAGTTGCTCACGGGAGGAACGGTCACGCCCGCGGCGGATATCTATGGATTGGGGGTGACGTGCTTTCAGATGCTGACGGCGCTTTCGCCCCACAAGCTGTTTGTGCGCTACGGCTTTAGTTGGTTGCCCAAGTGGCGCAATGCCCTCAAAACTCCCATTGCCCCCGCCTTGGCCGAGGTGATCGATCGCATGCTGCGCCCCGATATGGGGGAGCGCTTCAGCTCGGCGGCGGAGGTATTGCAGGCCCTTGCGCGGGGGGGAGAAAAAAACGCTCCATCCGCCGGAGGCACGGATTTGGACACCATGATCACGGCCTTTTTGCAGGATGTCACTGCTAAGGAGGAGGAGCATTCGGTGACCATCGCCCAGTTGCAGGATGGATCGCTGGTGGCCCGGGAAGACGATATCGATGTGTTGCTGCGGGATTTTCAACCCGCCTCCTTTGCCCAGACCCCGGCCTACGCCCAAACCGTGGATCTGAGTTTTTCCCAGGATTGGCAGTACACCCGCTCTTTTACCTGGGAGCCGGGGGTGTCCCAGATGGCGTTTTGGGGGCGCGATCGCTTGGTTCTGGCGGGCGATCGCCGAGAGGTGGGCATCCTCCAACCCAGTTCGGGCAAAACCCTAGGGACGGTACTGGATCGCAATTCCTGCCGTACCTGCAGTGGCACCGGGCGGGTGGAGCGTCCCGGGCGGGTGCTGCTGGTGGAGACGATGCAGCGGGTTACCTGTCCCGATTGCAGTGGCTTTGGGCGCAGCCCGGAAAATGCCGAAGAGTTTACCGCTGCCGCCGTGAATCCCGTGCGCCATCAGGTGGCGATCGCCACACCGGGGCACAGCATTAAAATTTTCGACCTAGAAAAGCGCAGTTTCGTAACCGCCATTCAGCCCCGGGCCACGGCTTCGGCCCTGACCTACGACGGGGGTGGGGATTACCTCGCGGCGATCGTGGAGCGGCACTTGGTGTACCTGTGGAATGTCCAAACCCGCGATCGCATTTTTCTGGAACGGTTGCAGTCCCAACTTAACTGCCTGGCCCTATCGGTGGACGGGCAAATTTTGGCCGTAGGTGGCGAAGATTGCTGCGTGCGGGTCTGGCATGTGCCCACCGGTCGCCTCATTGCGGTGTTGCAAGCCCACCAAAAACCCGTGCACTGCGTCACCTTTGCCGACGATGGCCGCACCTTAGTCAGCGGTAGTCGGGGGCACACCATTCGGGTCTGGAACTGGCAGAACGGCAACCTCCTGCTCAACCTCAAGGGACATGAAGCACCGATTACGGCCCTAACGTTCTTGGAGCACAACAACAAAATGCTTGCCAGCGGCAGTGAGGATGGCACGGTTAAACTTTGGGATCTCACCAATGCCGCCATGACCGAAAGCCTGCGGCGGCACCAGGCACCGATCGCCGCCCTGGCCAGTTGGGGAACCTGTTTGGTCAGTGCGAGCCGTGACGGAGCGGTGCATTTTTGGCAAGAGCAGACCCAGAGGAATTAGCCATGGGAACAGAGTCCCTACCCACCTTTGCCGTCACCCTACGCGAAGGGGTGGAGGTTGTGCTGGTTTTTGGCATTGTGCTGGCGGCCCTGCGTCGGGGCGATCGCCCGGAGTTGCGCCCGTGGGCATGGGGAGGCCTGTTCCTCGGGGCCCTGGCCAGCATCGGCTTGGGGCTGCTGCTGCAACAATGGTTCGCAATCGTCACCCATTCCGCGGCCAAGCAATGGCTCGAAACCGGGATTGGTATTGGGGCGATCGCCCTTCTGTCCTGGATGTTGCTGTGGATGACTTCCCAGAGCCGGGGCCTCAAGGGGCAGATTGAGGGGGACGTGGCGCGGCAGCGGGCGGGATGGGGCATCTTGGCCCTGGTGCTTGTCTCCGTTCTGAGGGAAGGGTTTGAGGTGGTGCTGTTCCTGGGAGCCCAAGTCTCCACCGGGACTGCCCCGCTGCTAGGGGCGGTGGCAGGGCTAGCAACCGCCGGGCTGATCGGCGTGGCCCTTTTTCAGTGGGGGGTGCGGCTGGATCTGCGGCAGTTCTTCCAAGCGATGGGGGTGCTGCTGCTGCTCATCCTCGGGGGACTGGTGGTGGGGGTGTTGGGGCACCTCGAGCGCGCCGTGTGTCCCGTTGCCCCCGGCCCCGCAAGCTCCTGCCTCCTGGGTAGCCTCCTCTGGGATTGGCATCGCACCCTCTCCGATCGCACCTTTCCTGGCGTGGTGCTCAAGGCCGTTTTAGGTTACCGCGATCGCCTCTTCTGGGGGCAACTGCTGGGCTATCTGGGCTTTCTCGGGGGTGCTGGATGGCTTTACTGGCGTCGGCTGCGATCCTAGGGGCAGCGATTATGCCATGATAGGAACGTTGCGATCAGTGCTGCCCAGTGACTACAGTTCCTACGGTTTCCGACACCAAACGTGCCTTTTTACAGAGCTTCCCTAAACCCGTTAAATCTGTATACCGTCGCGTTGTCGATGAACTGCTAGTGGAGCTACATCTGCTCACCGTAGACCGCACCTACCGCTATAGCCCTATCCTCGGACTGGGCATCGTCTCTGCCTTTGATCGCTTCATGGTTGGCTACACCCCGGAAGCAGACCGCCAAGCTATTTTTACGGCCCTGTGCCAGGCACTGCACTTGGATCCCGAACACCTGCGCCGCGAGGCCGAGCACCTCAGCGAACTGTCCGTGCGATCGCCCCAGGCTGTCCTCAGCGTCCTCACCACCCTCGAAAGTAGCAGCGGCGATGTGGACTTCCTAACGCAACAGGCCCGGGAAATTGCTGGAATCCAACCCTACAAATACAGCCGACTCCTGGCAATTGGCATTTTTGTACTCCTAGAAACCTGCACGCCCGACTTTTGGCACCAGGCAGAAACGCGGCAAACCCAGCTCAAGCAAATCGGCGAGACCCTGAAACTGGGCGGCGATCGCCTCATTCGGGACGCAGACCTATTCCGCTCGAATATTGAAAAGGTGGAGCAGGCACGCCAAATGATGCAGGACATGGTGGAGGCAGAGCGCAAAAAGCGGGCCACTGCCGAAGCTACCTCCGTAGAAACCAAGTCCCTCGAAACCACCTAGGCACCAGTCCATGGCTGAGTTGCCCCTCGTAGTCATGACCACCCTGCCTAACGCTGCCATTGCCGAGGTGATCGCCCAAACCTTGGTCACCGAACACTTGGTAGCCTGTGCCCAAATCCTGCCCTCCATGACCTCGATTTATATCTGGCAGGGCAAACTTTGCAACGACAGCGAGCACCTGCTTTTGCTTAAAACCATGCCAGAGCAGTTTCCGGCGATCGCCAATCGCCTTAAAGAACTCCACCCCTACACAGAACCGGAGATTTTAGCCATTCCCGCCACCGCCGTCAGCACCGGATACCACCAATGGCTTTGTGGGGCGATCGCCCCAGCGGGTTGATTGGTCATAGACCTTGTCCTACTAAAAAATACATCTTCTTCCACCCACACGAACGGCAAAACCCAGTTTCGACATCACCTTGGAGTGGTTTACAAAGTAGTTTTCTTTAGTATCCCGATTGCAGCGTTTAGAACCCCAACCGCAATGTTTTGTAGGGTTTTACATCATCTGAGGATGTGTCTGTCCTGACAAGCCTAAGATCTCATCCTAACCTAGTGTGTGTCTGGCACATTCATAAACCATTCCTGACTACAGACTTTGGGATATTCATGAACTATAAAATGCTATCAAGGAATAATACCTAGCTTTTTGCAAGATATTATCCAAAACGTTGCGTTGCCCTTCAAGTTGTTACGATTATTACCCCATGGAGAACGTTCTTCAGCACTCTACAGGCTAACACCTAGTTGGGCTGCTTCAGATCTCGGTTGAGACAGTACTTTAAGGATGCTGGTGCGGCATTGAAAATTTAGAGCAGATCCGTTTTCAATACTTCAAAACAGAGTTCCTTGGACTACTTCTGGTTGCGAGTTGTTCGGTTTAGGCGGCCAAAAAACACCGAGTACAACCCATGTATTGTATGGAAATACTGTACCCATAAAGAAACGAGTATCTTTGCTCTCGTTACATAGCTCGTCTAGGAACTTGCGGCGAACGCTCAAAGCCGCTTGTTCTTTATCGCCCAAACGAGCCACCTCATTCAGCCAAAGCACCCCCAGTTCCCAGTCCTCAATCATGGCATTGTGAGGTCTGTGACTGTCATTGCATTCAAAAACATAACTGAACTTGTATGGTATTTTCCGAAGAGGTTTTTGAATAGGCTCAAAAAGGGTCAATTGGTCAAATAAAGATTGCCATTCTGATTTCCATTCAGAATCAGCAGGTTCAATCTTTAAATCAATTACTCTTGTAGGCTGCACAATACCGAGTGATACATGCTCAGATTCATGCAATTCTCGCAACTGTTTCACCGTATAAATCGGAATTTGATCAATAATTTGACGACGCGCGCTCCATCCATTTTTAGTGGAGAGCGGTTCTCCTAAAACACGGAGCGTATCTAAAATCGGTTTCCTGCTTTCTTTTCTCCGATCATTACCGGCTCCATGCGGAAATAGATCAACTTCTATCCACTGATATTTACGAAATTGTTGATTTCTAGGTCGATAACGGTAGTCTACTGGATAAAGTCGTACCCATTCGCCCTCCTCAGTCACACCAGCCGTACAAACAAGTTCTTGATAACCTCTAGACGGATGCGGGTAGGTCATCACAGTTATAAGAACTTTAGTTCTGATTGCCTGGTTACTCATATCTAACATCCCAAGTGCTTAATCGGCATATCGATTAAAGTTGTTAGATGTTGAGCTAAAACGTTGCGATGGCAGAATTCCGGATTAGCTTCCATACATACAAGGACACTCGGTTCGGACTTCAACAACTTACTTACATTAGTCAGATCCTTTTCACGGGAGGGAAGACTAAAACGATAATTCTCAAACAAAGATGTGTGTTGATGATTAGAGTCTAAATGTTCTCGTTCTGAGCCTGGTATCCCCAGACCAGGAAGATGTTGATAGTCTATCGTCAAAGAATTACATAAGCGCAAAAGAGTACTTTTATGGAAACCATATCGGCGTGAAATGGGATTATATCGGACATCAATCAAACGCGATATACCAGATTCCATAAGGAGATTTAGAAACTCATCAACGGTTTTGCCTTCATAACCAGCAGTATAGATAGACTTCTCAGCAATTGGGCGTTTTCCCTTTCTTCTTCCAGGAAGATCGCTGTTGATTGTAAACCAAGAATACTTGTCGTAAATTAGATTGATTAACTTTTGTCCAGATAGTTTTCCGTAGATTTCAGAAATTTGGCAAACATCTTTGCTGACATCATTAGGCAAAGTTATCTCTAGGTTCTTTCCTAGAGGAGTAAGATTCCATCGATTGTCAAGTCCTTTTTCCAGAAAACCATTACGAATGAGTGAATCTGTCTCCTGATTGAGGGTAAAGGAGTAAGGGCCGTATCGATATGGGATAAACTGATAAAACGTTTTCCCTCCACGAGATGGCGTTTCGCAGGACAACAAAAATGCCCACTTCATCATCTGCAAGCTGGAAGCTGTACCTCCAACTTGTTGAATTATCATCAAAAGGGCTTTTTGTCTATGTAACACCTTACTTATTGACTTCTAAATAGTTCATTTGTACCATAAATTATCTCATAAAAGGTCTTGAGAATCAGCCTGATATTAAGATGGCTTTACATTTTACCTCATGAGCTTCTCAGCATTCTAGCCGCCAGTTAAAATTTTGGTGCATCTTTTGTTTCTCCAGCGTGCTTTGCAGGCGACAGCATCCCAACACTACGTTGGTGCGGACGGAATAGAGGTTATCGGTGGGAGTTTGAGGCTATCTGCCGCCGCACAACTTCACCGTCATATTGCTAGTGCCAGAATTGTGTTTTAGCGAGGTTACGTGTGAAGCGGCGCTAGGGGTCGGCGGTCGTGGAGGTGATCGCCTTTTGAACCCCACTTGTGACGTTTGGAACCCCAACCGCAGGGTTTTTTGGGGCATTGATGGGGTTTTGAGGCTCGGCGATCGCCAGGGTGCTTTTTGTGCGTCGTTCTCTGAACCGCGCTATTTCCATGGCAGTCTGAGGGGGTAGCCCAAAGCACCTATTCCCGGAATTGCCATGGAACCCCTAGTCAAAACCGCCCACTTTTGGCGCAAAGCCAGCTTCGGTGCCACGCTCAGCGAGTTGAACAGCACCACCCCCCCCACCACCCTGGTCAAAAACTGGCTCAACGCACCGCCAGCGCTAACCCTGCCGAACCTCGCGCCAATAGATAGCAGCGATCGCCGCCAAGTTGTTCGGGCGATCGCCCAGCAGCGGCGAGAATTTGGTAAGTGGTTGCTGGGACAAATTATTACGGCCCAAAATCCGTTGCACGAGAAGATGGTGAATTTTTGGCGCGACCATTTCGTGGTGGCGTTAACGAAAGTTCGCTTTCCCTTACTGCTGACCGACTACGAGCAAAGGCTGCGGCAGTTCGCATTGGGTGATTTCCAGGAACTGCTGTGGCAGGTCACATCCAGCCCGGCCATGCTGGTCTACTTAGATAACCTCCAAAATCGCCGTGGCAATATCAACGAAAACTTCAGCCGCGAGGTGATGGAACTATTTACGATTGGGCGGGGCAATTACACCGAAAAAGATATCCAGGAGGGGGCGCGGGCTTTGACGGGTTTGATGATTCGTCGCGATCGCCAACGGGGCACCGCAACCGCTCAGTTTGTGGCTCGGCGGCATGACCCCGGAGAGAAAGTCTTTTTGGGGAGACGTGGGGCGCTTCGGCCGGAAAATGTTGTGGAGATCTTGGCCAATCATCCTGCCACCCCCAAGCTTTTGGCTCGCAAGCTCTGGAGCACCTTTGCCTACCCAAACCCCGAGCCGAAGGTGATAGAGCGCCTTGTGGCTGCCTACAGAAACAACCAGCGCAGCATCAAAGCGATGGTGGAAGCGGTCTTTAACAGTCCGGAATTCTATAGTGCCAAGAGCTATCGCAGTCAGCTTAAGACTCCCATCTACTTTATGGTGGGGAGCATTCGGCAGTTGGGGATCCAAGCCCAGCCGGAGCGCATTGTGGCAGCTTTGAGAACTATGGGGCAAGTTATCTACAATCCGCCAACCGTCAAGGGTTGGGCCGATGAGCGGGGTTGGTATACCGCGCCCTCTTTGCTGGCCCGGTTCAATCTGGCCCAGGCGATGTCGTCCGCCTACGAAGATGACAATGGCTTTGGCTTTGCCAGCGATCGCTTTTCCCGCTCCGACCTGATTCGACTGCTCGCCGACGGCACCCTGGATCCAACCCTCCAGCGTGCCAGCCAAGGCCTAGAACTACGGGATTTTACTGCGCTTCTCCTAGCCTCTCCCAACTATCAACTCATCTGATTCCCGATTTTCTGTGAGGTAAGTCACCCATGAATTCGCTCCCCCGCCGCTCATTTCTCAGCACCGCCGCTGCCACCGCCCTATTGGTTTCCCTAGAACCGCTCCTCGCTCGCCCCAGCCAACAGCGAACTCTTTTGCTGATTGAACTGGCCGGGGGCAACGACACGCTCAATACCTTCATTCCCTATCGCGATCGCAACTACCTGAGCCTCCGCCCTACCCTAGGCATCAGGGATGGCATTCCCATTACAGATAAAGTCGCGCTCCATCCTGCTCTCAAGGAATGGAAATCTCTTTTTGACCGAGGTGCGATGGCGATCGTCCAAAACGTGGGATATCCCAACTTTTCCCTCTCCCATTTTCGGGCCAAGGATATTTGGCAGAGTGCCGCACCCCAGGGTTCCCCGGATTCCGGCTGGTTGGGCAGGTACCTGGAATCGGCCAAGGCTAAGGCGGCGGATGCTGTGTTTCTCGGTGAAGAATATCCCCTGGCGCTCATGGGGCGGCGCGATCGCTATTTACAACTCTCGCCCCGGTTGGGAATGCAGACTAGTGGCAAGCTTGGCCAGGCACTGCAGGCGGTTTATGGCACGCCCCAGGGCAATCCCCTAGCGGAAAAAGTGCGCCTCAGCGTGCGGGAAAACCAAAGGGCGATCACCAATCTCACCCAGGATTTGCCCGGGCGCACCAACACTAATGCCTATCCCAGAAATCCTGTCGGTCGGCAGATGGCCCTCGTGCGGCGGATCCTGTCCGCCCGTCCCGATGTCGTCTACCTATCCCTGGGCGGGTGGGATACCCATGCCAATCAGCCGCGGCGGCACCAAACGCTTTTGGAGCAACTAGGTGCCAGCATCAGTGCGCTTTACCGCGATCTGCAAACCCAAGGATTGGAACGGCAGGTGCTGACGGTGATTCAAACTGAATTTGGGCGACGCCCGGCCCAAAATGGCTCCAACGGCACCGATCACGGTACAGCAGGGTCGCTTGTGCTGCTAGGGGGCACGGTGCGGGGCGGTCTCTACGGTGGGCAGCCAGCGCTCGATAGCTTGGTGCAGGGAAACCTGCCGATGCACGTTGATTTTCGAGCCGTTTATGGTGAGATTCTGACCGAGTGGTTCCAAGCCAATCCCCGCTCAGCTTTGGAGCAGACCTTTGCGCCCCTGGGGTTGCTCTAGCCCTGATTCTCTTCTAGGGGCAGCGGGCGATCCTGGGTCCGCCCATTTCTGGGTACGGTAAACCCTACTCCTAAAGGGCAATAACCCCGCTTTCAGGATCCTAGAAACTAAGGAATCATAGGGTGACACATAACGCACCCACATTTGGAACGTTTTTAGGAGAACAAGCCCTATGGCGAAAGTAGTCGGAATTGATTTGGGGACAACCAACTCAGTAGTTGCGGTCATGGAGGGTGGCAAGCCAACGGTGATTGCCAATGCCGAGGGCTTCCGAACCACCCCCTCCGTTGTGGCCTATGCCAAAAATGGCGATCGCCTCGTCGGACAGATCGCCAAACGCCAAGCGGTGATGAACACCGACAACACCTTTTACTCAGTGAAGCGCTTCATTGGTCGCCGCCACGACGAAGTCAGCAGCGAAGCCAAGCAAGTGCCCTACAAGGTGATGAAAGTTGGCGATAACGTCAAGATTGAAGCGCCAGCGGTGAGTAAGCAGTTTGCCCCCGAAGAAATTTCTGCCCAAGTGCTGCGCAAATTGGTCGATGATGCCAGCAAGTATTTGGGAGAAACGGTCACCCAGGCAGTGATCACGGTTCCGGCGTACTTTAATGATTCCCAGCGCCAGGCCACAAAGGATGCCGGTAAAATTGCCGGGATCGAAGTACTGCGCATCATCAACGAACCCACGGCGGCCGCCCTGGCCTACGGTCTTGACAGCAAGCAGAACGAAACTATTCTCGTTTTTGACCTTGGCGGCGGCACCTTCGATGTCTCGATTTTGGAAGTTGGCGACGGTGTGTTTGAAGTGCTCGCCACCAGCGGCGACACCCACTTGGGCGGGGATGATTTCGACAAGAAAATTGTTGACTGGCTGGCCAACCAGTTCCAAGCCAGCGAAGGTATCGACCTGCGCAAGGACAAGCAAGCGCTCCAGCGCCTCACCGAAGCCGCCGAAAAGGCCAAAATTGAACTGTCTAGCGTGACCCAAACGGAAATTAACCTGCCCTTTATCACCGCCACCCAGGATGGGCCCAAGCACCTGGATGTCACCCTAGCCCGGGCCAAATTTGAGGAGTTGTGCTCCGATCTGATTGATCGCTGCCGCATTCCCGTAGAGCAGGCCGTTCGTGATGCCAAGGTTGATAAATCCAAGATCAGCGAAGTGGTGCTCGTGGGCGGCTCCACCCGGATCCCGGCCGTGCAAGAAGTGGTGCGGCGGGTGCTGGGCAAGGAACCCAACCAAAGCGTCAACCCCGACGAAGTGGTGGCCGTTGGTGCAGCAATTCAAGCAGGGGTGCTGGCCGGTGAAGTCAAGGACATTCTGTTGCTGGATGTGACGCCCCTGTCCCTGGGTGTGGAAACCCTTGGTGGCGTGATGACCCGGATGATTCCCCGCAACACCACAATTCCGACCAAAAAGTCTGAGGTGTTCTCGACGGCCGTGGATGGTCAAACCAACGTGGAAATCCACGTGCTCCAAGGGGAGCGGGAAATGGCCAACGATAACAAGAGCCTCGGCACGTTCCGCCTCGATGGTATTCCGCCGGCCCAGCGGGGCATCCCTCAGATTGAAGTGATCTTCGACATCGATGCCAACGGTATCCTGTCGGTCACGGCTAAGGATAAGGGCACGGGCAAAGCCCAATCGATTACCATTTCCGGGGCCTCAACCCTAGATAAGTCCGAGGTGGAGCGCCTCGTGCGGGAAGCCGAGAGCAATGCCGCCGCCGACAAGACCAAGCGGGAGCGGATCGAAACCAAAAACCAAGCCGATTCTTTGAGCTACCAAGCCGAGAAGCAACTCAAGGAATTTGGGGATAAGGTGCCCGGAGCCGACAAGAGCAAAATCGAGGATCTGGTGAAATCCCTCCGCGAGGCGATCGCCCAGGAGGATCACGATCAGATTAAGAGCCTGAGCGAAGAACTCAAGCAGGCCCTCTATGCCCTCAGCTCGGCAATGTACCAATCTACGGAAGCCCCCTCGGCGGACGCTCCAGCGGGAGATAACTCCAAGGACGCTGCCAGCAATGACGACGATGTGATCGATGCCGACTACACAGAATCGAAATAGCTACCCCCCTTCCTAGGGCGAATGAAAACCCCATGGCGGTTCCCCTTTAGCGGGGCCGCCTTTTTCTGTGCCCCATTTTTGCCAACCCTATGGACAAGGATCCTAATCTGGGTTAATCTCCTAAAAACTCGTAGACTTACCGTACTTTAAGGGAGGCAAAATGGGACATTTGGCGCAGCGTCTAGGGCGGTTTCTGGGGCAATGGCAACGATTGAAACGATGGGTAGTACTGTGGTTCTTGGTTGGGTTGTGGATCTTTAACAGTTGGGGGTGGCTATTCCCCGTTCAGGCGCAACAGCCCGATGTGACCCTGACGATCGCCTCCTTTGCCGTGACCAAGGCTGCCCATGACAAAATCATTCCTAAATTCAGGGAGAAATGGCGCAGGGAGAGAAATCAGAATGTGCGGTTTCGTCAGAGCTATGGGGGATCGGCTTCCCAAGCGCGGGCCGTCATCGATGGCTTAGAAGCCGACGTGGTTCACTTGGCGCTATCTCTGGATGTGACCAGTTTGGAAAGAGCTAATCTGATTGATAAAGGTTGGGAAAGGGAGTTACCTAATGGGGCGATTGTGACCCGTTCTGTGCCTGTGATTGTTACCCGTGAAGGCAATCCCAAAAACATTCGCACTTGGACAGACCTTGCCAGAGATGGAGTAAGTTTAATTACTGCCGATCCTAAAACCTCCGGCGTCGCCCGTTGGAATTTTTTGGCTCTGTGGAACGCCGCTATCAAAGCTAGGGGGGGAAATGAAAGGACGGCTACAGAATTTGTGCGGAGGATCTATACCCGAAATGTTCCACTTCTGACTAGGGATGCTAGAGAAGCCACCGATGCATTTTTTAAGCAGAATCAGGGAGATGCACTAGTGAACTATGAAAATGAACTTTTATTAGCGCAATCCAGGGGGGAGAAAGAACCCTTTGTCATTCCCGATGTGAATATCTCGATCGAGAATCCCTTGGCGGTTGTCGATACCTATGCCAAGAAACATGGTGTTACTGAGGTTGCCAACGCCTTTGTGCGGTATCTTTACTCGCCCGAGGCACAGCGAGAATTTGCCAGTGTGGGCTTCCGCCCTGTAGAAGCCTCAGTTGTGAGGGAAACGGCTAGTAGGTTCCCTCGCATCCGAAACCTTTCATCTGCCCGTGACTTCGGAGGTTGGGATGCCATTCAAAGAAAATTCTTTGCGGATGGGGCAATTTTTGACCAAATCCGCCGGCGGTAGCAAGTAGGCTCCATGGGGGAAGATTTCGATCTTCTCCCAGTTTTTGGCTCACGCAACGAGAGTTAAACCATCGCTGCCATGAAAAGTATTTCCGAATACACCCGTGATCATTTGGCAAATGAGCGCACCTACTTAGCATGGATGCGGACGGCAATTTCATTAACCGCCTTCGGTATCCTGATCGCTAAGCTAAGGTACTTGCTTGCCCCCAATGTCCAAGGTACGGGCTATAGTTGGCTACTTGGTATTACCTTTTCTTTCATTGGTCTGATCACAGTTCTCATTGCTACTCTCCATTATTTCTCTGTCATGGAAGCCATTGAAGCCAATATCTACAGTCCATCGCGGCGGTGGGCGCTATTATTTAGCTTAACAGTTTTGCTTTTGGGGGCAGGAGTCATCTATATTTTGCTATCAATCCCCGAAGCTCTTAAACTCACAAGCCTCACATCGCTCTAAGTTTATCAATTCCACCCCTATCAAGCTCCTATGACACTTTCTGCCCACGATTATGGGAAATCGCGATCGCCAATAGCACTGCTACTGCAGCTGATAGGCAAAGTTTCTATTCCTGCCGTGGTGGCATTGGCTATTATCTCTGTAATGCTGTTTTTGCCGACAGTAGCTGTTTTTCAAAAGGCTTTAACGGAGAATTGGTCTGACATTTGGCGAATTGCTACCGATAGCGTTGCTGTATCAGCCTATGAGGTTACCTTTGTCACAGCTTTGGGTGCTGCATGCATCAATGGTTTGTTTGGTACCTTGTTGGCGTGGGTGTTGGTACGCCATGACTTTCCGCTCAAGCGGGTGGTTGATGCCCTGATTGACATTCCCTTTGCCCTCCCGACGGCGGTGGCAGGACTAACTTTATCAACGGTATATAGTCCCAATGGCTGGATCGGGGCATTTTTTCCTGATGCGAAAATTTCCTTCAGCCGGTTGGGCGTGGGTATTGCCATGATTTTTATTTCCTTACCCTTTGTGGTGCGCACCGTACAGCCAATTTTGATGGATTTAGAAAAGGATATAGAAGAAGCAGCTACTTGTCTCGGTGCCAATCGTTGGCAGGTTTTCTTCAGAGTGATTTTTCCTACCATTCTTCCTGCGATATTGACTGGGGTAGCGTTGGGTTTTTCCCGCGCGGTGGGGGAGTATGGCTCTACGGTGATTATTGCTTCCAATTTGCCCTACGAAGATTTGATCGCGCCCGTGCTCATTATCCAAAGGTTAGAGCAGTATGACTATACTGGCGCAACCGTGATTGGCACAGTGCTTTTGCTATTTTCTCTGGTTTCCCTAATTGGAATCAACTTTTTGCAGGTTTGGGGGAAACGCTATGAAGCCTAGAAGATGGAAGATTGAGTTATGGGTGCTCAACTTCATTGCCCTCAGCTATCTAGCTTTGGTTTTGGTTGTGCCGATGGCGAATGTCTTCTATCAGGCATTTAAAGATGGCATGGAAGGCTTTTGGCTAACCTTTAGTAATGAAGATTTTCGCAGTGCTGCAAAGCTAACGATTACGGTGGCGGCGATCGCTGTGCCGCTAAATACGGTTTTTGGTCTGTGTGCTGCCTGGGTGCTGGCCCGTCACAGGTTCCCCGGCAAGGCGATCGTGCTCAGCATTTTAGATCTCCCGTTTTCCATTTCGCCGGTGGTGGCGGGTTTGATGATTGTGCTGCTCTATGGCAGAAATGGCTGGTTTGGCGGGTGGCTAGAAGCCAACAATGTGCGGGTGGTGTTTGCGTTTCCGGGAATTGCCCTGGCCTCTGCCTTTGTCAGCTTGCCCTTTGTTGCTCGGGAAGTGATTCCGGTTTTAGAGGAATTGGGCAAGGATCAAGAAGAGGCGGCCAGAACCCTGGGAGCCAATAGCTGGCAAACCTTTTGGCGGGTGATCGTGCCCAGCATTAAATGGGGGTTGCTCTATGGCGTGCTTTTAACCAATGCCCGGGCCATTGGGGAGTTTGGTGCGGTCTCGGTGGTATCGGGCAATATTGCCGGGGATACCCAAACCCTGCCCCTGTTTGTGGAAACGGCCTACAAGGAGTACCAGACCCAAGCGGCCTATAGTGCCTCGGTAGCCCTGGCTTTGCTGGCGATCGTGACCTTGGTGGCAAAAAATATTCTGGCCTCCGCAACAAAGAGTGGGGAGAAGCACTGAAAATGTTGCAATAAATTCATGAAATGCTCGTAATTTCCCCTTCGACACAGTGAAAAGTGAGGTATTTCTTTGAGAATAATGCGCAGCTCAATTGTGAAGAATAAGCAGCATGGGACAAATTTTTGACCCCAGATCGTAGTAGGACAAAGCTGCGGCAGATGGAACGATGCTATGAATTCTATGTTTGTGCGGATATGCATTGGGCAAAGAGCTTCTAAAGTAATAGAATTCCGGTATATAAGATCGGATCTATAGTTCTTTCTTGCAAGTCCTGGTACTTGGCTTCTATGGCACGCTCCGGTTCGCCCATTTCCTTTTTTTCCTTGATTTTGCTGCCAACCGCAGCACTGACTGTAGCGGCCGCAGGTTTGACGAGCTATTTTGCCTATCGCCATGCCGAGGAGCTGGCGGTGCAAATTGTTGACCGTCTGGCGATCGCCACAGCGGAGCACATGGCTCAGGATTTGGAGCAGGCCCTCGGAATGGCGGAGCGGGAAGCAGAATTTCCCCAGGATTTGGTGGCAGACTGGATCCCAGGGCGATCGCCCCAACGGACAATGGCGCTTTCTACCTGGCTGCGGGCATCCTCAAAGTGGGTGGCTCTGGCAGTGATGACCACCCGCGGGGGGGGCTATAGCCTAGAGTTGCTGCCTGATCGGCGGATGGTGCTGGGGGTGCAGGAACCCCAAACCCAGGGACAGTGGCGACTCCAGGGAATGGATGCCCGGTTCCGGGAGGTGGCGCTGACAGGGCAGGAACAGCCGTGGTTTTCGGGCACCGTTGCCCGGCCCGCTGACCATTGGCAGATCCAGGACGCGGCTGCGGCACCGAAGTTGGTTTATGTCCGTTCCCAGTTGGGAGGAGAGCGGTTGATTGCCTTGGCTTTACACCTGCCGCGGTTGGTGCAGCCGATCGCCAATTTGCTTCCCAGTGGGCGATCGCATCTCTTTCTGGTGGATCGGAGCCATACCCAGCCCCACCTCATTGGCAGTTGGCAGCTGCAGGGGCAGCAGCAACCCGTAGCAATCCGTAGCGTGCCTTCTACCTTGGCCCAAGCGCCTCCGGGTGCTGTAGCGATGGAGGGGGAGGTGTTTTGGGTGCGCACGGCGGAAGTGCGCCATAGCAACTTAGCGTGGCAGGTGGTGGTGGCCCTTCCCCAGAGTGACTTTTTGCCCGTCCATCAGGATCGCTTAACCCAGGTGCTGGCGGTTTTGGCTGGAACCATAGGAGTGGCGATCGCCTGTGCTTGGGGCGTTGCCCGCTGGTTGAGTCGCCCCCTCACAGCCCTGACGCGGGCCAGCGAAACTCTCTCGCTGGGGGCAGAATGGGCCGTTTCCCCATCCCCCAGTGCCATTGCCGAGGTGCGATCGCTGGAGCAAAGCTTTCAACGCATGGATCAAAAGCTCCGGCAACGCTACCAAGATATCGAAACCGAGATGGACGCCTTCTTCCGCAGCAACCTGCTCTGGTTTGGCATCGTATCGCGAACGGATTGCCTGCTCAAGCTCAATCCCCACTGGCAGGAAATCACGGGCTACAGCATGGAAGAACTGCTCTCCCAACCCTTTAGTGCCTGGATCCATCCTGAGGATCGGCCCAAGTTCCTGGCGTTTTGGCATGAGGATTTTAGGAGCCGCCACGGCAGCCGACAAGCCTGGCGTATCCAAAAAAAGACGGGCACCTACGCCGTGGTTGATTTCAACTGCACCGTCCTTGATGACATGCTCTACGCTGTGGGACTGGATATTACCGATCGCCGCACCCTCGAAGCCACGGTTCAGGAGCAGTCCCTCCGCTGGCAGACGATCGCCCAAGTAGCCCCGGGAATTATTTACACCCTTGTGCAGCATCGGGATGGCACCTATCAGTTTGAGTCCATCAGCGATGCCGCGACCAAAATCTTCGGTGTCACCGTTGCCGCGGCCCTGGCCGATGCCAGTTTGGTTCTAAATATCCATCCAAGCGATCGCCCAGCCTATGAGCGTGCAGTGCACCACAGTAGCTGCAATCTCACCGTTTTTGACCATGAATTTCGCTGCCGCACCCCTGCCCAAGCCATAAAGTGGATCCATGCTGTCGCCCAACCCGTCCAGCGGGACAATGGCGATGTGGTTTGGTATGGCGTGGCCCATGACATCGGCGATCGCAAAGCCGCCGAACTCGCCGTGCAGCAAAGCAATGCCCAACTTCAGGTATTTTTGAATAACTCCCCCGCCATCGTCTACATCAAAGATTTGGAAGGGCGCTACCAATGGGTGAATACTGAATTCGAGCGGGTGCTTCAAACCACTCGGGAGCGAATGCTAGGACTCACAGACCTCGACTTTCTGCCAGAGCACGAAGCCAAAAACATCCGCCAGAACGACCTTCAGGCTATTTTTGAGGGACTTCCCATCCATACTGAAGAGAGCGTTATCTTGGGTGATGGCATCCTGCACACCTATTTTGTGACTAAGTTTCCGATTCTGAATCACGAAGGGCAGCCCAAGGCCCTCGGGGGCATCAGCGTGGACATCACTGCACAAAAGCAGGCAGAAGAAGTTCTTCGGCAGGCCAAGGAACAGGCCGAGTCGGCTACCAAGGTTAAGAGCGCCTTTCTCGCCACCATGAGCCATGAAATTCGCACGCCTATGAATGGCATTTTGGGCATGACCCAACTGCTCCAATGCACCTCCCTCACACCGGAGCAGAGCGAATACCTTGTCACAATCGAAGAGAGCGGGAACATGCTGCTCGCCATCATTAACGATATTCTCGACCTTTCTAAAATTGAATCGGGAAGAATGGAATTGGAGGAACAACTCTTCGACCTAGAAGAACTGGTCTCCTGCTGCTGCAAAATGCTGGAGCCCATCGCGGCGCGTCGCCACAACATCCTGGACTACCACATTTCTTCCCTGCTGCCCCGGGAGTGGCTGGGGGACACGGTGCGGCTCAGACAGGTGTTGTTGAACTTGGTGGGCAATGGGATTAAATT
This sequence comes from Cyanobacteria bacterium UBA999, assembly GCA_002291895.1. Taxonomy (GTDB): domain Bacteria; phylum Cyanobacteriota; class Cyanobacteriia; order Pseudanabaenales; family Pseudanabaenaceae; genus UBA999. The sequence goes on from DBAX01000014.1 coordinate 41,355, forward strand.
TACGGAATCGGGACAAGTTCACGTTTCGGTTGCGCTCTATGGCGATAGGCAACTGCTTTTCACGGTGGCAGATACGGGAATTGGCATTGAGGGCGATCGCCTTGATGACCTCTTCCAGCCCTTTACCCAGGCTGATTCTTCCATCACCCGGCGCTATGGTGGCACCGGCCTTGGTCTGGCGATCTGCGTGCGCCTTACGGAAATGATGGGAGGTACCGTTTGGGTGCGCAGCAACGGTGCCATTGGCGGCACGCCGCCACCCCAGTGGCAGCCCGAATCCATCCCATCCCCGGAACATCGCCAGGGTGCGACTTTTTACTTCACGGTGGCCCTCAAGCAACCTGCGCCTCGAGACCTTGTTCCCGCCTTTAGCGTTTTGGTGGTGGATGATAGTGCGATCAACCGCCGGGTGCTGCAGAAATTTTTAGAGAGCCTCCAGTGCCGCGTGGCCTTAGCAACCAATGGCGAAGAGGCCCTCTCCTACCTCGAAACCACAAGAAGCGATGTGATTTTTATGGATGTCCAGATGCCACTGCGCGATGGAATCAGCACTGCGGCAGAGGTGCGCCGCCGCTATGGAACGCTTCCCTTCATCGTTTGCACCACGGCGGCGGAGTTGGAACTGGTGCGAGAGACCAGCACCACTGCGATATTCGATGCCTATTTAGCCAAACCCATTCGCCTCAATGACTTAACGAGGCTGCTGTCTAGGGTTCCACTGGCACCGTCCGCACCAGCCGCTCAATGACGTTACGGGGCGATCGCCTGCCCGCGACCATAATCCGATGGCTGAGCACATAGGGTGCGAGGAACTTCACATCATCAGGAAGGACGTAATCGGATTTGCGCTGGGGGTCGAGGATGCACCGCAAAAAGGCCAAACTCTGGGCCGTGCGTTGCAGGGCAACGGTGCCCCGAGGGCTGGCTCCGAGGGTGATCTCTTCGTCTTGGCGGGTAGCCCGAATCAGGCGGACAATGTACTGACTGGTGGCTTCGGTTACCGTTACTTGGGCACAGCGCGATCGCACCTCGGCCACTTCATCGGTGGTGATGCAGGGTTGAAGCTGGGCCGAACCCACCTTTCCTTCCTGGAGGCGCTGCAACATCTGCACTTCTTCGGCTTCGCTGGGGTAGCCTAGGCTAAAGGAAACTGCAAAGCGATCGAGCTGGGCTTCGGGCAGGGGGAAGGTTCCCTGGTATTCGATGGGGTTTTGGGTGGCGATCACAAAAAATGGACTGGGCACCTTGCGGGAAATGCCATCGAGGGTAACTTGCATTTCTTCCATCACCTCCAGTAGTGCCGACTGGGTGCGCGGTGTGGCGCGGTTGATTTCGTCGGCGAGCAGCACGTTGCCAAAAACCGGCCCGGGCATGAACTGAAATTCGCCGTTTTGGGGGTTCCAAATGTTGGTGCCGGTGATGTCGGAGGGCAGCAGGTCGGGTGTGCACTGCACCCGCTGGAACTTGCCATCAATCGAAGCGGCTAGGGATTTGGCCAGCAGGGTTTTGCCAACGCCAGGAACATCTTCGAGCAGGGCATGGCCGCCCGAAAAAAGCGCCACTAGGACAAGTTGGATCGCTTCATCCTTGCCTACGATCGCCTGGGCCAGGTTTTCGATCAGCCGTTGCACTTTAAGCGGCTTGTCCATACAGCAGGTTTGGGTGGATGGGTGGTGTGGTTTCAATGTACCGCAGAACGCGCCCGCCGTTGCCTGGCTGTGCTCGGAGGTCGGGCAAATCCTAAAAAAATCTTAAAAAATAAGTGTAAAATGCTAACGCTATCATGAAACTCAGAGGGTTGTTCCTGGGATAGTGCTCTCCCTGACCACTATCGAAGGTCTAGCAAAATGAGCATTAATGCTATCGAAGTTCGCGTGCTCCTGAATGTGTGGAAATTGGCTGAGGAGCTTGGTGCAGATAAGGTCAGTAAGGGAAAGCTGACACCGACGTTTAGCAAGGGGAAGAAAAAAAGCTACGAGGATGCTCTGAAGGCTTTGGTGGGAGGGGCGATCGCCGAAACTAAGAAGGGCAACAGCATTATCTATCGCCTGACGGATGCGGGTTTGCAAATGCTTCGGGATGGGCTGAGGTCGCCGGATTTTGGGTTCGATAGCTCTGTGGGCAGCGGGGTGGCCAATGCGGTGCTGAAACTGATGCGGCAGGATGGGGGAGCAACGGCAGCGCCTGCGGCTGATAAAATCGCCAGCTATGAAGAATTTAAGGAAGTGGCGTTAGAAACCTACAAACGGTTGCGCTACGAAAATAATGCAGGGCCGATCATTCCGGTCTATCAAATGCGCCGCGACATTGGAGATCGTGTTACCCGCTCTCAGTTTAACGATTGGATGGTAGAAATGCACCAATCGCGCGTCCTGCACATGCATGATGGAGGTGATATGACACTGCGAGAGCCTGAACTAGGGGACTCTATCTGGAGTGATGTACTCAAAACATATTATTGTCATGCCGAACTTTTTAGCTAAAGCCTAACTAACGCATTGATTCCTATTTTTTTTTGACCTGTTAACGATTATCTATTCATGACCTCCATCCCTAATCCCTTTCACACCAAAGCTGCTATCGCCACTGCCAAGGACATTTGGAGGGCTGAAATATCAGACTTTGCCCCCTTCCACGCCGCAGCTTCCCAAACCATCCTCTCAGCCCTAGAGCAAACTAGGGGCACCTTTTCTATTGCCGTTACGGGTGCGGTTGGCAGTGGCAAAACCCATCTGTTTTCTCGTCTGCGCCACCATCTCTCCGAACGGGATGCCGGGCTATCAGTTTATTTCCCTGCCGATCAGATCCCTACCAATGAAGAAAGCATCATAACTGTTCCCCTCTACGTCGTCTTTTTGCAGTCCGTAGTAGCTAGCCTCTGCCGTCCAGCCCCATCGGGGGGCACCTACCTTCAAGAAATTGCTACCAATTTGGTAAACCAAGCCCTTACTGGAATTAAGTCCCCCCAGCGGTTTACGGTCACAAAGCTATTGGAGCGGTTCCATGTGCTCGCCACCAACAACAACCTAACCGAAAAAATCACCAGGCAAATCCAGCAAGACAAACCCTATTTGCTTGACAGCACCGATGTGATCCGGGCATTGCTCTGGACTTTATCTGACGCGAAACAAAACCCACAAACCATCCTGGAAGAGAACCCAGCCTCCACTGACTATTACCTTGCTCCCAGGGCCGTGGCTTGGCTTAAGGGGAAAGAGATCCTTGATGAAGAAGCCCAAATCATGAAGGTGGTTCAAGAGCAATATGCGGACGCAATGGCAGGCGCTAAAGCTCAAGAGCGGGCAATGCAGATCCTCCGAATTACTGCTGAATATCGTCCCGTTCTGATTTGCTTTGACGAATTAGATGCTATCAAATGGAGTGCTAATGGCGATCCCCTAAGAAAAATCATTGCTGACTTCATCAGAAGCTTGCACAACGGATTAGAGCAGGTGGACTTCCCTAACCCATTTTGCCTGCTGTCCCTTTGGTTGCCAAAAACTTACGATTCCGTTATAAGTGCCTCTGAAGGAACGACTGACAGAGTCTGCTCACTACCCAGCTTGAATAGAGAGCCAATTTCCCTGGATAGAGATGCACTTAATGCCGATACTGGTTTGCAACTGGTTGATTTTTGGTTAGAGCAAGCCAATGCTAAAGATCCCGTTGACCCCTACCGATATTTGGGTGGGGCCGAAAACATTCGAAGGTTTTGTAGTACCTTGCCTAACCCCCGGCAATTATGGCGGTGGTGCGCCGAAAACTGGAATCACGAGCGCGTTCCCGATCATGTCACCATCCAAAAAGTTTACGATACTTTAATAGACAAAGGCTGTCCTAGTAGCCTCATGGATGACGCAAGTCAAATCGTTAAGGCCTTGCGCTTTGGCCTCGGCACTATACTGAACCAAACCATTGAGAATGTCACCATCCAACAGCCACCTGTCGATATGCCCGCAGCAGCTAGATTTCAGTTGACGATCCATGGCACGGAAAACGGCAAACCCGTCGCTATTGGTGTGGGTGTTAATCAAGCCAATGCCAATAGTGCCAGATCTATGCTGGAGCAACTAACAGACTATAAAAAACACAAACTCACCCGTGGTTGCCTTGTGCGATCAGAAGACAAAAAGATTAACAAAGGCACCCAAGCCGATAAGTTGCTCGAAAAGCTTACCGATCTCGATGGTCTTAAAGGTGAACTTGTGCCCCTTAAGGAGCAGCAAATTCTGGAGCTTTATGCTTTGCAAGAATTACAGGACCAACCCGAAATCCAAGGGCTGGATTCCGCAACAGTGGCCCAGTTCATCACCGAAAAAGCCAGCTACAATGGGCTGATTAAAGAAATTCTTAGCGATCCCTCCGGTGTGATTCCTCAAGCAATGTTTTCCATTCCGTCGCTTTTCCCCAATCCGAGTACCCCGACCCAGCCCAGTAACGAACTCAGCGAAAGTGATTTTATTTGATGTGCCCAACCCACAAACACCAGAACACCCAATTGCGAGAAGATGCACCCATGTCCGATCCAGATAAGCTTATTACCGATATTCTCGAATCCGCCTACCAAAGACCCCTCGAAGTCACCTCGTACCATCGCGAAGCCGACTCAGACTTCATCAAAGGTTTATTTCTCGATCTCGATAGCAAGCAACTATTCGAGTACAGCATAAGCATCAGCACCTCCCAAATTTCCTACCGCCTGTGCGAATGCATGAGAGAACTGCCCAAAAGCAAATCCGGCATTTTCCAGCGCTTCACCGAAGAAGAACTAAGGGCCTTTACCGAACTCGTGAGAATCACCGAAGTGGCCGGCGGTACGGTTGCCATCCTCAACGAAGCTGACTTTGCCGACGAACATGCCGCCCTCGATACCTACGGCTTCTATCCATCCGATCTGGCCTTCTGCCCCCTCATTTATTACAAAAACACAGAGATGGGTATGGCGATCGGTGCCTACCTCTGCTGGGGCGACGACGAATATGATTCCCTGACCGAAGCCTTTGTAGATGATGAACGCGCCGAAGGATTTAGTGTTTACGAGAACTTCGATGATGCCCTAGAGCACGCCCTATCCCGCGTTGACTATTACTTAAACGAAGCTTAAACCATGAAGCTCGAACTCTCCCTATCCGTCACCAGCACAGATTATGAACGGTTAACCCAAGGGCAGACCATCGCCATTGTTTACAGACCCTATCCCATAGGTACTAAATTTGCACTAGCTCGGGTGCGATCGGGCGATGAAAATGAACCAACCGATGCTCTGACCGACACCTATGTGGTGGTTGCCCACAGTGAAATCCTTACACGAGAGCAAATCAACAGCCACCTAGCAGCCCTGCTGGCCACGCCTTTGCCCGAACTTCAAGCATCCTTCAGCACCCACGAAAACCCAATGCTGCTGTATATGTGTGCCCATTGCTTCGCGCCAAAAATCTCCGTTCCCAGTGGCAGGCGGTTTGGCTTTACCCCCATGCCCAAGCCCGTAGAAATTACCGATTCCATTCCATTATTAAGCGATGCCGCCTTTCAGAAACGCCTAGCCACAATCAAAAACCGTCAGCTAGAAAATCATTCCCAGCTTGATGACGTGCACATCCGCCTAAACCGCTTGGCAACCACCACACCCGCCGCCAAAGTTCTCAGCCAGCAGATTGAGAGTTTCCTGTATGGCACACCCAGCCCACCCCCACGGACAAACTATCAGTCGTGGATTGCTGAAATCTCTCGATTAGGCAATTTTAGTATAGAGACAGATACGGGTAAAAGTAATTGGCAAGCAGGAACGGACTTCGAAAACATTACAAGAAAAGGCTTAGAGTTCCTCGGTTTCACAATCGAAGAATCTCACATAGGCGGAGCAGGGGGATTAGATTTTTTTTGTTCAAAGCCCTACCCATTAATAGGTGAATGCAAAGCAGGAAAACGTATTCCCAATAGTGCAGTAAGTCAGTTGCTTGCTCTTGGACTTACTCATTTACGAAAAGAAATCTTTGAGTCTTCTGCGAAACTTGTAATTGGTGCAGGAAGTCCGACCAGACATATGTTGAAAGGTGCTCAAGAGTGGAATGTTAGTATTGTGAAGGCTATGACATTACAAAAACTTGTTGAACTTAAGGCTAAATATGATGGCGCAATCAATTTGTTTGAACTCAGAGACTACCTGCAAGCAGGACAAGTTGATGAAAAGATTGAAGAATACATCCGTAAAGTTGAGCTTGAGATCAAAGTGCGAGCACACATTGTCCAACTCGTTAAAACCTACTTGGAAAACAGCACAGATAGGTCTTACATTCTTCCGAACGTTCTTCAAGGGGCTTATGATTTCTCTAAGCCTCCAAAAGAATTGTCTCCAGGAGAACTAAAAGAAATACTCATCAAGCTTTCCTCTCCTTTGGCAGGATATTTGGGACGAGTGCAAGAGAATGGTAAAAAAGGTGATCGCTTTTACTACCTGCGCGACCTTTGATGAAATTTTTTGCATTTCTGGCAAACCGGTTTTAGTCGAGCATATTCCCGCAAAGGTCTGCAATCAATGGGAGAGCAAACCTTCAGTCGCCAGACAACAGAACAAATCCGCCCTGTGCTTCACGGTCAAGTAAAGCCAAGCAAAGCGATTTCTCATTGATGTTTTTTCGTTAGCCTAGGATTTTCAGCAAATTTAAAATAACAAAAAGGCGATCGCTAGGTCATCCTCCTAAGTATCAATACTTATCTATGGAATGATGGTGTCGTGATAGAGAATCCTAATGGAATGGAGTTAAGTATTGTATGGATGTGGCTGAATCACCAAATAGGAGATTTCTACTTGCGGTGCAAAGAGTTCACTCATGGAGGCAGATGCCATGGATAGAGAGTGTTCCGAGGTTACTTCTGAAGGCGGGCGATCGTCACCAACGCTGGCGGCCCCGGGGTGATTGCGACGGATGCCTACATTGAGGGGGGAGGCACCCTGGCCGAATTATCTGCGGAGGCGGTAGCACACTTGAACCAGGTTTTGCCACCCCATTGGAGCCACCACAATCCGGTGGATATTTTGGGGGATGGGGATGCGGAGCGCTATACCCGGGCACTGACGGTGATAGCAGATGACCCCGGCAACGATGCCATCCTTGTGATTCTGACCCCCCAGGCCATGTCTCAGCCAACGGAGACGGCGGAGCAGCTGATTGCCTGTGCCTGCCACACGACCAAGCCGATTCTGGCCAGTTGGATGGGTGGCGAGACCGTGGGGACTGCCATGCAGTCCCTCAACCATGCGGGAATTCCCACGTTTGGCTATCTCGACACGGCAGCCCATATTTTTAAGTACTTGTGGCGCTACAGCAGCAACGTGCGGGCCCCCTATGAGACCCAGTGCTGCCCAGTGCCGCTGATGAGGAGAACCCCGATCGCCAACGAGTGGCGGAGGTGCTCGCCCAAGTCCGTCAGGGCGATCGCACGGTTCTGACGGAATACGAAGCGAAGCAGGTGCTCGCGGCCTAAGGCATTCCTACGGTGCCAACCGAAATTGCCGCCGGGACTGAGGAGGCGGTGGCGATCGCCCGTCAAGAGCAAATTCAGCACCTTTCGGCCACCATGCTGCCCTCTAATACGGCAGTGGGCAAAATCTGCGAACGGCTGGGCTTTAGGGTGCAGTCTCTGCCTGGGGAGGAAATGCTTGGGGCAGCGCTGACCCTGAGCAACGCCGAGCAAAGCGCTCCAGCAAAATAATGGCCACAATGTCATCAATGGGACGGGGTGGTTGTCGCAATCCCAAGGGGAGGAGCTTGGTCAGCCCCCGGGCGGGGTAAAGCTGCCAATACCGCCGTCGGGCTTCGGCACTGCTGTGGGTTTCATCGACCGGAACGAGGGAGCAGGCGGGAAAAGCCTGTCCTAGGCGCTTGGCCCAATCTCGGGAACCGGTCTGATTGCCGATGATAATTTCCTGGAAGGGATACTGGGCAAAAAGCTCATGGAGGTGGGCTAACATGCCATCGGCCGCCACTACGCTATGGTACGGGATGGTTTGATCGACGGCGATCGCCACGCCGCACTTGTGGCGCCCCGGATCGAAGCCTAGGCGGATGACACCCACGCCTAATTCACCACCTGCCACCAGCCGAGGGCCGGGCCCAAAAACCGCACCGTGATCCAGTAGGCCACCATCAGACCAATGCCGACCCAGGCTCCCTGGGTGGTAATGGTGACAAATTGCTGCGATTTTTCCTTCGACCACCAGACATTCGCGTTCTGGGTGGGCGTTTCCTTGCGACGTTTGGCTTCTCCCATGGTGTTGTGCTTTGTGTTAGGTGCTGCGGCTATATTCTAAACGCTGCTGAGCCAGGGTGAGGGCCCAGGTCAGAGCCGCTGCCATGCTAGTGGGGTCGGCAATGCCCTTTCCAGCGATCGCCGCTGCCGTGCCATGATCCGGAGACGTGCGCACGAAGGGGAGCCCAATGGTCGTATTCACCGCCCGTTCAAAGGCCAGCACCTTGACCGGAATGAGCCCCTGATCGTGGTACATGGCCAGGTAAGCACTATGGCCGGCCTTGGGATCTTCCCGCCATGCCCGTGCCGGAGCCAGCCAAAGGGTGTCGGGCGGCACCGGGCCCAGGGTGGTCATGGTCGGATGCAGGCGATCCCAACGGCGCAGGAGGGGTTCCAGCCACCGCACTTCCTCGTCCCCCAAATAGCCCTGCTCCCCGCTGTGGGGATTGATCCCGGCCACGGCAATGGTTCCCGACTGCACGCCGAAATCCTGCTCTAGGCTGCGCTGTAGCAGGGTTAATTTCTGCCAGATCAGCTCGGGGGTGAGGGCGGCAGGCACTGCCCCCAGGGGTAGGTGCACCGTAGCCAGCAGCGTCCGCAAAATCCAGTCTGTGTGGGGCGACTGGGCCACAAACAGCATGCCGTAGTCTGTGACCCCACAGCGGCTAGCAAGAACTTCCGTCTGGCCGGCAAAGTCGTGGCCGGCCTGCTGCCATGCGGCTTTGTGAATCGGGCCCGTGGCGATCGCACCAAATGTGCCGGCTAGGGTCTCGGTAATGGCCCGCTCCAGGTAGGCAAAACTCGCTGCGCCACTGGCGCGATCGCATAGCCCTAGGTTCGGAGCAATGCCCGTATCCAGGTCAAGAATAGCCACCGCCCCCGGGTCGAGAATGGCGGATACCCCCTGGCGTCGCAGCAGCATGTAGTGGGCTTCCATCAACCGGCGATCGCCCACCACCGTTACTGCGGAGCGTTCCGGGAAGTTATAAAGCGCTTTCAGCACCACCTCGGTACCGATCCCCGCCGGATCGCCCACGGTAACCGCTAGCCTTCCCGTCTGTGGCACCTAGAGCACCCGGATTTCGCCAAGGCGCTTCATAAACCCAGCCAGCCGGCTCGTCAAAGAGCGGGATTCGGTAGGCTCCTCCGCTGCCAAAACCACTGGTGCCTCTCCCTGAACCGCAGTGACCTCAAACACGCGACACTCCCGATCGCGATCACCACCAAACACTACATTAAAATTGCGCGGTGATACCACGCGATCGCGCACCAGCTCCCATGCGGACTCCGAAAGCAACAGCGAACTTCCCGTCTTCCGCCCGGCCAGCTCGATGCGCTGCACCTCATCCACCAGTCGCCCCACGACATGCTGGGCCCGCTCCTGGGTTCGACCGAGGCCCATGCCCATCACCACCCCAATGCCGTAGTGAATGCCCATGGTCAAACGCAGCGGACTGTAGGAGAGCTGGTGCAGGTGGGCGTTGAGCCCCTCCAGTTCACGCTGTAGCTCCAACGCCGCCCAAACGGCCCGGAGCGCTGGTTCCGGCCCCTCATCGAGACTAAATTTTACCAACAGGTCGTTGCCAAAGCTAGCTTGTTCTTTGCCTCCAAAGGGGCGTAGCACCCGACGGGCCAGCAGGAAGTAGCGACTGAGGATGTAAATGAGGTCGTAATAGAAATTGTCCTCGTCTAGGGTGCCATCCCCCCGCACGCCCACCATCAATAGAGCCACCTGCTGCTTGCCGCCTACGGCACCCTCGGCACTCTGGCGTTCGACGATGTCGAGATCCTGGGCATCGGTAACCATGCGCCGGATGGCAATGTCCCCCTGCACCCGGGTTTGGCAGGCGAGGCGCACATGCACCGGGAACTCCAACTTTTTGTTGAGCGATCGCTCCACTGCCGTTGGTGCCGAGCAGGATTCGATCCCTTCCAGTATCATCACCCGGCAGGTGGAGCAGTAGGCATTGCCGCCGCAGGCATGGGCGTGGGGAATATCGTTGGCCAGCAGTGCCTCCAACACAGTTTGGTTCTCTTGGATGGGCACATTGCGCCGCTCGGGCAAGCAATAAATCTGTGACATAGCTTTTCCCAGTTGAATGACATCAGCATAAGGGGTACGCGCCGCGACCGCCATCGGTTTTTCGGCCCTGTCCCGCTCTTCTTAGGCTTGCAGGTGTATTTGCAAGCGCGGCCCCGTCAGGGCAAGGCGGATCACCATACCGTCAAAAACCTGCTCCTTGTCGATTTGGGTTCCCTCCAGAAAGGTGCCGTTGGCTCCAATGTTGACCACATCCCAGTGAGGTGGATGGTGGCGCAATTCCGTGTGATGCCGTGAGACGACGGAGCTGTAGAGCACGATGTCATTGTCAGCGGCACGCCCGATGCGGATCACAGGTGCCGCATCAAACTGCCAGGTCTGCATCGAAGCATTGTTGGAGGGGTGCAGCAGGTGCAAAGTAATCATAAATGGGAGGTAGGAGTAGTTAGAAGCGGGTTTCGTATTCGATGGAAACACCAAGCTCGCCCTGGGAGTTTATATTACCCCGCAGCAGTAGCGTCGGATCGAGGCGGTAGCGGATGGCATAGTTGGTGCCCTGGGCTGGGTCGTTGATGATGGTCTGAATGGCGGCCGAGAAACTGTTGCTAATGTCGATCGCCGCCTCTGCCGAAAGCCCCAGACGGGAACCGCTGGTGCTCGAAGGTGCCGTGGTCACTGGGCTGAGGTTAAACTCGGCCAAGTTGAGGGCGTCGCCGATCGCATCCTGAATGAAGTTAAGAACCGTCCCCCCCGCCAGGTTGGCCAGGGCCGCGGCGGGATCGGTGCCGGCCTGTTGGAGTACCCCACCACCGATCAGGGCCGTGAGTTCGGCTTGGTTGCGGGGCGGACTGCTGCTGAGGGTAATGGTGGGATTGCTGGCGCTGCCGGTGACGGTGGCTTGGACGCGCAGGGTACGCTGGGCGCCAAGGCTGCTGGTGGGGACTTCTTGGGGGGTAAAGGCGTCGGTGGGGCGGGTGACCGCAATGGGAACGCGGGTAATTTCGGGCACCGAACCCGCTACGCGGACATTGAGGCTGGGGTTGAGCCCCTGGGCGGGGGTGAATTCAGCGTAGTTATCGAAAGCCCGATCCAGCCGGAAGCGCGCTGAGATGGCGTTAAACTGCCCCCGGAGAATCGCCAGGCGACCGCTGGGCAGGGGGTTGGCAAGGGTACCCCCGACCGTGAGGGTACCCTTGGTGAGGAAGTTGAAGAGGGGGAAGCGGGTCACCTGCATGTTGTCCAGCTTTACCCGCAGATCGTTTAGGGCGATCGCCAAGGAATTGCCCCCCACAAGTAGGGCGCTGGTGTCCTCGTTGCCAATGACGAAGCGGCCATCGGCGAGGCTGATATCGCCACTGAGGCTGGGCTCTAGAACTGTCCCTCCCACCATGACGGTGCCAGAGGCATTTTCAGCGCTGAGGTCGGCGATGGTCAGCTTGAGGTTGCGCGCCATGATGGTTAGGGGCTCATCAATGGTGAGGTTGGGATCGCTCAGGGATAGGCTGCCCTTAGCCATGACATCCCCTTGGTTAAACTGGCCCCGCAGGTCGGTACTGAGGCGATCGCGATCAAAGGCTACACCTCCCTGGACGGCGGTGAAGGTGCCCGGAAAACCGGCCAGTTGCAGGGAAGCCTGGTTGAACTGGGCCGTGCCATTGATCTGGGGCTGGGCAAAGGTACCCTGGATGTTCAGCTGCACCGCACCGCTACCGCCAAGCCAGCGCAGGGGCTGGTCAAAGATGTTGAGGGCGCTGAGTCCCTGGTTTTTAACCTGCACATCCAAGTAGATGTCTGTGCTGGGGGGGCGGAGGGACAATAAAAACGGCAGGCGAAGCGGCAGATTGCCGGTGGCATCGAGGGGCTCATCACCGGTCACAAGGACGCTGCTGCGGAAGGCTAGGCGTTCGTTGGCATAGGTGAATTCCGTGGTGGCCGCTGCGATCGGTTGGCGGTTGATGGTGGCCTGGTCGAGGCGGAGGTTGCCGCTGCTGCGGAAGTCCAGCAGGTTGCCGGCTAGGGTGGCCGTGCCGTTGAGGTTTCCTGTAACTTCGACGGGGATGAACTCAAAAAAGGGCAGGGGGCGCAAGGATTCGATGGGAAAGTTGCGCAGCTCGATGGTGCCGCTTTGGGCCAGTAGCCCCAACTGGGCGTTGGTAATTTGCCCCAGGCGATCGCCCGACTGGAGCTTGAGCACGTCTAGGTTGAGGCGATCGCTGGCAAAGGAGCCCCGAGCTAGCACGTCATCCACCGCGAATTTGCCATATTCAAACCCCTCTCCCTTGAGGTCGAAGGCAAGGCGCAGCCCCCGCTGTCGGGAGAGCCCAAACTGCACCTGTCCACCGACGGTGCCCTTGAATTCTGTCAGGGGCGGGAGGTTGTTGTTCTGCTGGGCGATCCGAATGTCCCGCTGTTCCGCCAACTCCTGCAACTGCGCCAAGTATTGCAATTGGGCATACAGAGACAGCTGCCGTAGGGTAATGGCACTGATGCTTGCTAGGTCGGCGGCCCGCCCGCGGGGGGACTGCAAACCCCGGGCAATGTCGTTGGGATTGACCCATTGGAGGGTGGCAAAGAGATCCGCCATTTCGCCGCGGTTGATGGCGATCGCCCCGGCGAGGACGTCCTCAGCCTGGGGATCGTAGGTGAATTGAAAGCCGTACACCGCCTCATTGGCACGATTTACCACGATTTGCCCCTGATCGACGACCAGCCGGCCGTTGCCATAGCGAATCTGAGCCCGGGCCGCCTCCGCCAGAATCCGCCCAAAGCGGGGACGCTGGATTTCGATGGTGCCGAGGGCAGCAGGGGCCATCCCCAAATCGACAGTTAGGGAGCCAAAGAGCCGTCCCTGAATCTGCTCCTGCCCCACGAGGGCGGCGGCAAGACCGAGGGGCACATTGGCGAGGGTCACATCAAGGCGCTCGGGACGGTTGGCAGAACGGGTGCCCGTGGCCGTGGCATTGCCGAGGGCCACCGCAAACGAGAGGGGGGCGAGATTGCCATCCAGTCTCAGAGCCAGGCGATCGCGTTCTCCCATCACATCTAGGGTTAGTCCCTCCGGAGCATAGGTGATCTGCCCGGTGAGGGTAGTATCAACCGGGAGGCGATCGAGCACCAACCCGCGAATCGCCACTGCTCCCTGGGCCCCACGGCGGGTAGCACGACCGTCGATGGTGATCTCAGCCACTTCTAGGGGCTTGAGGTTGAGGGCCGTCAGGCGCAACCGTCCGAGGAGCGTGGGATCAAAGACTGCTCCCTGGATTCGCCCGGCGAAGGAAAACACCCCCCCCGCTGTCGGGGGTAACAACGGTAGCGGTACTTGCACCCCTTCAAGCCGGAGATCCCCATCCACCTGGGGTGCAGCCACAGCCCCAAAGAGCCGACCGTTAAAGTTGAGCACCCCCCGGGATTGCCTTGGTAGGGCGGGCAGCAGAGCCGCAAACCGAGCGATGGGCACATCCTGCGATCGCACGTTGAGATCCACAGACTCGGCCTGAGGAATTCCCTCCGTCAGCTGCACGGCAACGCGCCCCGACGCCTGGAGGTAGGAACCTACATCTAGGGATGAAACCAGCAGGGTATCGCCGGTCCAAGCGAGATCTCCGGCAATGGCATCGGGTATGGCAGCGAGACCCCGGGGCAGCCGCAAGGAGGCTGTGCCCGTGATATCCCGCAGGGTAAAACCGCCCCCAGGACTGCGTAGAGTCACGGAGCCCTCAAGGGTGTTGCCCGGCAAAGCCAAGTCTGGGGCAAGGGCCGCTACGGGAATGCCAGAACCCCGAGCTTCCCCTTGCCAGGTGCCGTCGGATAGGCGGTAGTTCCCGGATACCCGTACCTTGCCAATGGGAAAGTCCACCTGCCCTTCGGTAACTTCCAGGCGATCGCCAGCGAGCAGCACCGTGCCCTGGGCGGGATAGGTGGCCCTAGGAGCGGCGATCGTGGCGCGGATTTGGGGCGACGCTAGGGTGCCCATCACCTGTACCGCAGCGCTTACGGTGCCGATTCGGATCGGTGGTCGCAGGTCGTAACGCTCTGCCAAGCGTTCCCCATCGAGTTCGGTAAGTTGTAGGGCTGCCAGGAGCCGCTGTTCGGCCAGATCCAATTGCCCGGAGCCGGAAATTTCGGCTCCCAAATCCGTCTGGGCGCGTACATTGCGGATCAAGACCGTACCCAAGTTGTTCGTTCGCACCTCGGCGGTGATGCCAGTTAAACCTACCCGATCAATCTGGGTTGGCCCCAACTGCACCCGAGCAGAAATTTCAGGACGTGGAAGGGTGCCTCCTAGTTTGGCGGTAATGGTGCTCTTGCCCTTGATTGCCACCGCTATGGGGGTCTTGGGTGGCTGGTAGTCCTCCAGAAGTACCGTCACCTCCCCATCCAATTGCCCCCCCAGGGTATAGCTGCCCTTTCCCCGGAGGGCGATCGCCCGATCGTAGGTAGCAGCGAGGGATTCGACGGACACCCTTTGGCGATCCAACCGCACGGTGGCTGTTACATCCGTGAGGGGCAGCGGCACTTGGGGCAACTGCACCGCCCCATCCTCAAGCGTAAGCGTACCCTGGACTTGGGGTTCCCCCTCGCCGATGCGCACCGTCAGCTCCCCAGCGGCCACCCCAGCCATGGGGGTTAGGGGCATGTTTACCAGAAAATCTCCCACGACGGGCACAGCAACGCCGGGCGATCGCACCGTTGCCCGCCCCATGCCCCGGGTAAGGTGCCAATCAAGCTCCAGATTGAGGGTGCCTTGGGACGTGGGAGCCGCCGCAATCTGACGCCGCAGCGCCCCAGGGTCGGGCACCGCTCCTGCCAGGGGAAGCTCAGGACGCACCAGTTCTCCGGTAGCAGTGAGTTCCAGCCGTTGGTTACCCGGATCCAAAATATTCCAGCGGCTTTGGATCTCCACCCCCCGCAAGCTGAGTAGCCGGTTGTTGACCCCGGCCAGCAGGGTTACCTGTCCCTCCGTGGCCGTTACGGTGCGCACATCCACAACCCCCGCATCCCCCGCACCGGGCTGGGGTAGGCTGGGAAGCTGGAGCAGACCCGTAGTCCGATCCTGACGCCCAAACACTTGGGGGCGAAGAACCGTAATATCAAGTTCCAGTCGGCGATCGCGCAAATAGCGCCATGGGTTGACCTGTACCTCAATTGCTTCTACGACCACAAAGTTCGGTTCCGTTGGCGTCGCTGGCACCTCAGAAGCTCCAAATCGCACGCTCGCGCCCAGGCTCACCCGCTGAACGCGGCCCAAGCGCACCGGTCGCTGCAGGAGTCGGGTAAATTCCCGCTCCAGGAGGGGAGATAGTTCCTGTTGCAAAAAATGCCGTCCGTACCATGCTCCTCCCAGGGACAGGGCCGTTAGGGATAGGGCAACCGCCACGCCAATTGTTCCAAGACGCTTCCGGAGAGACTGTGGCTGCGGTGGCAAATCAAGCGGCTCGTTCACGACCTCTCGGGAAATGGGAACCAAGGCAATAGCACCATTTTGGCAGAGTTACTTCCATATAGATAGACTCTGCTATACAACCCGGTAGGAAAAACTCAGGGAAGCCAAGGAGCGGACGTCAAATAGCCAGGACTCCTCACTGCCGCCCTGGTGTAGGTCGCTCAGGAGCGACTGGGCCACCTCAAGGGGGTTGGGCACCAAGGCCAAACTGGTGGGGGAAGCCGCCTGGCGCAGGGAGCGCTCCAGCAGGGGATTGGTTTGGGTGAAGGGATTTCGGCTCACCAACACGCAAACTTCCACAGTGCCGTTGGGCGCTGAGATCATCCAGTCTAGGGGTGCATTGGTCCGAGGGATTGTTAAGGTTTGCTGGGGTGGAATCATCCCATCGCTGGCGTAGGGGCTAACGGCAAAGCTAGGGATCAGCATCTTTCCCCTAGGATCGAGGCAAATCAAGCGCACGTAGAGTTCGTCGTCGGTATAGTTCGCCAGGGTGCAGTGCAGGCGATCGCCGATATTGAGGAAGGGGGGCACCCAGGATTGCGGCAAAGAGGCGGCAGCAGGCGATCGCCCCGTCCCTTGGCTGTCCAGCACCAAGGAGGAGCCATCGCCCCGCGTGGCATGGAGAGAAGCTGCCATCCCCAGGCAAGAGGAATCAACATTAGCCGTCAGCCGCAGCAACTTAGCGGCCAAAAGACTCTCAAGGAGTGGCTGCAGTCGCCGGGTTGCCGCATACACCGATTCCCCCCTAGCCCCAAACGAACCCGTAATCGGTACCGAGCCAGGGGTGAACAGACCATAGCTGCCACTCCGAACCCCCAGAACGCAGTCAGCACATTGCTCGGCCGCCCCCACCCCTACCATGCGCGGCAAGGTCGCTAGGGAACTGGTAGCATCAACCCGCTCGACACGGCTCAACTCTTGGTCGAGGGCCACAACCAAGGATAGATTGCGCGGCACAGCCCGCACCAGTTCACGCGCCAACTGCCCCTCGGTCAACTTACTGCCCTCTAGGGCTTCCACCCGGGCGATCAGTCCATTGTGCGATCGCACTTGGAGGCGCTGTTCGTCGGCTTGCAGCATAGCCCCAGCGGTGTAGTAACTCATGGCCCCCAAGGGTAAACCCGCCAGCCACAGTTCTCCAGACCGGCGATCGTTCGATACCGACCGCAGGAACCCATCCGCCGCCCGTTCCTCTAGGGGGAGGGGCACAGCCGCATCACCGTCAAGGGGGCCATTGGGAGCAAAGCCCTTCGTTTCCAGAACAGGGCGAATGTGGTTTAAAACCACCTGCACTGAGGTAGCAGGCACAGCCTGCCACAGTTTTTGCGTAATTGCGTAGGTAAATACACCGCTGCTAAACCCCGACCACAGGGCATCGGCGCACCACTGATCGTTGGTTTGGGAAGCCCGCAGGATCACCCCCCGGGGCAGTTGCGGAAGCCCCACACTCATCGGCTGCCACTCCTTGAGTCCCGGTCGCGATCGCACCCGAAAATTTCCGACAATGGGTGTGCCGGGGTACGCCGAACCGGCATCAAGGACGCACAAGATCTTTTCGCTATTGACTGCCGCTAGCCACTGCCACAGGCGCACCTCAGGAATATCTAGGATCTCCGTATTGCCGTGGGGAATGGCACCATCCACAGGCACTAGGGCACGGTGTCCCCCTAGGAGGGTGCCATGCCCGCTAAAGTGCACGACCACCCAATCCTCGGGCATCGCTTGGGCCACCAAATGCTCCAAAATCGCCGTCTCGATACTTTGCCGCGTCGCCTGCTGGTCGGTCAGGGTCAGGATGTCTTTCGGGCTAAAGCCGAAACGATGCACCAACAGCTCTTTTTGCAGCTCCACGTCCGTGACGCAGCCATTGAGGGGCAGCCATTCATTACGTGCCTCGTAGCGGTTGATCCCAATCAATAGGGCCAAGCGCCGCCTCGCCTGCTTTGCCGCGCCTTGGTACTGGGCCGCTGCCAGGGCCACCTGCCCCGGATCCCACAACTGCCACCCCATCCATCCCGCCAGTGCACCCCCAAAAAACTGCCGCCGTGTAATCGCCATATGCCTAACCCGCACCCTCAATACTATTAAATCGCTAAACTGCCGGGAAGCCCGCCTAATTTATGACCACAACAGGCGAGGCTTAGGTGGGAGTGATGCCCCCGATCGATGCCTGGAATTCAGGATAGGAGGTTCTTGATTTGGGTAAGGAACTTGGCAGAGGGTAATTTTTACTGTACATTTAGAAATCGTGTCAATATACATCCAGTCAACTGCTCGGATCGGGTCGTAATTGCTGGGTAGTTCTCACAGGTACTTCTCCAATTTTCCGCATTTGATTCCTTTTTTGCCCAATTTGTTCCTTTTTGTCTAAATTTTTAGTTCAAAAATTTTAGTTCTGAATTTTAGTTCAAAGAATTTAGTTCAAAAATGTAGTAACTGCTTGTGCAGCTCAAGCTGTTGCCCTCGAGGGTAATCGGCATGAACAAACAGCAAGGGAATCGAAGGCGGGAATATCAGGAAGAGTAGCTGGGGCACCAGGCAACCCCTACGGCAGAGGAGGAATAACATCCATGTCCCAAGAAGAATCTCAGACTCAGACCGTCCCCAATGCTCCTTCCTATGCCATCGTGCAGACGGGTGGCAAGCAATATCGCATGGAAGTGGGGCGTTTCTACGATATCGAGCTGCTCCGTGCGGCTCCCGATGAATCCGTAACCTTAACCGAGGTGCTGCTCGTGCATCACGCTGGCACCGTGACCGTGGGGCGTCCCTTTGTGGCTGGGGCAACTGTCCAAGGTCGCGTCGTGAACCACCTCAAAGCTAAAAAGGTTATTGTTTACAAGATGAAACCCAAGAAAAAGACCCGTAAAAAGAACGGGCATCGTCAGCCCCTCACCCGTTTTCTGGTGGATCGTATTGAGGCGGATGTAGACTAGGGCGCGGTTCTGTCTTTCACAGGCAACTTTTAATTTTTTGGATTTTTTACTGGCTCAGTTCGTACAGGAGATATTGGTCATGGCACACAAAAAGGGTTCGGGTAGTACACGCAACGGTCGCGACTCCAACGCCAAGCGTCTCGGGGTGAAGCGCTACGGTGGTCAGGTGGTAACTGCGGGGAGTATTTTAGTGCGGCAGCGGGGAACTAAGTTCCATCCTGGAAATAATGTTGGTCGCGGTAGCGACGATACCCTGTTTGCCACCATCCATGGCGTGGTAACGTTTGAGCGCTATGGTAAGACGCGCCAGAAAATCAGTGTCTATCCCTTGCCCCTACAACCAACGGATGCTGATGCTTCGCCTGCAGAGGCGATCGCCCCTAACTAACCCCCATGGCTGTACTTTACGCCGCCATTACCAACCACGGTTTTGGGCATGCTACCCGTTCGGCGGCGTTATTGTCCCAGTTGCGCACCCTCTATCCGGAAATTTCCCTGATCCTGGCGACTTCTGCCCCCCGTTGGCTTCTCGAAGAGCATCTCGACGGGGATTTCCTGCTGCGCGAGCGTACCTTTGATGTGGGTGCGGTGCAGACGGATAGCCTGCAGATTAACTATGACGCCACCTTGGTTCGGCTCCACGAGCTGCGTGCCCAAGCGGAAGAACTGATCCGCGAGGAGGTGTCCTTTGTGCGCGCCCAGGGTGTGGATTTGATTTTGGCGGATATCCCCCCCCTGCTGGCGGCGATCGCCCGAGCGGCCGGAACCCCCTGCTGGATGTTCAGCAATTTTGGCTGGGATTACATCTATGGGGATTGGGGAGGGGACTTTAGCCCGTTTGCTAGCTGGATGGCGGAACTCTACGGACACTGCGATCGCCTCTTTCGGGTGCCCTTCCACGAGCCCATGACCGCCTTTCCCCAGCGGGAGGATGTAGGGTTGATCGGCAGCAGTCCCCGCTTTACTGCGGAGCAGATCCGGCAGCATTTGGGGCTGAGCCCCGAACGCCCAACGGTGCTCCTGACCTTCGGCGGCTTTGGCCTGCAGCAGGTTCCCTACGAACGCTTGGCCGAGTTTCCCGACTGGCAGTTTCTCAGTTTTGACGCCAATGCCCCGGAAGTTGCCAACCTGATAACGGTGCCCCGTGGGGAAATCCGTCCCGTTGACGTCATGCCCGTTTGCGAGCGGATTGTGGCTAAGCCTGGCTATAGCACCTTGGCAGAAGCCTGCCGGGTGGGAGTGCCTGTAGTTTGCCTGACACGGGAGGGGTTCCGCGAAGCTGACGATCTGCTGCGGGGCTTGGCAGATTGTGCCCAGCACCGCATTGTGCCCGCCAAGGATTTTTACACCCAGCCCTGGGATTTTCTCCTGGAGCCTCTCCTGCCGCCCCAGCAAAGGGAACCCCTGGATTGCCACGGTGAATGGGCAATTATTGGGGCGATCGCCGATTATTTGGGGTTGCCGCAGCGGGGGGATGCCAAGCGACTGAGCTGATGCACAATCGCGGCGATCAGCTCTCGATCCTGGGCCGTGGTGGCGCTGCTGTGGTTGACCACGATGGCAAAGGTGATTTCCGGTTGCCCCTCGGACGGGGTCACATATCCTGCCAGTGTGCTGATGCCGCTGGCAGTGCCAGTTTTGCCCTGGAGCCGACCGGGAATCGTGAAGGAACGGGTTTTTAGGGTGCCCGATTGACCGGCGATCGCCAGGGTTGACCGCAGAGATGGATCCTCCTGCATGCGGCTGAGGATGGTCACTAGGGCACGGGGAGTAATGAGATTATGGCGCGATAGCCCGGAACCATCGGCTAAGTGCATCTGCTGGGGGGAGATACCCTGCGATCGCCAGAATTGTTCCACGGCGGCCAGTCCGGCGGTGCCATGATCGGGGGCTTGGGGATCGCGGTGGTGCCCCAAATGGCGCAGCAGCAGTTCAGCGTGGAGGTTATCGCTGTCCTGGTTGGTGGTAGCGATCAGGCTGTGGAGGGGGGGAGCGTTGTGCTCCGCTAGCAAAACTAAGGCGTTCCTAGGCGTGGGCTCTCCGCCATCAATTCCAGGGGGGGCGGCACCGTAGGTTTGGGCCAGCGCCCGGTGCCAATGGCGTCGAAAGGTTTCTTGGGGCTGGGGAACGGCGACCCCCCCCAGTACTGGGGGGCGATCGACGGGGAGGGTGCCCGTCAGGGTCATGCGTTCCTGGCTTGGGTGGCGATCTACCACCAGGGTATCTGGCTCACCCTTGGGTACGGAACGGCTTAAGTTCTCCACCTGCCAGCCGTCGGCGGGTTGCTCCCATGTCCACACGAGGGGCTGTCCGAGGACCCCGGGTCGAACGTTCCAGAGAATGGCATTGCCGTCCACCGTCAGCCCATGGGCGATCGCCCCATAGTAGGCCTGCACGTCGCCTACTTCCCAGGAAGGAGCCATGCCGCTCCCCCGCAGCGGCGTGGTCAGACCGCTTGCCAAAATCCGGCGGACGCCCCGACGGCGCAACTGGCGGGCCAAGCCCAGGAGGTCGGCTGAGGTCAGTTGGGGATCGCCTTGCCCCTCCACCCAAATCCGGGGCACCGTTCCGCTGGTGTCCGGATGGCGATCGCCCCACACCCGGGTTTTAATTTGATAGTGCGGGCCTAGCTGCCGCCACGCGGCCGCGGTGGTTGCCAACTTGACTAGGGAAGCGGGGATAAAGCGGCGATCGCCCGCTAAATTGACAGCAACATGGTCACCCTGCCGGGCAAAGACCCCTACCCGGGCTGCGGCAAAAAGGGGCCGGGCTGCGTGCCGCCGAATCTCCGCCGCCACCGCTTCCCGACAGACCCCGTCGGCAATGGGCAGGGGCAGCACCTAACGAAAGACTCCCAGGGTGGTCGCCACCAAGTGGGCGCAGGCAAACCCCGAAAACGCCACCGCATTCAGACCTTGCCCCGGAAAGGTACTGTCTCCCACGCAAAAAAGATTGGGTACCGCCGTGCGGTTAAAGGGCATGCCCAGGAGTCCCCAGGGCCTAGTTCGGGGAATGGGGCCGTAGGTGCCTTCGGTACGCCCCAAAAAGCGGCGGTGGGTGCGCGGCGTTCCCACTTCTTGATAGTCAACCGCTGCCCGCAGTCCAGGAAGAATCGCCTCTAGGCGCTCAATGAGGCGGGCGGCGGCATCTTCCTTGCGCTGTTCGTAGACCTTGGGTGAGAGGTTTTGCCAAGCGGATAGCCAACTGGGGGTAAAGGCATGGACAATATGCCGCCCCGGTGGAGCTAGGTCGGGATCCAGCAGCGTGGGTATGGAGACAAAAATGGTGCCCTGCTCTGCTTCCATCCGCTGCCAGTCCTCAAGTAGGACGTGGTGGCAGGCCAGTTCCTTTGGAATTATCTGGGCATCTACTCCCAAGTGGACGCTGAGAAAGCTTGGGGATTTGGCATACCGTTGCTGCCACCGGGCTTCGGCGTTGGGCAGGGGGGCAGACTTGCGCAACCGTTCAAAGGTATCCCAGCGGGTAGCATTGGTGACAATGCGTTGGGCAGTAAGAACTTCCCCCGTAGCCAGTTCCACGCTGTTTTGCTCCGGAATCAGGCGCGTGACGTGGGCTCCGTAACGAATTTGCCCGCCCTTTTTGAGCAGACCCCGCACCAAGGCCTCAGCAATCCGCCCGACGCCACCCCGGGGATAGTTGATGCCGCCATAGTGGCGATCGCTAAACACCATGCCTGCGTTGATCATGGGCGTGCGATCGGCCGGCACCACCGACCAGATGTAGCATTCCATGTCGATGAAACGCCGCAGTTCGGGATCTCGGAGGTATCTGCGCGCCACATCGCCTACGTTGACCGGTAGGTAGCGGGCCAGCCCCAAGCAAGCGAGGGGGCTCTGGAAAAAAACCCGCACCAAATAGCGCCATTCTTCGAGGGAAAGCAACTCAATGGCATTGAGGCAGCGAAACACCCGCCAGCATTCATCATAAAAGCGCCGGATGCCTTCACGCTCCTGGGGAAAGCGATCGCCCAATTTAGCCAGAAACGTCTCGTAGTCCCGGTCTACGGCGATGTCCCAGCCAGGCAGGTGGTAGTGCACTTGCACTGGGTCGGCAATGGTTTCCAGGGATTCGTCCACAGCTTGCAGGGCGCGGGTGAGAAGGTTGGTAGTGCCGCGATCGCCAAAGCCAAAAATCATCGACGCGCCCACATCGAACCGGTACCCTTCCCGTTCGAAATAACCCGCACTGCCGCCGGGAATCAGGTATTTTTCTAGCACCAACACGCGGATGCCCTTGGCGGCCAATTGGGTGGCTGTGACCAAACCGCCAATCCCCGCCCCCACCACAATGACATCGGCCCCTGTGCCCTGACTATCCATCATTACTTGCATTCACGCCCATCTGGTACTATAACACTACGGTTTGAGGAGGTTTTATGTCCCATCCATCCACGGCACAGGTGCTCTCTGGCGGGGCGATCGCCCTTTTAGCGGCAGTTGTCGTTGTACCGGCTACGGCAGAGTCCCAAACCAGTCCCAACACGGTACCCCGCACTCCCGTGCTGCGCAACAACATCACCGGGCCGCGGGTAGGGGAATCCCTAGACACGTTTCGCTACACCCTAGGGGCGGGCGATGTGGTGCGTCTAGAAGTGTTTAACGTTCCCGAACTTACGGGGAATCAAACCATTGCCCCCGACGGCACAATCAGCATTTCCCTCATCGGCCCCGTGCGCCTAGAGGGCTTGAGCATCGAAGAAGGTGCCGCCCTGCTGCGTAGCCGCCTAGAGCGCTTCTTGGTGCGCAATATTGTTAATCTTTCCCTAGTGGAGCCCCGCCCCCTCAACATTGCCGTGGTGGGAGAAGTCAACCGCCCCGGCCCCCGATTTCTCACCTACTTTCGAGCCACATCCACTGGGCGCGATTCCCAGGTAGCCACCCTAACCCGAGCCCTAGAGGCTGCCAGTGGGGTTACATCCCGGGCTGACCTGTCCAAGGTGCAGATTTCCCGCCGCGATGGGGGCAATGGCAGACGGGTTTTGACCATCAACCTTTTAAATCTGCTAGAAAAGGGGGACATCAGCCAGGATATTCGCATTCTGGATGGAGATTCGATCTTTGTGCCCCGCTTGGCGGATCAGGTGGCTGCCCAGCCCCGCCCGGTGCAGAACTCCACCTTCGTACCCGATTCCTTTGCCATTCAGGTGGCCCTCGCTGGGGAAGTCAATCGGGTGGGCTCCCAAACGCTGTTGTTTACCCGCCTGGGGCAAGCGGCCACGGGCTTGCAGGGGGCTACGGGGACAGCAGGTATTGCTGGGCAAGGAGGGCCGGTAACGATTACTCGGGCACTCCAGGCCGCTGGGGGCATCACCGAAGGGGCTGATATTCGCCGGATTCGCATCGGGCGGCTCGGTGTGGATGGCAAGCGCACCGAGTTTCGCGTGAATCTCTTAGATCTCATCGTCAAGGCCGACCTCACCCAGGATGTGGTACTCACCGACGGCGACGAAATTTTTGTGCCCAAACTCCCGGTGCAGAACCCCAGTGAATACGGGGAAATTGCCAAAGCTACCTTCTCGCCCACATCGATCACGGTGCAGGTGGTGGGGGAAGCGGTGCGTCCGGGGCCCATTACCCTGCGCCCCAACAGTCCTTTTACCCTGGCCATTACGTCGGCCGGGGGGCTGACCAATGATGCCGATTGGCGGGCGGTGGAATTGTATCGCTTGGCTCCCGATGGCTCCCTTGTGCGGCGCAATCTGGTGGCAGACCTGAATTTGCCCCCCAATGAGGAGAGTAATCCTAGCCTGCGCGATCGCGACGTCATTGTGGTGCGTCCCGCCTTTGGCTCTTCGATTCTCAACTCGGCAACGCGATTTTTGGGGCTCATTGTCAACCCCTTTAGTCTCGTGCGCAATTTGTTCAATAACTAGTTGTAGCAACTCCAAGGGATGCCCTCGGGCACCGATTATTCACAGTTTAGGAAGACAGAATTGAATCTATGCGGATCTTAGTAACGGGCGGTGCCGGGTTTGTGGGCTCCCACTTGGTGGATCGCCTGATGGCAGCCGGGCATGAGGTTTTTTGTTTGGATAATTTCTACACGGGCAGTGCCCGCAACGTAGCCCAATGGCAGGGGCACAGCGCATTTCACCTTATCAGCCATGACATTACTGAGGCGATCGCCCTGCCAGAACTCGATCAAATCTACCACCTGGCCTGCCCTGCCTCTCCGGTGCACTACCAAGCCGACCCGGTTAAAACCATCAAAACGGGGGTCATCGGCACCTTGAATCTTTTAGAACTGGCCCGCAGCGGCGGCACGCGGTTCTTCTTAGCATCCACCTCCGAGGTGTACGGCGATCCTGAGGTGCATCCCCAATCGGAGGACTACTGGGGTAACGTCAACTGTACCGGCATTCGCGCCTGCTACGACGAATCCAAGCGCCTGGCGGAGACCCTAACCTACGATTTCCAGCGCCAGTACGGTACTGAGGTGCGGGTGGTGCGGATTTTTAATACCTACGGCGAACGGATGCAAGCCAACGATGGGCGCGTTGTCAGCAATTTTGTGGTGCAGTCTTTGCGGGGCATTCCCCTCACGGTCTATGGTGATGGCTCCCAAACCCGCAGCTTTTGCTACGTGTCCGACTTGGTGGAGGGCATGATCCGGTTAATGAATTCGGACTATAGCCAGCCCGTGAACTTGGGCAATCCGGGGGAGTATACGATTTTAGAGCTAGCCGCAACAGTGCAGCGGTTGGTGAACCCAGAGGTGGAACTGATCTTTCGCCCGCTGCCCAAGGATGACCCCCGCCGCCGCCGTCCCAACATCGACCGAGCTAGGAGTATCCTGGGCTGGCAACCCGAAGTCCCTCTTGAGGAAGGGCTTCGCCCCACGATCGCCTATTTCCGCGAACGCCTAGCCGAAGAATCCTTGGTTGCGCAGTAGGGCATCCCCCACCCGACACACATCCACCAACTCTAGGGGGTCATGGATCCGCAGAATATCGGTGCCGCCGCCGATGGCGACGGTGCACGCTGCTGCCGTGCCCCAAAGGCGCTCCTGGGGGTTGGGGCGATCGCACAGGGTACCGATAAAGCTTTTGCGGGACACACCGGTGAGGAGGGGGCAGCCCAGTTCTCGAAATCTGGCTAGGTGCCGCAATAGGGTGAGGTTATGCTCTAGGGTTTTGCCAAAGCCAATGCCCACATCCACGGCAATGTGCGATCGCGGGATCCCTGCGGCCCTAGCTCGGGTGATCGCCGCCGCCAGAAACTCGTAGACCTCGGCCACGACGTCCCCATAGGTAGGTTGGTGCTGCATCGTCCGCGGCTCCCCCTGCATGTGCATCAGCACTACGGGCACACCCAGTTCGGCTGCCACCTCCAGGATCAAAGGATCCCAACGACCGCCGGACACATCATTAATCACATCGGCCCCGGCCCGCACCGCCGCCGCCGCCACCCCAGACTTCATCGTATCGACGGAGATCGGCAATCCCGGAAACTCCGCCCGCACCGCCCTAATAACCGGCAATACCCGCGCTAGCTCCGTTGCCCCATCCACTGCCAGGGCACCGGGACGGGTGGACTCGCCACCAATGTCTAAAATATCAATGACGCCGGCCATGGCGTGCACTTGGGACAGAGCAGCCTCTAGGGAGAAAAAGTGCCCACCATCACTGAAGCTATCGGGGGTGATGTTGAGAATTCCCATCAAAAAGGTGCGCTGCCCCCACACCAAAGGGCGATCGCGCAGGTACCAGCCTAGGGCGTCGGATTCAGCCGATTTTTTTGCCATACCCACAAACCATGCCCCAGCACACCCAATCCCCACAACAAAGCACTCCAGCCAGCCCAGTCCCAATGGCTGTAGGTGATCGACTCAGCAAACCACACCGTCATACAGCAAGCGGCATACACCGCCAAGTGCAAGGTGAGATTCACCCGCCGCTCTAGGTTTTGATATTCCGGATCCCGAGGATCGGGGGGCTTAGAAAGCTTAGGCATCGGGCAACTCCATCATGACTGATACATTTTGCCATCGGGCATGGTGGCACCGCGTAGCTGGGCTCCGAGCAGCACGGCTGTTGTCATTTCGGCGCGGTTCAGCAAAGCTTCGGTAAGGTTGGCGTTGGTGAGGTTGGTTCGGGCCAGGTAGGCATCCACTAAGTTGGCCGTGGTCAGGATCGCCTCGGTTAGGTTGGCACGGCTCAAATCGGCCCGCGACAGATTGGCATCGGTGAGATCGGTTCCCACCATTAATACCCGGCTGGCACAGACGTCTGGCATAACCGCGTTGCGCAGCCGACTGGCAGAAAGGTCGGCATCGATCAGGATGGCTCGTTCTAGGCGCGCCTGGGTAAGATTGCTGCCCACCATTAGGGTTGAACGCAGGTTTGCCTCCGTGAGATACGCGCCCTGAAGATTAGCCTCGGCGATCTTTGCCTCCTGGAGGTTGGCACCCGTGAGGACAGCATCCTGAAGGTTGGCTCCCCTGAGATTGGCTTGGCTGAGATCGGCACCGGAAAGATTGGCTCCCCGCAGGTCGGCATGGGCGAGGTTGGCGCCGTAGAGAATGGCATGGGGCGTTGGTGCCAGTTCTATCTGATGCTGCTCGCCGATCGCCCGTTCCCGACGCAGATTAGCTCCCCGCAGGCAGGCTCCACTGAGCAAGGCATGGCTGAGGTTCGCTTGGCGCAAATCGGCTTCAATCAGGTTGGCATCAACGAGAACCGCCAAACTGAGGTTGCTGCCAAACAAGTTCGCTTTGTGCAGCATGCCGCCGTGAAGATCGGCCCCCACAAGAGAGCTTTGGCTGAGGTTCGCTTGGTTGAGGTTGGCACCACAGAGCTTGGCATCGCTAAGGTCGGCCCCCCGGAGGTTGGCGCGAATCAGGCAGGCAAAGTTGAGACTAGCACCCTTGAGAAAGCCCTTCGCTAGGTTGGCGTTCAAAAAGTCAGCATGGCTAAAATCATGGCCGCTAAGCCGTTGACCACTCAGATCGACCTTGCTGAAATCCCGCTCACCCGCAGCATAGCGCTGCATCAGTTCATTGACATCCATAGACCGATCCTAGCGCGTTCGGACTACAAGCGACGGGTAATTTTAAAGCCGTGGGAGTCGGTACCGCAGGAATGGAAGAGCCCAAACTTCTCCCCTAGGGCATGAATCTGTTCCGACTGGTGGAGGCTGGGTCGCCACGGGTCGTGGTTTTCGTAGCCGTAGTAGGTCTCGACCCCATCAATGCCCAAGGGAACGGCAGCCGTAATCAGCTCGGTTGGGCGGCGACGGTAGCGGGCGGGATGCGCCAGAACGACCAATCCCCCTGCTTGGTGGATGGCTTGGGTGACGCTTAGGGCTTGGTAGTCAACGCCCGCAGTCGTTTTGCTTTGCAGGTAGGGGCGCATGGCTTCGTGGTAAGGGTTAAAGCCGTAGCCAAGGAGGTGTACTTCGGTAAATAGGAGGCTGGCATTGATTTCGACCCCCGCCCACAGGGTGGGCCTATGCCCCGGCTGGGGGCGGGAAGCTAGGTATTCTTGGGCCAGTAGGTACCCATCGACGGTGTGGTGGTCGGTGATGGAAATGTGCTCTACTCCCAGGGCGATCGCCTGCTCCATGACCTCCTCTGGTTGCATCCGGCCGTCGGAGTAGACGGTGTGGAGGTGGAGGTTGATTCGCCGTGGGCAGCAGGTGGGGTCTACGGTAGCAAAAACCTGGCGGAGGCGTTGGGCGGTGCAAGAGGGAACAGTGGTGATCTGCGCTACCATAGACGTACTTCACAATGGCTACTGCCTTTATCTTACCCTTGGTCTTCCTTTTTTCTTGGTTTGGTTGCTTTTTTCCTAACATAATTTGTCAAGAACAGGTACTGTCTATGCTGGGAAATTTGCAGCCGACGCCCTTGCCTAGGGTGTTACGGGGAGTAAACCTGGCAGCACACTGTCACTACGACGTTGGGAATTTGCCCTGATGCGGGAACAAAGACGATGACTACTGAGGCACTGCACCACTGGCGATCGCAGGTTCCGGCCCTCCGGGGGCGCTGGTACTTTAACTATGGCGGGCAGGGCGTTCTGCACCAAGAGGTGCTTGATGCCATCCAACATAGCTTTGCCTATTGCGAAGCCCAGGGTAGTTTTTCTGTGCAGGTCAACCACTGGGTGACAGAAGAGCTAGCCCAAACCCGCCAAGCCCTGGCGGCGGAGCTAGGGGTCGCTGCGGAGACCATTACCCTTACCGAAAACACTACGGCGGGCTGCAATATTGCCCTTTGGGGTCTGCCCTGGCAACCGGGCGATCGCCTGCTTCTGACCGACTGCGAACATCCCGGGATCGTAGCTATTGCTGCCCAGTTGGGACAGCGTTTTGGCGTTGTGACCGAGTTTGTCCCAGTGCTTGGTCTGGAGAACGATGCCGCGATCCTCGCCGCCTTCGAGCACCACTGGCACCCCCAGACCCGCGCCCTTATGGTAAGCCACGTGCTGTGGAACACCGGACAGGTGCTACCCCTCGGGGCGATCGCGGCTTGGTGCCACAGCCGGGGGGCAGTGGTAGTGGTGGATGCGGCCCAATCGGTGGGGGTGCTGCCCCTGGATCTGCCTACCCTCGGCATTGATGCCTATGCCTTTACGGGGCACAAGTGGCTCTGCGGGCCCGTGGGTTTGGGCGGTCTCTACCTGGAGCCGAACTTTCAGACTGCAGCGCAGCCAGTATTTGCCGGTTGGCGCGGACTCAGATCCGGCAAGGAACTGCTACCCGTACCCCCATGGCAGCCCAACGGTGCAAAATTTGAAGTAGCCAGTTCCTGCTATCCGCTGCTAGCGGGATTGCGCAAGGCGATCGCCCTGCAAGGGCACCTTGGGTCGCCCCAAGAGCGGTATCGGCGGCTGACCCACCTGAGCCAGTGGCTGTGGCAGCGCCTAGGAGAGCTACCTCACGTTACGCCGGTACGTCAAACGCCCCCTCCCACGGGGCTTGTTTCCTTTACCGTGGCCCACGAATCCCCCAGTGCCCTGATGCAGCGCTGGGAAACTGAGGAGCGCCTTCTGGTGCGTGCTATTCCCCATCCCCACTGCTTGCGGGCCTCGATCCACGCCATGGTGCTGGAGTCGGAGTTGGAACATCTCGTGCAGGTGCTCTCCCCATGACCCCAACGGAGCTGCCGTCCCTCAGTCGCGGTCGGGTGGTGCAGGTCATTGTGGCTACGGCGGTGCTGCTTGTGGCGATCGCCGGTCTGTGGCATTGGTGGCTCCCCGTGGCGATCGCCCCGCTGCATTGGCATCCGCCGGCTATGGGTATTGGCGCTGTTGTGGGACTTCTGCTCACTGCTGCTAGCCTCCTACTGGCCCACCTCTGGCCCGCCTATCGCGAAGCCGTGCACACCTACCTCCAGATGGTGGTTGCGCCCCTAGAACTTCCCGACCTCTTGCTCCTGGGCTTGTTTCCTGCCGCCAGTGAGGAACTGCTGTTTCGGGGGGTGGCTTTGGCTGCCCTCGGCAACAATATGGTGGCTGTCTTGGTTTCTGGGTTGGTGTTTGGGTTCCTGCACTTGGCGAGCCCCAAGCACTACCCCTACGTTCTGTTTGCCAGCCTCGTGGGGTGGATCCTGGGCGCGTTGACCCTGCTGACGGCCAATTTAGTGCCTGCCCTTGCCGCCCACTTGGTGATCAATCTTGTTTCCGCACTCTACTGGCGGCAGCAATTGGCTAAAAAATCTCGTTGAATGTGCATAGCCTGAGAATGTCCTGACGAGAATTCTGAACTATGGCGGAGCAGGCTAGCCAGAGGGTCTTCCTGGGCAGTTCTAGGGCTTTTTGCCTGTCTGGTTTCCTCAGAGTATGATATGCAGTGACTTTGAACGAACTGGGAACAACCTAGGGCATGGGAAAACCAAACCGATTTTTGATCTTTGTGGCGCTACTGGTGGCGGGTGCGCTTTATTTTGCTCTGCAAAACCCACCCAAGTTGGGGCTAGATCTGCGGGGCGGGGCCCAACTGACGCTCCAAGCCGATCTCAGTGGCACCAGGGCCAGCGCGGCAGATGTGCTGGAAGCAACCCGCTTTGTAGTGGAGCGGCGGATTAACAGCCTCGGCGTATCGGAGGCTTCAGTGGTTGTGGCAGGGAGCGATCGCCTGCTGGTGGAACTGCCGGGAGTGAACGACCCTGCCCAAGCGGAGCGGGTAATTGGGCGCACGGCTCGGTTGGAGTTTCGGCAACAAAAACAGGGCACCGAATCGGAATTTCGGGCGCGGCTGACGATTTTGCGGCAGCAGGAATTGCAGCGGGCGGTGCTCCAGGACAGTACGGAAGGCAAGGAACCCACGCCCGCGGTCGCCGAGCAATTGGAAAAGTTGGATCGGGCGATCGCCAAGGAACGCAAGGAGATTTTTGCCCAGTTTGACGGCGTGAACCTATCGGGCGATCGCCTGCGGGACGCGGTGGCCACAACCCAGGGGCAGGGGGATAGCTCGTGGGTGGTGCGCATTACCTTCGATGACGAGGGGGGGCGCATTTTTGGAGAACTGACCAAAAACCTCGCGGGCACGGGACGCAGTATTGGCATTTTCCTGGATGATGAACTGATCAGTGCTCCTACGGTTGGGCCCGAGTTCGCCGCCCGGGGGATCGACGATGGCGGAGCCATCATCCGGGGCAGTTTTGATGCCGATTCCGCCAATGAATTTGCCCTGCAGCTACGGGCCGGATCCTTACCGGTTCCCGTCACGGTGATTGAGAACCGCACCGTCGGTGCATCCCTTGGTGCCGATAGCATCAACAGCAGCTTGGTCGCGGGTCTTGCTGGATTGGCTCTGGTACTGGTGTTTATGGTGGTCTACTACCGCATTTTGGGCTTAGTAGCTGACCTGGCCCTCTTGGTCTACGCTGTTTTGACTTACGCCTGCTTCAGCGTGCTGGGGGTGGTGCTCACCTTGGCGGGGATTGCCGGATTTATTTTGAGCGTGGGGATGGCGGTAGATGCCAACATTTTGATATTCGAGCGCACCCTTGAGGAACTGCGGGCCGGACGCACTCTTTACAAATCCGTAGAAGCCGGGTTTTACCGCGCGTGGTCGAGCATTTTGGATGGCAATGTGACCACATTAATTGCCTGCTTGGCGCTGTTTATTTTTGGCTCGGGGTTGGTGAAGGGATTTGCCGTAACCCTCGGTGTCGGTGTGGCGGTGAGTATGTTTACCGCGATCACCTTCAGTCGTGCCTTTCTCCTGGCCATGGTAAGCAATCCCACTTACCGTAAACCTGCCTTCTACGGAGTGAAGGCCTTTGGTAAGCCCACCGATACTTCTTCCCAAGTGGAGGCCACCCCATGAATTTTTCCCTGGGAATCGATCTGCGTCGCTTCAGTCGGCGCTATTTGCTGGCATCGGCCGTGGCTGTGACCCTTGGACTGATGGCGATCGCCCTGCTGTGGGTACAGATTCAGTCCCCATTGCGGCTGGGCATTGATTTTACCGGTGGCACCAATATTTTGCTGGCACTCCAGTGCGATGCCGCCGGGCAATGCGGCAAGAAAGACATCGATATTGGGGCGGTGCGCCAGGTTATGACCGAGCGCGGCTTTGGCAACAGCGCCATTCAGCGGGTAACGGGCGATCGCCTGGCTGGGGTTTCCATCCGCACTGCTTCCCTCACGGTGGAGGAGCGCACGAGTCTTACCCAGGAGCTGACCAAGGCCCTGGCCCCTTTCGGTGAAGTCGATAGCACAAAGACGCTGATCGATCAAATTGGCCCCTCAGTAGGAACCCAAGCTCTGCAACTGGGGCTGCTGGCCCTAGGTCTATCCCTTGGGGGCATTGCCATCTACTTGGGATTTCGCTTTCAGTTGGATTACGCCGTCTTCGCCATTGTGGCCCTGATCCACGACGTTCTAATTACCATCGGCAGCTTCTCGTTGCTGGGGCTGGTGGCCGGGGTGGAAGTGGACAGCCTGTTCCTCGTGGCGATTCTGACCATTTGCGGTTTTTCAGTCAACGATACGGTGGTCATCTACGATCGCATTCGAGAAAATAGCCAAAAGAACGAGTCAGGGCAGGATTTTCCTACGGTCGTTAATTTGGCGGTCAACCAGAGCCTTGCCCGCTCCATCAATACTTCGCTGACCACGGTTTTACCCCTGATCGGGATTCTGCTCTTTGGCGGAACCACTCTGAAATTCTTTGCGCTGGCCTTGGTGATTGGGTTTGCGGCTGGGGTGTATTCCAGCATCTTTGTGGCCCCGGGGCTGCTGCTGTGGTGGCATGGACGCCATGGACGAGGATGACCAAATCCGCCGCTTGGTGGCGGTGGAAACGGCCCTGCGGTGGGGTTTCACCCTGCTGATTTGGCTGACGGTGGGCACAGTGAGTTTGTGGCATCTGCAGTTAGAACTGGATCTGCTCCTATCCCACTTCACCTGGGCGACGCTGCGGGTGGGGCTGACGTACAACCCGCGCCCTTTCTTCGGTCTGACCTTTTGTCTGGCCCTGACCCAAGCCACCCTGGTATGGCAGAGCTGGCACATCCTGTTTGGCTGGAATCAACGGGAGCGTCAGCGGCTCCGGGCGCGGGTGCACCGTATTTGTGCCCGGGGGCGGCGGCATCCCCTGTGGCGCTGGGTGTGCCAATGAGACGGCAGCGACTGACCCTAGAACCCGAGCAACGCACGGCCCTACCCCAAGGGGCGATCGCCCTGACCGAGTCCCAGCTCCACTACCTGCGCCACGTGCTGCGCTTGCGGGACGGAGATTCATTTTGGCTCCTGGATGGGGTCGGTTCCTGGTATGGGGCAGAACTTCGGGGATGTTGCGCCCAAGTTGGATCGCCGTCGCCCGCTCCCAGTCAGGAATTGGGTATGGAGATCCATTTGGCGATCGCCATGCCCAAGGGAAGTGCCATGGAACTGGTGATTCGGCAGTCCACCGAGTTGGGAGTGCGGTACATCCACCCCCTCTGGAGCGATCGCACTGTCAACCGCGACGACCTTGGCAAGCAGAAACATCAACGCTGGCAGCGCATTGCTTCGGAAGCCGCCGAACTATCCCTACGTAGCCACTGCCCCCAGGTGCTGCTCCCCCAGAACTTTTCCCTGTGGCTGAGCCAATGGGCAGACACGTTCAGTCAGCGGTTTGTGGCCGTTACCGACCGAGGGGCACCCCACCTGCTCAACCTTTTTGCTGCCCACCACGATGGCCCCACTGCCCTGCTGACGGGCTGTGAAGGCGGTTGGAGCCCTTCGGAAATGCACGCCGCCCGAGAATACCACTTCCAACCCTGCTCCCTGGGCGATCGCATCCTCTCGGCTGGTACCGCTCCCCTAGCGGGACTCACCATGCTGGCGGCTTTGTGGGAAACATCCCAGGACGTGCCCTAATTGGATTCCGGTGGTGTCCTTTTTCGATCTGGAACTCAATCAAAGGTCACCACTGTGCGAATGGACGCACCACGCTTCATCAGATCGAAGGCTTCGTTGATTTGCCCTAGGGGCAGGGTATGGGTGATCAGGTCATCAATGTTGATCTTGCCATCCATGTACCAATCCACGATCTTAGGCACATCGGTGCGCCCCCTGGCCCCCCCAAAGGCCGAGCCCTTCCACACCCGACCGGTGACCAACTGAAAGGGACGGGTACGGATTTCCTGTCCCGCCGCCGCCACGCCGATGATCACGCTGACGCCCCATCCCTTGTGGCAGCATTCCAGCGCCTGCCTCATGGTGTGCACGTTGCCAATGCACTCAAAGCTGTAGTCGGCACCGCCATCGGTTAGATCGATCAGGAAAGGCACCAGCTTATCGCCAACTTCCAAGGGATTGACAAAATCCGTCATGCCAAACTGGGTAGCCAAGGCTTGTTTGCTGGGGTTAATATCGACGCCCACAATGCGATCGGCTCCGGCCAGGCGCGCTCCTTGGATTACGTTCAACCCAATACCACCGAGACCAAACACCACCACCTTAGCTCCCGGCTCCACCTTGGCGGTGTAAAGCACTGCGCCAATACCCGTGGTCACGCCACAACCGATGTAGCACACTTTGTCGAAGGGGGCATCCGGGCGAATTTTGGCGATCGCAATTTCCGGTAACACCGCATATTCGGCAAAGGTAGAAGTGCCCATGTAGTGATAGAGGGGCTGCCCCTGGTAGCTGAGGCGGCTGGTGCCATCGGGCATTACCCCCTGCCCTTGGGTAGCGCGAATAGCTTGGCAAAGGTTGGTTTTGCGACTGAGGCAAAACTTGCACTGGCGGCACTCGGGGGTATACAGCGGGATCACGTGATCTCCGGGGCGCACGCTGGTGACCCCATGCCCAACTTCTACCACCACACCAGCGCCCTCATGCCCTAGCACCGCTGGAAATAATCCCTCGGGATCGGCTCCTGATAGGGTATAAGCATCGGTATGGCACACGCCCGTCGCTTGGATGTGCACCAATACTTCTCCGGCCTGGGGGGGCTGCACCTGAATGGTATCGATGGTTAAGGGTGCTCCGGGGGTAAGGGCGATCGCCGCACGGGCATTTATCACGGGGGTTGCTTCAATTCATCGGTGCCATTATCGCGGCTGGTTCTGGTTTTGGCTTGGAACTTCAAGAAATGTATTCACAGCCTTCCCCTTTTTGAATGCTTCTGGAAAAGGCGATGGAAATTGTGTCGGTTGTATCGTGGATTATCCCCCAGCGTCCTTGGGAAGGGGGAAATGCGATTATCAGTCCCCCTTTCTAAGGGGGGTTTAGGGGGATTTGCTCTCAATTATGATGCTGCTGCAGAAGAGCCTATTGAAGCGAAAGTTGCAACGAGCCTAAAAAAATGTGCGTAAAATTTAGATCTCAGATCGCAAAAATAAAGAAACCCACCTGCCCTTACTAAAGAATAAATCCATCACTGATTTAGAAACAGAAAAAAAGACACCACCTACAAAGAGAGACAGAACAATAGTGAGACCACCGGTTAATGGCCCCAAAAGTAAACCTAATAAGACGCATAGTCCAAGCAAACATAACATTAGCCACCACAATCCGCCCAAAATCCAGTCAATAGATCTAGCCCAAAGACAGAACGGGAGATGTCCTGGATTTTTTTCCGGATTAGTGTAGTTGAGTTCAAAAGCGTAGCGCCAATTATCGTACCCTTTTGCGTCCGTATGATGCCAGCCCACGCGCCCCCCAAATTTTTTCCAAGCCTTTCGGTTTGCGATGTAGCTGGACTTAGGACTACCACATTCCAGCCAGATACGTTTCTGGACGCTGAAGCCTAACTTGCCCTCACTGTGCTGCACCCAGAGGTCGTCAACCAACTTTAGATCTTCGCCTGGAAATCGAATGATTTGATGTTTTTGTAGACACCCAGAATTATTCGTAACCTTCTGCATAAGGGTTCGCGTCAGTTTGTCTGCTTCTTTCCACTGGCGATTGCGGAGAGCGCGGTCGAGTTTCGAGTAGTCGATGAGCGTCGTTTGCGAGATGAGCGACTTATTGACAGGTTGCGGCTTGCTTTGGAGGACTGTCTTTGCAGTAGTGCT